>JBARHV010000235.1:0-21591 GCA_049799415.1 Silvibacterium sp.
GCTCGAGGGCGGCCCAAAGGCGGATGCTTTTGAAGCCGAAGGCGACGAGGGCGAGGATGTTGAGCTCGACCTGACTCCCGGCACGCTGGAGAAGACCAACGACCCGGTGCGCATGTACCTGCGCGAGATGGGTACAGTTCCGCTGCTGACGCGCGAAGGCGAAGTTGAGATTGCCAAGCGCATCGAGCGCGGGCAACTAAGGGTCATGAAGGCGATCTCGCGCTCGCCGATCGTGATTCGCGAGATTATTGCGCTGGGCGAAGACCTGAAGCGCGGCGTGCGCAATGTGAAGGAAGTGGTGATCTTCGACGAAGAGGAGATCACGGAAGAGATTCTGCAGGCGCGCGTGCGGCAGACCATCAACAAGATCGATGGGCTGGTAAAGCACCAGAAAAAGGCCACAACGCTCGAAGAGAAGCTGGCCACCATCAACATCAAGACCAAGGCCCGCGAGCACCGCAAGACGCGCTGGGCAATTGCGCGTGAGAAGGTGCTGGTTTCGCGTGTGGTGCGCGAGCTGAAGTACACAAACCTTGAGCGCAAGCGGTTGCTGGACAAGCTGAACAAGACCGTAGACGTAATGCGGACGCTGGAACGGCAGATTCGCACGCTGGACCAGAAGTTCGACCAATCGAAGAGCGAAGAGCTGAAGAAGGAGTACCGGCGGCAGCAGAAGAACTGCAAGATCGATCTCGAGAAGCTGGAGCAGGAAGCCGGCGTTTCGATTGCCGAGCTCAAGCGCACGCAGCGCGAGATGATCCAGGGCGATATGGACGCCGAGCACGCCAAGCGCGAGCTGATTGAGGCGAACCTGCGACTGGTGGTTTCGATTGCGAAGAAGTACACGAACCGCGGACTGCAGTTCCTGGATCTGATTCAGGAAGGCAACATCGGCCTGATGAAGGCCGTGGACAAGTTCGAGTACCGGCGCGGGTATAAATTCTCGACCTATGCGACATGGTGGATTCGGCAGGCGATTACACGCGCCATTGCCGACCAGGCGAGGACCATCCGTATCCCGGTGCACATGATCGAGACGATCAACAAGCTGATTCGCACATCGCGGCAGCTGGTGCAGGAGCTCGGTCGCGAGCCTACCTCCGAGGAAATAGCCCGACGGATGGATATTCCTGTGTCCAAGGTACGCAAGGTGCTGAAGATTGCGCAGGAGCCGATTTCGCTGGAAACGCCGATCGGCGAAGAAGAAGATTCGCACCTCGGCGACTTTATTGAAGACCGCGGGGCGGTTTCGCCGTCGGACGCGGTGATCAGCGTGAACCTGAAGGAGTACACGTCGCAGGTGCTGCGCACGCTGACGCCGCGGGAAGAGCGCGTTATCAAGATGCGGTTTGGGCTGGAAGACGGCTCGGAGCATACGCTGGAAGAGGTTGGCCAGAGCTTCCAGGTGACGCGCGAGCGCATCCGGCAGATCGAGGCCAAGGCGCTCCGGAAGCTGCGGCACCCTTCGCGGTCTAGAAAGCTGAAGGCGTTTGTGGATACGGTTACGGAGTAGGTCAGCGCCCTTTACCCCCTCCTGCATCCAGCGCTGTAAGTTGTTTAGCTACTATTAAGTACATTGTTTGAGGCCGCCTAATGGCGGCCTCAAATTTTTGCGGGCAGGGCCTTTCAGGCGATCAGACGAGGAGCATGGAGGCGGTCACGTCTCCGATGTCTCCACTGAATTCGGCGGCTTCCGCGTTGCGGCGGCGGAGCAGGCCGGCGTCGACTACGCCTCCGCAGTGATCCCACAATTTGAACTGGGCAAGGGCTTCGGGAAAGCGTCCGGCGTTGATGTCCTTGAGCAGCGTGGAGTGGCGGAAGCTGGTGATGCCGAGGTTGAAGGCGAAGTCGACGAGCGAGTCGAACTGGGGCTGGGTGAGCTTTATGGAGACGACTTCGTTGACGCAATGGGCGGCGGTCTGGATGTCGCTCGCGAGGTAAGCCGCGGCCTGCTCCCGCGTGATGGCTTGGCCGGGGTGCACATTGGCGGTATGGCCGTAACCGATAGTCCAGATGCCGCGCAGGTCCTTGTAGGCTGTCAGGATGTCGCCCTCGAAGAGCTGGGTGAGGTGCAGGCCGTCTTTGCTGTAGGTGAGGTTGTTGACGCCCATAGGTGGATTTTCGCTTAAACCTGGGGCGGGTTTGGGCGGGAAAGTGGATTCTGGCCGCCAGCGGGTATTACTTTAGGTCGGTTTGCTGGATCGCAACTTCCCATGCCGTCTCTTTTCGCCGCTGGATAATTTTTCATTGCAATTGTATGTAACACAAACTAAATTGGCTTGGACTCACAGATGCACCTGCTGTCCTCTCTTTCCAGGCTCCGGTAGTGCCGGGGTTCTGCAAAACAGGCGAGCCTGACAAATAAATTCACGCTGTGGAGGTTGAAGCATGTCCTTGGGGCGGTCGTCGTTGCGGGGGCTGTCGAATTGGTTTCTCCCGATAGCGATTCTGCTGTGTCTGGTCTTTGCAGCAGAGTTGTTTCTGTCCGCCCGTCAGGAATCACAGACCTTTGATGAGCCGGCGCACCTCTATGCCGGCTATTCCTACTGGCTGCATAGGGATTACGGCGTCAATCCGGAGCATCCGCCGCTGGTGAAGCTGGTGGCAACCCTGCCGCTGCTCGTCGACAAGCCGCCTTATCCGCCGCCGATGGATATCTTCTTCCGTGCCGCCTCCGCAATGGGAGGGATAGAGCTTCTTTCTCATCCCGATGCGCAGGCGTTGCTGGCGCATTCCCGCGTGGCGGTGAGCGTGTTCGCGTTTCTGCTGGGGCTGCTGATCGTGTTGGCGGCCTATGAAATGTTCGGGCGCGGAACTGCGCTGTTTGCGCTAGCGCTCTTTGCGTTTGATCCGGACATGATTGCGAACGGTCCGTTGATTGGGACGGATATCGGGGCGACGTGCTTTATTTTCGCAACCGTTTACGCCTTTTATCGCTATGGAAAGCGGCCATCCTGGGCGCGGCTGGGCGTGTGCGCGCTGGCGGCGGGACTGGCGTTGGCGGCAAAGCACTCGGCGCTGATTATCTTCCCGCTGCTCCTTCTGCTCTGCGTGGTTGAGATCGTGCTCCGCAAGCGGCAGGCGGACGAGGGCGCGACAGGCGGGCGTTTGCGTTACGCGCTGCGGCTTGCCGGGGCTTTGATCGTGATTGGCCTGGTGTCGGTCGCCATCCTGTGGGCATTTTATGGATTTCGCTATGCGGCCAGGCCGGACGGCAAGCAGATTACGCCGCCCACGGCGGTTTACCTGCAAAGCCTGCATCATCCATTCGAGCGGCGGGTAATCGCTTTCGCCGAGCGCCATCATCTTTTGCCGGAATCGTATCTGTTCGGGCTGACGGACGTGACCATCCTAAGCAATCAGGGGCGGGAAATGTACCTGTTCGGGAAAATCTATCCGCAGGGACGCTGGTATTACTTTCCGTCAGCCTTTCTCATCAAAATGACGATAGGCTTCCTGCTGCTGCTTCTGTTAATACCCTTCGCACAGGACATCTGGCGACGCGAGCGGCTGCGCGAGACGCTGTTTCTGCTGGTTCCGGCAGTTGCGTATGGCGGCGTGGCCGTTCTGTCGAAGCTGGACATCGGCATCCGGCACCTGATACCGGTAATGCCTTTCCTATTTGTGCTGGCGGCGGCTTCCGCAGTGAGTTTTGCGCATCGCTCGCGGGGATGGGCCTGGGCGGTATCGATTCTCTTCGCCCTGCACGTCGTTTCTTCCCTGCGCGCGTTTCCGAATTATCTGCCCTATTCGAATGAAATCGTCGGCGGTCCGTCGGCAACGCATCGTATGTTGTCAGACTCGAATGTAGGCTGGGGCGGAGGGTTGAAGGCGCTTCACGCATACATCGTGAAGCATCACATCACAAGCTGCTGGCTTGCTTACTCTGCTCTATCCAACCCGCAGGACTTCCAGATACCCTGCAAACAACTGCCGACCTTTTTCGTGATGCTGTCTGATACCGGCAGGCAGCAGGCGGTTCCGGCGGATCTCCAGGGGCCGGTCTTTATCAGCTCTGAGGAGATTGCAGGGTCATTCTGGGGGGCGCCGGCAATGAACCCTTACCTGCAATTCACGAAGATGCGTCCCGCGCATGTGATCGCGGGCGAGATTCTGGAATTCGACGGCGATTTCTCCGCGAAAAGCGTTGCCTCGGCCAGCCACCTTGTGATGGCATTAACCCTCCTTCGGCAACGCAAAAACGCTCAGGCCGTGGCGCAGGGAGAGGTGGCCGTCGCGCTCGATCCGGATTTGCTCTACGCGCACGAAACACTGACCGACGCCTATGCAGCCAACCACCAGCCGGACAACGCGATGCGTGAATATCGAGTCTCGCTACAATTGTTCCAGGATGTGGATCAGGCGTTTGTCAAAGACATGGAGGCTCCCAACAATCCTCAGCAGGCTTCTCACTGAGCGAAGATTAAGGATGGGAACGGCTGGTCAGGCGGGGATGATTCCCGTATACTTGGAAAAGTTGTAAGTACGCCGATTCAAGCAGGAAAACCATGCCCAAATTGAAGACACACCGGGGCGCTGCGAAGCGCTTCAAGAAGACTGGCACTGGCAAAATTGTTCGCGGCCAGTCGAAGATGCGTCACATCCTTACGTCGAAGGAGACCAAGACCAAGCGCAAACTGGCTCACAGCACGCTGGTTTCGGACGCCGACTACAAGAAGGTTGCGCGCATGATTCCCTACGCCTGATCTAATTCTTTGCGCTTGGGTACATACCCGGCGCACAGGGATTACGGGCCTTGCAACACGGCCCCCGGCGGATGAATAGCCGAGCGATCAGGGAAACCGAGCGAGTGAAGAGGTAAAAAGCGAAAGCTCCTGCCTTCAGCCGCCTGACAGTAAGTAAAAAAGGAGAAACACGAGATGCCCCGCGTAAAACGTGGAACCAAACGCAACGACCGCCGCAAGAAGATTCTGAAACGCGCAAGCGGTTATTTCCTTACAAAATCAAAGCTGTACCAGGCAGCGCAGGAAGCGGTCGAGCGCGGACTGAAGTTCGCCTACAGCGGCCGCAAGCAGAAGAAGCGGCAGTACCGCTCGCTGTGGATTGTGCGCATCAACGCCGCCGCCAAGATCAACGGCATCAGCTACTCGCAACTGATTCATGGCCTGAAGGCCGCAGGAGTGGAGCTGGACCGCAAGATTCTGGCGGACATTGCCGTAAACGACGCAGCGGGCTTTACGGCCCTGGTGGAGCAGGCCAAGGCAACTTTGGCGAAGACGACCGCCGCATAAGGGTGTGCTGAACAGCAAGCATGAAGGCCGCGAGAGATCGCGGCCTTTGCTTTGCAGCATAGATTTCCCCGCCATCTAGGCGGAAATTGAATGCCGTTAACTCTTTTATTTACTATGAATTAACTTTTTCTGAGCGACTTTTGCCGCACTCACACACCGTTCAGAATGGCGTCGGCGATGTGGGCGGCTTCGACCGCGGAGCGGACATCGTGGACTCGGACGATGTGGGCTCCGTTGAGAATGGCGGCCGTGGTGGCGGCCAGGGAGGCGTTGCCACGCTCGCTGATGGGCGCGTCCGCACCCTTGTGCAGCGGGGCGAGCACCCGGCCCAGGAAAGACTTGCGGGAGAGTCCGGCGAGGATGGGCTGGCCGAGCGAGCGCAGCTCGTCCTGATGGGCCAGGAGCGGGTAATTTTCGCCGAAGGTTTTGCCGAAGCCGTAGCCGGGGTCGAGCACGATGCGGTTTCGCTCTATGCCTGCGGCGATGGCGGTCTTGAGGCTTTTCGCCAGGCCGGCTTTTACGAGCGGCAGCACCTCATCCCCGGCCAGCGGCGGCAGGCTGCGCCACTCGGCGGAGCGTCCGCGCGCATGCATGAGGACAATTCCACAATTGAGGTGCGCGCAGGCTGGAGCCATTTCCTGGTCCCAGTCGAAGGCGCTGATGTCGTTCACGATTTCGGCTCCGGCGTTTACGGCGGCCTGGGCGGTTGAGGACTTCCAGGTATCGATAGAGAGCAGGGCGCCGGGACGCACCTTGAGGATGGCCTGGATGACCGGCAGCACGCGCCGCTGCTCTTCTTCTGCCGATACGGCCTTGTGCCTGCCCGGGCGCGTGGATTCGCCGCCGATGTCGATGATGTCCGCGCCCTGCTCGAACATGCGCAGGGCGTCGGCTGCGGCTGTTTCCGGATATTGAAAGCGGCCGCCGTCGGAGAAAGAGTCAGGTGTGACGTTGAGGATGCCCATGACGAGCGTGCGCTGGCCCAGGGCAAGGGACTGCGTGCGCAGTTGCCATAGAAATTCGTCGCGGCGCAGCAGGGTCATCTTGACTGAAATGCTACACTCCGCGCAGACATGAATGCAGAGATGAGATCGATTCGCAGACGCACCTTCACCTTTTGTTTTCTATTGGCTTGTGGGCTACTGCTTGCGGAGCTGCCGGGTATGGCATCCCCGCTTCATCACCACAAAGCGGCGAAGCACCGGGCAAAGCAGAATATGGTGGCGGAGATCGACGCTATTCTGCATGATCCCGCGGTGACGCGGGACCACTGGGGAATTTCCGTGGTTACACTGGACGGTGCTCCAGTGTATGCCTACAACGACGGGCAGCTGTTCCAGCCGGCGTCGAATGCAAAGTTGACGACGGCGGCGGCGGCCCTGTCGCTGCTGCCTCCTGGGACGACGTGGACGACGGCTGCGGTGACGACAGCGCCCACGGACAGCGCGGGGGAGCTGCATGGAGATATCACTCTGTTGGGCGCGGGCGATCCTACGATATCGGGGCGGAGCTACCCGTATGAGGAAAAGACCGAGCGGCCGAATCCTTCGCTGGCGGCGCTGGCGAGCATGGCGGACCAGATTGCGGCGCGCGGCGTGAAGGTGATTGATGGTGATATTGTCGGCGATGACTCGTGGTTTCCGTGGGAGCCTTATGGCGGCGGTTGGGAGTGGGACGACCTGTTATGGGACTACGGTGCGCCGGTTTCCGCGCTGACGGTGAATGACAATGTGGTGTCCCTGAATATTGGGGCCGATGGGCAGCCGGTGTGGAATCCTGACACGCCGTATTACAAGCTGGAAAATTCGCTGAAGGTGTTGCCGGGACGCGCGGAAGCGGACTCGGGGATTGATCGCGCGCTGGGATCGAAGGTTGTGCGCCTGTTTGGGACGGTGAATGAGACTGGGCTGCACGTCGGGCTGGCCATCCAGGACCCGGCTGAGTATGCGGCGACGGCGCTGCGGCAGATGCTGCTGGCGCGCGGGATCACGGTGAAGGGCGAGGCACGGGCGGAACATCGGCTGTCGACGGACACCGAAGATTATCGCGCTGAGGTGGTTGAGCCGCTGGTGCTGCATCCGCTGGCGATCAAGACGATTGAGCCTCCGGCAAACGGGATGCAGGTGCTGGCCACGCACGTTTCGCCGCCGTTTGAGCTGGACATTACAGTAACGCTCAAGGTGAGCCAGAACCTGCATGCGGAGCTTTACCTGCGCGCGCTGGGGCGGCTGGAGGGCGGAGATGGATCGGTTGCGCAGGGCGCGAGAGTGGCGCGGCAGTTTTTGATCAGCGCCGGGGTTGATCCGGACGATTTTGCATTTTATGACGGATCGGGGCTTTCGCCGCAGGACTTGATTACTCCGCGGGCGTTTACGCAGCTGCTGGTGTATGCGGCGCGACAGAGCTGGGGCGCGGAGTATCGCGCGAGCCTGCCTATAGGCGGCGTGGACGGCACACTGGACGACCGGTTTACTCAGCCTCCGCTCAAAGGCAATGTGTTTGCAAAGACGGGCACCATATCGGGCGTGAATACGCTGAGCGGTTATCTGACCACCACGAGCGGGAAGACGCTGGTATTTTCGATTCTGTGCAACGATCATGGCCCGGGGAGCAGGGCCGCGCGCGAGGCCCTGGATAAAATTGTCGCGGCGCTGGCGACTGCGCCTCCTCCGAAGCATGCTTTCCGGCATTCCTGAGTTGAAATCGGTGGACCGCTTTGGTAGCGGGATTTGAGTTCGCTATCATTGCAAGTGACCCCCTTGATTTCAACTCGGATTTCAACTCGCAAATTGATTCCTGTCGCGATTGCCCTGTTTATCCTTACCGGGTGCCGTCCTTCGCTGCCTCCGTCGAAGCCGTTGAGCCAGCTGACTTCGCAGGAGATGAGCGGTTATCACGTTTTCGAGTCGGACTGCGCGCGCTGCCACCACGCGAACGACGAGCGGTCGCTGCACGGGCCGGGACTGCAGGGGCTTTACAAAGAGCAATACCTGCCGAGCGGCGCTCCGGCGAATGATGACCGCGTGTCGGATGTGATTCTGCATGGGCATGGCATGATGCCGGCGTTTGGCAATACGATGGATGAGCAGCAGTTGAGAGATCTGCTGGCCTATCTGCACACGCTATGACTGAGCTGCAAACGAAAAAGCCGACCACAAGGACTGACGCGAAACCGGACGCGGCCAAGGGGCTGCTGCCGGGGATGGCGGTGATCTGCCTGTGGATGCTGGCGCTGTGCGGGTTGGGGCTGGTGGGCGTGATTCTGCATCGGCTGCCGCCGTTCGCCCTGATCCTGTGCGTAATTTTTGCTGTGGCCGCGAATGGATTGCTGAGGCTGCGGCGATGGGGATGGGCGCTTACACTGGCAGCCGCGTTTCTTTCGATGAGCTACGGCATGTTCGTGCTGCTGCGGTTTCACCAGACATCGATGATTGTGATGGTGACAGTGAATCTGGTGTTCTTCCTTTATCTGATCCGGCCCGAGGTGCTGGAGCGGGTGAAGTGAGGCAGCTAGGAAGCGGTTGGCTGGTGAAGCGGACAGCTAAAGTCTGGTCGGCTAAGAAGCGGTTAGCGTGAGAGGCACATGACGATGAGAATTTCGACCGGTCAATCGATGAAGAAATTTGCTCTTGTGCTGGTGTGCGCGCTCGTGCTGCTGGGCGGTTTGGCCAATGCTCAGAGCTCCGATAGCGACGCCGACACTGCGGCACACACCAAGGTGGGGGACAAAATGCCTGCCATCTCGGTGCAGGAGACTTCCGGCGCTACGTTCTCTCTAGCGAGTGAAAAGGGAAAAGTTGTCGTGGTGAACTTCTGGGCGACGTGGTGTGGACCGTGCCAGGTGGAGATGCCGAGACTGGAGAAAGAGATCTGGGAGAAGTACAAATCTTCTCCGGATTTCGCGATGGTTGCGATTGCGCGAGAGCAGTCGAAGGAAACTGTCTCCGAGTTCCAGCTGAAGCATCCCACATATACTTTCCCGCTGGCATACGATCCCCATCGATTGGTCTATGCGAAGTTTGCGGATTCAGGAATTCCGCGCACGTATGTGGTGGATCGGCATGGGAAGATCGTGTTTCAGAGTGTAGGTTACGACGCCGACGGTTTCGGCTCGCTGGATGAGGCGATTCACAAGGCTCTTGCTGAGAAGTAGGGGCTGACCGATCCATACCTGACCGCTTCACCAGCTACAATAAAATGTTATGGCAACCGCCGTGGAACTTGTCCAGATTGACCTTGCGCCGAAGCGTCCTGTTGCCAAACCGGAGTGGCTGAAGGCCCGGGCTCCGGTGGGCGAGAACTATCACAGCCTGAAGAAACTGGCTCGCGATCTGAATCTGCATACGGTGTGTGAGAGTGCGCATTGCCCGAATATTGGCGAGTGCTGGAACCATAAGACGGCCACGTTCATGATGTTGGGCAATCTTTGCACGCGGCGGTGCGGGTTTTGCGCGGTGCCCAAGGGAAGGCCCGAGGCGATTGATTTTGACGAGCCGCGCCGCGTTGCCGAGGCGGTCGCTCAGCTGGGGTTGAAGTTTGCTGTGATTACCAGCGTGAATCGCGATGACGATGTGCTGGGCGGGGCGCGGGCGTTTGCGATGGTAATCGAGGAGATCCGGCGGCAGGCTCCCGGGTGCCAGGTTGAGGTGTTGATTCCTGACTTTCAGGGGAATGAGGACGCGATCCGGATTGTGGTGGATGCGCATCCGGAGATTCTCAACCACAATACGGAGTCGGTGCCGCGACTGTATCGCGCGGTGCGCTCGGGCGCGCGGTATGAGCGGACGCTGCGGCTGCTGGAGTTTTCCAAGCAACTTGATTCGAGCGTTATTACCAAGTCGGGCGTGATGGTGGGGTTGGGCGAAGAGATGCACGAATTGCTCGACGTTTATCGCGACCTGGCCAATGTGGGCGTGAATGTGTTGACGATTGGGCAGTATCTGCGTCCCTCGAAGGACCATTTGCCAATGGCTCGGTACTACACGCCGGAAGAGTTCGAGTTCATGAAGCTGGAGGCTCTGCGGATGGGTTTCCGGCATGTAGAGTCGGGGCCTCTCGTGCGATCGTCGTATCATGCGCATGAGCAGGCGGACGCTGCGGCCGGGAGTGTGCAAGTGTTGGTCTAGTCCCCTCGCGCGCGATTACAATACTCACTTTGGACACTGCACCGGAAGGACGGTAGAGACAATGGCACCCTCGGTTATGGCGGGTATTCCCGCGCTCAAGGACACACACCACCAGCTCAAGGCGCGCATGGACAAGGCGGTACAGGATTTTCAGGTGAACCTGGCCTCGACGCGGACGGGACGGGCTTCAATCCAGATGCTGGACCAGGTGCGCGTGGATTATTACGGTACGCCGACTCCGCTGAATCAGGTAGGACAACTGACGACTCCGGACGCAAACATGATTGTGATTCAGCCGTGGGACCCGAGCATTATCGGCGAGATTGAAAAGGCGCTGCGGACGTCAGACCTGGGGTTCAATCCGCAGAACGACGGCAAGGTGGTGCGGGTGCCTGTGCCTCCGATGACGGAGGAGCGGCGGCGCGAGGTAGTGAAGCACCTGAATCGAGTGCTGGAAGACCACAGGACTGCCGTGCGGAACATTCGCCGCGACGGCAATGACGTGATCAAGAAGGCGGCGAAGGACAAGACCATCTCCGAAGACGAGGAAAAGCGCGCTCTCGAAGAGATGCAGAAGCTTACGGACGACGAGATTCGGCGCATGGAAGAGATGAGCAAGAGGAAAGAAGCCGAAGTCATGCAGGTATAGGGCACAAGGCTCAGGGCTCAGATAAAGCTCTGGTATTGGCCGCACGGGTAGTAGCGGAGCAAAACTTGTGAAGCTGAAGGCCGCTGCGATGCAGCGGCTTTTGCTTTAGCTCTTTGAAGTGTGGTCGAGGATGATGAGCCAGCCTTCGGGTTCCCGCTCGAAGATGAGGGAGAAGACGCCGCTCGAGTCTCCGCCGCCGGCAGTGGTACGGGCGAGATGAAACTTTCCGGTGACGACGGCGTAGTTTTTGCCAAGCATTTTCACAATCAGGCCGGAGAAATCGAGTTTCCCCATGGCTGCGGGCGTGGCATAGCTCTTTTTATAGCGATCGAGGATGGGCTGGTAGCCTTTCGAGATGGTTTTGCCGATGAAGGTCGTCTCGGGTGAGTTGTTGTAGCCGTGCATGAAGGTGTCGATGTCGCCGCGGTTCCATGCGGACTGTTGATTTTCGAGGACCTGGATGATGGCGGCTGAGTCTTTGCCTGAGCCTGCGGCGGAATTTTGAGCAAAAGCTGCGCTGCAGAACAGGGCGACGCAGCAGAAAAGCGTGCTGAAACGGAGAGCGCGCACCTGTTTCCTCCTGACAATCAAAGGGCAACGGATCCTCTCGGCTGCCGCAGCGCTAAGCCTACAATAGACCATGGCTTCCCGCACAGTTCATTCTGTTTGCTCGCATGACTGCCCGGACTCCTGCGGCATTCTTGTCACGATTGACGAGGTGGGGAAGGCTACGCGCATTCAGGGAGATCCGAACCATCCGGTGACACGAGGGTTTTTGTGCGGCAAGGTGGCGAAGTACCTGGATCGGCTGCTGTATCCAATGAAGCGGCGGCCATACGTTTTATTTGACTTTGGTCGAGGTCAGGAAGCTAAAGGGAACGCGTGGAGGCAAATCGCGCTCCTGAATGGCACATTTCCATTTAGACTAAGAAGCGGATTGTCTGTACGGATTTTTCTGGCTGGGCGGGGTTGATTGCGATGCCGTTTGAGGCTGGCTTCCAATGCGCCAAGTGTGGAGAGTGGAATGAGACGGTTGTGGATGAATCGGGTGGCAGTACACAGACCTATGTTGAGGATTGCCGGGTGTGCTGCAGGCCTAATGTACTCGCGATTCGCTGGAGCGGAGGCGGGTACGAAATCCACGCGGAACTTGAGAGTTGACCATGCTCACGCATGGGTAGCGGCTGCCGTCTGATGCTCAATTGGCAGCTCAATGGAAACACGGAGTTGGGGTCTACCCCCTCCGTCACATATAATCGCATTTTGCGCAGGATTGGCCTGATTTTTTGCAGTGAGGGTGTGCATATTTTTCCCGTCGAACGTGAGAGCGTAAGCTCTCCAATCCAACCGAGCCAGAGTTTGCGCCGTTCCATGCGCCGCACGCTGCAATTGTTCCTCTTGATTTGCTGCCTTGTGCCGCTTTCGGCATGGGCGCAACAGAGCAACACGATCATTCAGATTCGCGTGATTGGCAACCGCGAGATTCCGAAAGAGACAATTCTAGCCCGCATGTTCAGCCGGGTGAATGAGACCTATGACCCGCTGACGGTGGAGCGCGACTTCAACTCGCTCTGGAATACAGGCTATTTCGAGTATGTCCGCATCGAGAAGGAAGACACTCTAAAAGGGGTCATTCTTGACGTGTATGTGACGGAAGAGCCGACCATCCGGGAGATCAATTACAAGGGCCTGAACTCGGTTACGGTGTCGGACGTACTGGACCGCTTCAAGAAGGAGAAGGTCGGCATCTCGGTTGAGAGCAAGTACGACCCGACGCGAATTGCGCGCGCCATAGACGTTATTAAAGAGATGCTGAGCGAACATGGACACCAGTTCGCCACGATCAGGCCTGACATCAAGAGGATTCCGCCGGCGTCGGTCCAGGTGAACTTCATTGTGAAGGAAGGCCCGCGGGTGATGGTGGGCAAGATACAGTTCACGGGGAATGAGCATCTGAATTCACGCACCCTGCGGGCGGCAATGAGGAACCTGCGCCCGATCGGCATTCCGCACTCGATCTTCCTGGAGAACCTGTTCCCGCGCGTTTACGACGCGAGCAAGCTGGAAGAAGACTCTGAGCGCGTGCGTGCGGCTTACGAGGACCGGGGTTACTTCCGCGCCAATGTAGGCGATCCGCAGACGCATCTGCGCAGCGAGACTGGACTGTCTCTGTTTACGTTCCGGCCCAAGAAGGGCAAGCGGATCGATATTACGATGCCAGTTGAAGAGGGTGGACGCTACCGGCTGACTGGCATTACCTTTACCGGCAACAAGACGGTGAGGAATGTGAAGGCGCTGCGCGCGCAGTTTCCTGAGAAGGACGGCGACTGGTTCAACCGCACACAATTCGCCAAGGGCCTGGAGAACCTGCAAAAGGCCTATGGCACGCTGGGCTATATCAACTTCACCGGAATTCCGACGCCCACTGTAGATGAAGCCAAGCATACGGTGAGCTTTAACGTGGACATTGACGAAGGCAAGCCGTTTTATGTCTCCCATATTGAGTTCCAGGGCAACACGGTGACGCGCGACTTTGTGATCAGGCGCGAGCTGGCGCTGCAGGAGGGCCAGGTCTACAACAGCAAGCTGTGGGAGCTGAGTATTATGCGGCTGAATCAGCTGGATTATTTCAATCCGCTGAAGGTGGATCAGGATTCCGAGACACACCAGAACGCCGAAAACGGCACGGTCGATCTTCTGCTGAAGGTCACGGAAAAGGGCAAGAACTCGATTGGCCTGAATGGCGGCGTGAGCGGCCTGGGAGGCTCCTTCCTGGGCATCAATTATCAGACCAATAACTTCCTTGGCCTGGGTGAGACGCTCACGCTGCAGGGCAACGTGGGCGATGTTTCGCGCCAGTTACGCTTCGGGTTCAACGAACCGTATGTGCATAATCGTCCGCTCAATTTAGGTTTCCAGGTCTTCAACAGCAAGTACGACTACAACGCGACGAAAAACTACAAGCTGGCTGGAGGCAACCCGGCTAATTTGTCGAACGCGACGCAGTCATTGCTACAGAAGTACGACCAGACCTCAACTGGATTTACGGTTTCGGGAAGTTATCCGATCCGCCATAGCTTTAAGCGCCTGGGTGTTACCTACAGCCTGAATAGGGCGTCGGTTACAACTTACAGCGCGGCCTCCAGCAACTTCTTCCAGACGCTGTCCTTCCGCAGCGGCATTCAGGGGCAGAACGCGCTCGACGGCATTCTGACAAGCTCACTAATGTTCAGCTTCAGTGAGAATAAGCTGGACGCTTCTTATCTGCCGCATAGCGGCCATGAGATTTCCGCCGATCTGGCAGTTGCGGGAATTTGGGGGAATGTTCGTTACATCCAGCCGCTGGTTGAGTACAAGAGCTTCCATCCGATTAAAGGCCTGAAGTTCAATTCAGAAGGGCGGAATACATTTGCCTTCCGTTTGCAGGCAGAGTACATCCGTGGCATCAGTGGCGACGTGGCCCCGCCGTTCAGCCGCTTCTACACTGGTGGCGAGGCGGATCTGCGTGGATTCGACATCCGCTCGGCGACACCTTATGGTTTTGTCCCGACTCGCGTGCTATTCAACCTGACGAACCCCGATGGCAGCACCGTCCCGCGCGATCCGACCAATCCCAGCCTGGGCGCGATCCAGGTCCCTATCCCGGTTTACGGCATTGCGTCCATCGGCGGCGACACGAGCTTTACCTCGAACTTTGAATACCGGATTCCGATCTATGCGCGGACGGTCAGCTTCAATATCTTCGACGACTTCGGCATGGATATGGCAGTGTTCAAAAGTCAGTTGAAACAGAGCCCGGAGGGTATCGCAATTCTGAATTCGCCTCTTTATGGCTGCCCGAACTACAACAATGGGGCCTGTCAGGGAGGGGTGCCGATTGCCTTCAGCCATACGATCGACCCCATTGACGGTACCAACTACGTTCCGCGCATGTCGTCGGGCGCTGAACTGGATGTGATGATGCCGATCATCCATGCGCCATTCCGGCTGTATTATGCCTACAACCCATTGCGGCTGGAGAAGGACTTCTATTCCCAGGACCTTATTACCCGCAGCATGTTCCCGGCGGGAGGAGCGGGCGATTACAGCTATGCGCAGTCCCAGCAGGCATATGGGTCGCTGTATCAGCTCCGCGAACCGCGTAAGACGTTCCGCCTGGCGGTGAGCACAACGTTCTAGCTCTGGCTGCGCAGGTGGACTCTCTGCCAGCCTCGGTACCTGAATCCGCGCGTGGCTGGGATACTGGCTGTTGCGCCGATCTTAGTGTCTGAAATTTGTTGAGGCGGATCACTATTAAATCCTCGGGGATGGCATTGACGCTGATGCACCCCACACCTATAATTCGGCTCAGTTCCTGAGAATGTCTTCTGACCGTGTCTCGTCTTGCCTTCCAGGCCTTTCAGGCTTGGAATCCGCCTCTACGAACTACGCAGCAGGTAGATCAGGAAGCGAAGTTCGCTTCCGCAAGCGCGGGCGATCTCACTCAAACCGGAGGAATTTTTGATTCACATGAAGCGTGTATTGTCGCGTTCGTTTCCTATAACATGCCTGCTCGTTGCAGGGCTTGGCCTGAGCGCAATCGCGCAGACGGCTGCTGCCCCCGCGGCGACCACTGGCACCACAAAAGTAGCTGTCATCAACTTCGAGGCCGCTGTCTTTCAGACAAATGAGGGCAAGCGGAACATTGCAGAGCTGCAGAAAAAATTCGATCCGAAGCGAACCCAGCTTAAGACAGAAGCCGATGCGATCGATGCCCTGAAGAAGCAACTTCAGGCAGACGGCAGCAAGCTTAGCGATGCCGAGCGCCAAACCCGTACCCAGACGATCGATGAAAAGGAAAAGAGCCTGCAGCGCGACGGCGAGGACGCTTCGAGCGATTACCAGCAGCAGATGCAGCAGGCTTATCAGCAACTCGCAGAGAAGGTCTACGGCGTTCTCCAGTCGTATGCCACGGAGCATGGTTTTGGCGTGGTGCTGGATTCCTCGGCAACCTCGCAGGCACCCCCTGCCGTACTCTGGCATAAGCAAAATGCAGATATTACCAAGGCTGTGATTGATGCGTACAACGTGAAGTCAGGTATACCGGCTCCAGCACCCGAGATGCCGTCGGCACCGACTTCCAATGCCCCGGCACATCAGCCGGGATCAGGCCGCTAGGGAATTTTTCTTTTCAACCCAGAAGGCTCCGGGCAATCCGGGGCCTTTTGCTTTCTCCCTGAAATTCAAGCGCTTCCGGACGGTAGGATTCCACTGTGGAAAAAAATGTGGAGATTCGGTCCGCCACGATCAAGGCCGATGCACGGAAATATAGTCACAGCTTGCTTGTAAGTCCTGGATAATTCGCTCAAATCGTTCATTACAAATGTGATACCGGTTTAGCATCGGGCAAAGTTCAATTCCTTACTTTCGTAGCTTTCGCAATTCGAAAAAATAGGCTTTCCACAATCAGGCATTAAACGCAGATGAATGATGGGGGTCGATTTCGCCGGTAAGGTGCTCTCCGGCCAATGAGTTTTATCTCAGGAAATTGACTTGTTATCCGGCACTGATCTCGAGGGGTCTCTTGGAAGGTCTTTCAGGGCCTGTGCAGCAAGCTGTATTGCAGACGCAAAAAAGCCTGGCGCATGGCCAGGCTCTTTTGCTTGCCTCATTACTGCGGTTAGATTACTTCTTCTTTGCTGCCTTCTTTGCGGCTTTCTTTGCAGGAGCCTTCTTCGCTGACTTCTTCGCTGCCTTCTTTGCAGGAGCCTTCTTTGCCGCCTTCTTTGCTGCTTTCTTAACTGCCAATGGAGTACCTCTCATGGTTGATTTTTTACTGCGGGCGCCCTTTTTGCCGGCTGCGGTTTTTTTCGCAGCCTTCCTGCCGCCAGCACCCTTACTGCTCTTCTTAGCGGCAGATTTCCTGACGGCCTTTTTGGCCGAAACTTTTTTTGCGGCTTTCTTTACCGCTACCCGCTTCACCGCTTTTTTTGCGGCTACCTTAGGGGCCTTCTTCGCAGCTTTCCCAGGCGCCGCCTTTTTCGCGGCTTTCTTTGCCGGAGCCTTCTTCACAGCCTTCTTCGTAGGGGCCTTTTTCGTTGATTTCGTGGGCGCAGCTTTTTCGTGGGCCAGAGGTTTTTTTGCCATTGGCACTGGAGCTGGCAGAGGGGCAGCAGGCGGAGTGAAGACGGCGGCTTGTTCTGTGACTATCGGGATGTGTTCTTCATCTTCATCTTCTATGTCGTCGTCATCAGAGGACAGAGAGACGGAAACCTCTTCTTCCTCTTCTTCGTCGAAGTTGTCTTCCATGTCTTCAGGGAAGGCTTCGGTTTCGGGTTCAAAGTCGCTATCGCTGTGCGCGTAAAATCTGCGATCGTCCTGCATCGAATTGCCCTCCGGGCGTATGCCCTGACATCTTTTGACGATGTCTTATTGCAGTTAAAGAATAAATCCCTTCGCCGCGGATTATAGCAACAGCATGCAACGTCTTGCTATGAAAAGGCAAGTGTTTCCTGCGAGAGGGAGTATTTTTTACGCCTGTACCTTCGTTCCAGAAATGCGATGTAGAGATTTAAAAGACATGATCTGTACGAAAAAAAATGGACAGCGCGTCTGAATGCATGATGGCGAAGCGGATGAAACCCTTGTCATTCTTGAGGAAAACGCCCATGCGCTGCCGTATAGTCTTCTCACTTGTGACGACGGCGGGAAGATTTTTTCCCTTTATGGTGAGATTTTTGCGTGCTCCTGCCCTTCGATGTTCCCCGTGAAGATACTTCTCCGCGACTACGCTCTGTTGTCTGATGCGAGGCACGATGAGAAGAGCGATGCGAAGAGGAGGCGTGTTGACGGCGCTTGTGCCGCGATGAGAAATGAATGTGCGCCGGCTCGGCGACATAGAGCTTGTGTCCGGTTTTGACAGCAAGACCACGGAGATGATTCCAACGGCGCAACTGCGCGACGGTTACCCCGAAGCGGTCTGCAATCGTGATCAGAGTATCGCCACGGCGTGCGCGATAGAGAGTGGTGGTTACGGACTCCGATGCGGGAGCCACGGGCACGATGACTGCGTCGAGGTTGCTGAGATCCGTAGTGGAGGTGAGCTGATTTACGTCGGCGATTTCAGAGACTGAAACATGGAAGGATCGCGCTACGTCTTCCAGAGTCTCGCCTGAGGCGAGGATGTGGTAACGCCAATAGCGGCGTTTGTCCGCAGGGATTCCGGCGATGCGTTGTTCGAAGATGTCTTTGGTCCCAGCGGGAAGATGCAAGCCAAATGTCTCATCGGGCGGAGTGGCTCCGCGGAGCAGGCTGGGGTTGAGCGCCGCAATCTCCTGCGCCGGAGCGCCTACGAGATCGGCTACGAGCGGCAGGCCGACACTGTAATTGGTTTGCACCGTGTCCTCGACGAGCGGAGGGTCGGGCGTGAGATCGTCAAGGCCGTACTGCTTGGGGTTTTTCGCCATGATGGTGACGGCGAGGATGATGGGCACATAATTTTTCGTTTCAGCAGGGAGGTTGTTGCGTTTGTACAGTTCCCAGAAGTCGGCATAGCCGGTGCGCTCGACGGCCCGCTGCACGCGGCCTGCGCCCCAGTCGTAGGCGGCCATGGCCAGATTCCAGTCGCCCAGTTGCTTATAGAGGTACTTCATATAGCGTGCGTAGGCGCGGGTGGATGCTTCGGGATCAAATCGCTCGTCATACCATGCGCTGCGCGGCGGAGCGAAGGCATCTCCGGGCATGAACTGCCACATGCCACCGGCGCCGGAGCGTGGATTAACCGCCTGGGGACGAAAGCCGGATTCGGCGACCGCCTGGTAGATGAGATCCTGCGGGACGCCCTCTTCTTTGAGGACACGCTGAATCATCGCCTTATAGCGTCCGGCGCGATCGAGCGAAGCGACGATGGTTCCGTGACCGGTTTTGCTTTTGGAAAAGAAGTTGATGTAGCTGGCGACGTAATCGTTCATGACCAGCGGGAGGTCTGATTGCGTGGTCTTCACCTGCGCCTCGGCTTCAGCGCGGATGGCGGGATCAACGGGGAAGGTGACGTCGTTGGCTATCCCGACCGGAGTAGGCTCGGCGGCTGGAGCGAGGCCGTTGCCCTGCTTGAGGGCGTCCATCTCGAGCGTGTTGACGGCGTCGACGATGCGTTCGAACTCGGCGTTCAGATCGGGAGTGCTCTTGATGTCGATGCCGCAGGTGAGCATCTGATCGACAGCGTAGTCGAAGTTCGATTTTGCAGCGGCCAGATGGCCGTTATGATAATTGTCCAGTCCATTCTGGTAGGCGGCATCAACATCCTGAATGATCTGCGCGACGCGGCGCTGCTTGAGGTATGAGGCCTGCGTGGTTGTAGATGGCGCTCTCTTAGAGGCGGATTGGGCGGACGGTGGGACCGTGGATTGGGCCAGCGCAACATAAGGCGCGGCAACAGGCAGCAGCGCGGCAAATGCGGCAGTAAGAACGGCTCGAAAAACAACCATGTGTATGTATAGGCGGCGGGTTGATCGAGTTCTCTCAACCTGCTTCGTATTGCATTATTGTATGGCCTTGCACGTTGGAGAAGATGGGGAATCACAGAGAACGCAATGATAAACTGAGGCATTGGAGAAGATTCTTCCGCTGAAAACACTGAAGGCGCGCCTCCGTTCTCTTACATGAACAACAAGCACATTCGCAATTTCGCCATTATTGCGCATATCGATCATGGCAAATCCACACTCTCTGACCGTTTGCTGGAGCTGACGGGCTCGCTGACGGCGCGCGAGATGCATGCGCAGGTGCTGGACGTGATGGATTTGGAGCGCGAGCGCGGGATTACGATCAAGGCGCACTCAGTGCGGATGATGTATCCCGCGAAGGACGGGCAGACCTACCAACTGAACCTGATCGACACGCCGGGGCATGTGGACTTTTCCTACGAGGTGTCGCGGTCGCTGGCTTCGTGCGAGGGCGCGCTGCTGGTGGTGGATGCGTCACAGGGTGTGGAGGCGCAGACACTGGCCAATGCTTATCTGGCGATCAACGGCGGCCTTGAGGTGATTCCGGTCATTAACAAGATCGATTTGCCGAGCGCGGATGTGGTGCGCACACAGGAAATGATCGAACAGACCGTGGGAATCGACGCGACGGATGCAATTCCGGTGAGCGCGAAGACGGGCCTGGGGGTACCGGACATTCTGGAAGCGATAGTGAACCGGCTGCCGCCGCCGGCGGGCGACGCGGAGGCTCCGCTGCAGGCACTGATCTTCGATTCGTGGTTCGATCCTTATCGCGGTGTTGTGGTGTTGGCGCGCATTGTTCATGGACGTTTGCGGAAGGGGATGAAGATTCGCCTGATGTCGAACGGGAAGGTGTTCGACGTCGATTCTCTGGGTGTGCTGACTCCGAAGCCGGTGGAGATTGACGAGCTTTCGGCGGGCGAAGTGGGGTTTTTCATCGCGACGATCAAGAATGTTGCTGATACCAAGGTTGGCGATACGATCACGGAAGATGCACGTCCGGCGGCTGCTCCGCTGCCGGGTTTTGAAGACATCAAGTCGATGGTGTTTGCGGGGCTTTACACCGTGGACTCGCATGAGCACACGCTGCTGCGGGATGCGCTGGAGAAGCTGCGGCTGAATGACTCCTCGTTTTTCTTTGAGCCGGAGAGTTCGGCTGCCTTGGGATTTGGGTTCCGATGCGGCTTTCTGGGCCTGCTGCACATGGAGATTATTCAGGAGCGACTGGAGCGCGAGTTCGATCTGGATTTGATTACGACGGCTCCTGGTGTGCGCTACAAGATCACGCTGACGGGCGGGAAAGTGGTGGAGGTTGATAATCCTTCGCGCTGGCCGGATCCAACGGAGATCGAGAAAGTGGCCGAGCCTGTGATCACGGCGACAATTTTGACGAATGAGGAGTATGTTGGCGGGATTCTGAAGCTGGTGGAAGAAAAGCGCGGACGGCAGAAGAACTTTGAATACGTGACGCCGACGCGGGTGATGATTACCTATGAGCTTCCGCTGAATGAGATCGTACTGGATTTCTATGACCGGCTGAAGTCGGTTTCACGAGGGTATGCTTCGCTGGATTATCACCTTTCGGATACCTGGGACTCGCCGATGGTGAAGCTGGATATTCTAGTTTCAGGTGAACCCGTCGATGCGCTATCGATCATTGTGCACCGGGACTTTGCGTATGAACGCGGGCGGGCGCTGGTGTCGAAGATGCGCGAGCTGATCCCGCGGCAGATGTTCGAGGTGGCGATTCAGGCGGCGATCGGGTCGAAGATTGTGGCCCGCGAGACGGTGACTGCGCTGCGGAAGAACGTGATTGCCAAATGCTATGGCGGGGATATCTCGCGCAAACGCAAGCTGCTGGAAAAGCAGAAAGAAGGCAAGAAGCGGATGAAGCGGATTGGGAAAGTGGATATTCCGCAGGAGGCGTTTCTGGCGGTACTGAAGATTGGCGAAGATGCAGGAAAATGATGTTTGCTACGGGAGTTACCTACAGCCGTCTCCTTTCCTGCGGGTGTAGCGATTTTGATTTATGGGGTCGCTTTCGTGCTTTGCTTCTTGTCCGCAAATCGAATGCTAGAAGC
>JBARHV010000236.1:0-6112 GCA_049799415.1 Silvibacterium sp.
CTCCGACGACGATGAGGGTGGGGGTCTTCGCGTTTTTGATGTAGTTGATGGCGGAGCTTTTGGCGTAGACGGCGGGGTCGTCATAGACGGACGCGCCGAAGAAGGGAATCATCCATTCGTCGATGGAGTTTTCGCCGTAGTAGCTGAGCCAGTCGGAGAGTCCGGCGCCGGAGACGGCGGCGTGGAAGAGGCTGGTCTGGGTGACGGCGAACATGGTCATGAATCCGCCATAGCTCCAGCCGGTGATGCCGACGCGGTTGGGATCGATGGGGTGGTCCTTAAAGACGGCGTCGACTCCGGCGAGGATGTCGCGGAGGTCTCCGTAGCCGAAGTCTTTGCGGTTGGCCTGGGTGAATTGTTCGCCTTCTCCGAAGCTGCCGCGGGGATTCGGCATGAAGACGAAGTAGCCCAGAGCGGAAAAGGGAGCGGGGCCGAATCCGGCGGAGGGCCAGCGCGGGAGGTTGGCGGCGGACGGGCCTCCGTGGACGTAGACGATCATTGGATATCTTTTGCTGGGGTCGTAGTTGGCGGGATAGAGGAGCCAGCCCTGGACGTGGAAGCCTTCATTGGTCCAGTTGATGGATTCGGATTTGCCC
The DNA here is from genome assembly GCA_049799415.1 of Silvibacterium sp. Lineage (GTDB taxonomy): Bacteria > Acidobacteriota > Terriglobia > Terriglobales > Acidobacteriaceae > Silvibacterium. Next base: position 597 of record JBARHV010000236.1, read on the forward strand.
CAGGAGGGTTTGAGATGGTCGTTGAGGTGGGTGATCTGCTGGAGGTTGTCGAGCGGGCCGGCCCACACCTCGGGCGGATGCTCGAAGGATGAGCGGATCAAGGCGATGTTGTTGGAGTTGGAGACGGAGATGCGCATCTCCAGGCCGCCAGCGCCGACGGAATCGGGGAGGGTGAGGTCGTGGTCGGACGACACCTGCTGGTTGTCCATGTCGTAGGTGAAGAGGTGCGACGCTCCGTTGTTGACTTCGGCGATGCCGAGCGTGTGCTCGTCGAGCCACTCAAACCAGGCGGGTGTGGCGGGGCGGTCGGGGGTTACGTCTTTGGCGTCGCCGCCGGTGGCGGGGATGACGTAGATGTCTCCGCCAGTAGAACCCTGATCGGACATGAGGCCGCCGATGAAGGCGATTTTGGAGCCGTCGGGGGAGAAGCGGGGCACGGCGATCTGGAGTCCGTGGAGGGGGCCTGCGGTGGGGTTGGGGTCGAAGACGACTCTAGGTAAGGAATACGTGCTGCATTCCACGGGCGGTAGGCAGGAGACTTGGGTGTAAAGCCTGGCGGTCCACCAGTTGTCTTCGCCGGGGGGCGGTGCGGCGATGTAAGCCAGCTTGCTGGAATCGGGCGACCAGTCGAATTCGTAGACGTGGAGGTTGGCGGGGGTGATCTGCGTGAGTTGGCCGTTGGATGCATCTACGGCGGCGGCGCGCTGGACTTCGATGTCTTCGACTCCGATGACGCCTGATGGCGGCTTCATGGCGGCGAGCGCTCCGGAGGGTCGGGTGGCTCCTTCTACATATAGGAAGCTGAGGTATTTGCCGTCGGGGGAGTATTGGAGGCTTTTGGCGAATCCGTTGAGATGGGCGAGCAGGTGCGGGGCGGTGGTGGCGGCGACGTCGTCTGTAAAGATGGCGATTTTGTGGTCTGGGGTGCAGTCAGAGAAGAAGGCGAGCGTTTTGGAGTCGGGCGACCAGGCGAGGCTTTCTTCTTTTCCCCGTTCTCCGCTGGCGCAGGCGGTGATGTGGCGCGTGTGCGCGGGGTTGCTGAGGGGAGCAAAGTCGAGGCCTTGTCCGCGGACGGCCCAGGCGATGAGGTTTCCGTCGGGCGAGAGCTGGGTTTCGCGGACATTTTTGACCTGCTGGAGAGAGTGGATGATGGCCGGGATGCGCGGGTCGTAATGGGGCGCTGTCTGCGAAAAGGCTGGAGTGAGAAGGGCGACGACGCTCAACAGCGCGGGAGCAATACGGCGAAAGCTCATAATGGGGGAAATGCTAGCAGGTGCGAGGGCGGAGGGTACAGGGTTCATCAGGACTTAGCCAAAGTGCCGGTGCGATGACTGTGATCTCCCACATCTCTGATCTCCGGCATCTCGTCGAGATACGGGGCACCCAGGGTTTGTGGATCATTGAGGGAAAACAGGTCCCTCCGCTTCGGACGGGATGACAATTCTGTGCAACCGCTCGGATTTGGGAGCGAAGAGTATATTGCCGGGACGGCGAAGCCAAAGATTTTTTGGAGATTCCGGCCTTTGCATTGACGGCTTGCTTCGGTCTTGCTAATCTTAAAAGGTTCGTCGAGTGTGCTCGTTCTGCGCCTGTGTAACGGCAGTAGACGGGAGCTTCGGGAACACAAATCACAGAATGGCTTGCGGCAGTCACGGCGCGGCTGAGTTTCTGTGAGTGCCTTGCCGGCACGAGAGGCAGGGACGATCGCAACATTGAATCGCATTGGGCTCCGCGACATTCGCTACCTTGGCGAACTATGCGGGCCGGAACCAGCGAAACGGAGTTGGCCAATTTAAACGACTCGCTCGAAAGGCGGGTTTTGAATTGCGCGCGGCCACCGTCGGGGTTCTCGTCTGGTACTGAGGCACGGCAGACGCGAAGCAGGAACCTTGTGACTTCGCACGCAGAGCGCTTTGTGCGCTCGGATAGGCGTGTGAGGCTGGTTCCCGATCGCGCTGGAAACAAGAAACGGTTTGGATTGGTAAGGAGCTTGGTTTGCCTACATTCAGTCAGCTGGTAAGGAAGGGCCGTACCGCACCGCGGTATAAGACGGCTTCTCCCGCATTGCAGGGATCGCCGCAGCGGCGCGGAGTTTGCACGCGCGTCTATACGCAGACGCCGAAGAAGCCGAACTCGGCGCTCCGGAAGGTCGCTCGCGTGCGCCTGACCAACGGCATCGAGGTTACGTCGTACATTCCCGGCGAAGGCCATAACCTGCAGGAGCACTCGATTGTGCTGATCCGCGGGGGCCGCGTGAAGGACCTGCCGGGTGTGCGCTACCACATTATTCGCGGGACGCTGGATTCAGTGGGCGTGGTGAAACGGACGCAGAGCCGGTCAAAGTACGGTGCGAAACGCGCCAAGGCCGGAGCCGCAGGCAAGAAGTAATTTGCCATTAAGGCAGCCGCTTCGCGTGGGGACTGGCCGTCCAGGCAGATGCGGCTTCGCCGCATCTGGGTTGGCAGGGTTAGTTAGTCGGAAATAAGTTTGATGTTTGAGAGAGATTAGGGATTTATGCCGAGAAAAGGTCATATCGCCAAACGTGAGGTCGCTCCCGACCCGGTTTATGGATCGACGCTGGTCACCAAGTTTGTGAACTCGATGATGTGGGGCGGCAAGAAATCGACGGCGCAGGGAATTTTCTACACCGCGATGACGAACCTGGAGCAGAAGGGCGGCGCTGAGGCGCTGACGCTCTTCAAGAAGGCGGTAGAGAACTGCAAGCCGCTGCTCGAGGTGAAGACGCGGCGCGTAGGCGGCGCGAACTACCAGGTTCCGATTGAAGTGAACCCGGAGCGGCGCACCTCGCTGGCGATTCGCTGGCTGGTGAGCTACGGACGGGCGCGCGGCGAGAAGGGCATGATCGACAAGCTCTCCGCTGAATTGCTGGACGCGGCGAACGGACGCGGCGCGGCGATGAAGAAGAAGGAAGACGTACATCGCATGGCCGAGGCGAACAAGGCGTTCGCGCACTATCGCTGGTAGGGCAGTGCACAGTTGCCAGTTCTTAGTTGTCAGAGCTGGAGACTGACAGCTGACGACTGTTCAAGATTTGGATTAACTGCGAGTTTGGCTCGCATAAGAGGATTGAGGAAACAAAGTGGCGCGTCAAGTACCGTTAAATCGTTGCCGGAACATCGGAATCATGGCGCATATCGACGCCGGGAAGACGACGGCGACCGAGCGCATCCTGTTTTATACGGGCATCACGCACCGCATCGGCGAAGTGCATGAAGGCACGGCGACGATGGACTATATGGAGCAGGAGCAGGAGCGCGGCATCACGATTACGTCGGCGGCGACAACCTGCACCTGGAACAACATCCGCATCAATATTATTGACACGCCCGGCCACGTGGACTTTACCGCGGAGGTTGAGCGGTCGCTGCGCGTGCTGGACAGCGCAGTGGCGCTGTTCGACTCGGTTTCCGGCGTGCAGCCGCAAACCGAGACAGTATGGCGGCAGGGCGATAAGTACAAGGTTCCCCGCATTTGCTTTGTGAACAAGATGGACAAGGCGGGCGCGGACTTTGAGCACGTGATCGAGACCATCCGCAAGCGCCTGGGAGCGCGGCCGGTGGCGATCCAGATTCCAATTGGCGCCGAAGCGCACTTCAAGGGCGTGATCGATCTCGTGGAGATGCGCGCGATTGTCTGGAACGACGAGACGATGGGCGCGAAGTACGAGATTGAGGCGATTCCCGCGAATCTGCAGAAGAAGGCTGAGGCCTTTCGGATGCAGCTGATCGAGACGGTGGCCGAGCACGACGATGAGATGCTGCACAAGTTTCTCGAAGGCGAGACGCCGACGGCCGAGGAGTTGAAGAAGGCGCTGCGCGGCGCGACGATCGGGATGCACGTTTTCCCGGTGCTGTGCGGTTCGGCGTTCAAGAACAAGGGCATTCAAACGCTGCTGGATGCGGTGGTGGATTATCTGCCGAGCCCGCTGGATGTGCCGCCAGTTGTGGGTATCGATCCGGACGATCCTTCGGTGACGCTGGTGCGCGAGGCGAAGGACGAGGCTCCATTTTCGGCGCTGGGCTTCAAGCTGATCAACGATCAATACGGCAAGCTGGGCTTTATCCGCGTGTACTCGGGCGTTTTGAAGACGGGCGACACGGTGTTGAATCCGCGCACGGGCAAGACGGAGCGCGTGGGACGCCTGGTGAAGATGCATGCCAACAAGCGTGAGGACATTACCGAGATTTATGCGGGCGACATCTGCGCTTGCGTGGGCCTGAAGGAATTGAAGACGGGCGACACGCTGTGCTCGCCGCAGCACCCGGTTGCGCTGAGCGCGATCGATTTTCCGGAGCCGGTGATTTCGGTTGCAGTCGAGCCGAAGACCAAGGGCGATCAGGAAAAGATGGGCATGGCGCTGGCGCGGCTGGCCGATGAGGATCCTACGTTCAAGGTCCGTACGGACGAGGAGTCAGGGCAGACGATCATCAGCGGCATGGGCGAGCTGCATCTGGAGATTCTGGTGGATCGCATGAAGCGCGAGCACAAGGTCGAGGCCAATGTAGGCGAGCCGAGGGTGGCGTTCCGCGAGACGATTCGCAAGACCGCCGAGGCGGAGGGCAAGTACATTCGCCAGACGGGTGGCTCAGGCAACTACGGCCACGTGAAGATTCGCCTGGAGCCGAACGAGCCGGGCAAGGGCTTTGAGTTTATCGATGCGATCCGCGGCGGCGTGGTTCCGAAGGAATACATCAAGCCGACGGAGCAGGGGATTCGCGAGGCGCTGCACAACGGCGTGCTGGCCGGCTATGAGCTGGTGGACTTCAAGGCGACGCTGTATGACGGCAGCTACCACGACGTGGACTCGAACGAAATGGCCTTCAAGATTGCAGGGTCGATGGCGTTCAAGGAAGCGGCGCGCAAGGCGTCTCCGGTGCTGCTGGAGCCGGTGATGGCGGTCGAAGTGACGGTCCCGGAAGAGCACATGGGAACGATTATCGGCGACATCAACTCGCGGCGCGGACGGATTGAAGGCATGGAGCATGCGGCGGGTTCGCAGGTGATCAAGGCGATGGTTCCGCTGAAGGAGATGTTCGGATATGTGAACGATATCCGGTCTTCGACGCAGGGGCGCGCGTCGTATTCGATGCAGTTTGCGCGCTATGAAGAGGCTCCGCGGATGATTTCTGAAGAGATCATCAGCAGGAACCAGGGTAAATAGCGTTCGGCAGAACTTTTTAGTTTTTTGATTTGAGCGAGTTTAGAAATTGCGGACCCTTCGGGGTTCGGTAACACAAGAGAACGATCGAAGGAACGAGAGAGGGAATATGGCGAAGGAGAAGTTTGACCGATCGAAGCCGCATGTGAACGTGGGGACGATAGGGCACATTGATCACGGGAAGACGACGTTGACGGCGGCGATCACGAAGGTGTTGTCGAAGCACAACCCGAACAACAAGTTTCGGTCCTTTGACACGATTGATAACGCACCGGAAGAGCGGGAGCGGGGCATTACGATTGCGACGGCGCACGTGGAGTATGAGACCAAGAACCGT
>JBARHV010000237.1:0-2707 GCA_049799415.1 Silvibacterium sp.
GCAACCGCCAGATCTACAACATTGCCCCGCAGAATAAAATCACGAAACCCCTTCATCATAGATACGCTCCTCAAACTGAAAATACCGGATGCTCTCGGTGCCCTTGTCGAAACCCACCTATCCTATCGCATTTCCCACACACCCATTAAGCTCTTTTTCCCTCAATCGTCCTGAACATGTTTTTCATCCCTCCTATGGCATTCGACTGGCTTTCACCCCTCGCATCCAGTATTCTTCTTCGTTCGCCGCCTTGAAATGGAGACCTGGTTGAAAAAAGTAGTTGAAAGCGCCGACGCAGCCGTAGCCGACATCCCCGACGGAGCCACCCTCATGCTCGGCGGCTTCGGCCTCTGCGGAATCCCCGAGAACCTTATCGACGCCCTCGTCCGCCGCGGCATCAGGAATCTCCGCACCATCAGCAATAACATGGGCATCGACGGATTCGGCATGGGCCGCATGCTCGAAGCCGGCATGATCGTCTCCCACACCGGCAGCTATGTCGGCGAGAACAAATTGCTCGAACAGTTGGTGCTTCAGGGCAAGCTCGACCTCAACCTCGTCCCGCAGGGCACGCTCGCCGAACGCATCCGCGCCGGAGGAGCCGGCATCCCCGCCTTCTACACGCCCGCCGGGGTCGGCACCTTGGTCGCCGAAGGCAAGGAGACGCGCGACTTCGACGGCAAGCCCTACCTGCTCGAACGCTGGCTCCGCGCCGACTTCGCCCTCATCAAAGCCTGGAAAGGCGACACCCAGGGCAACCTCATCTATCGCAAGACCGCGCGCAACTTCAACCCCATGATGGCCACTGCGGCAAAGATCACCATCGCCGAAGTCGAAGAGCTGGTCGAACCCGGTCAACTCGACCCCGGCCACATCATCACGCCCGGAATCTACGTAAAGCGCATCCTGCAGGGAAAAAACTACGAGAAACGCATCGAACGAAGGACCGTTCGCGCCGCTATTGCTTAGGAGAAGCAGGAATCCGCTGCATCTGCTCCACAGAATCGCAAATTCCGCGATACCGCCGCACATACCGGAAGTCCGTAAACAGGGCAGACGCTGCGATCACCAGGCACACTAGCAAAAACCATCGCTGCGACTTCTCTTTGTGCTGCCCCATCTGGCGAAAGCAGATCGCCATCAGGAATGCGGCAACCGTCGCCAGCACCGTCAGCGGAGCCAGCCGGTTGCAATCAATCCCAGCTCCTGGCCTCACAAACCACGCCGACGCCACAAACGCGCCCACGCACAAAATCCCTGTACTCAGCAATCGAAACGGAAACTTCGGACGAATCAGCGGAACCTCTCCTTAAAAAATTGCGCGGAAAAACTCAAAGATCAAACCATCATCTCTCTGATGGCCGCACCCGCAATCAGCTTCGCAGCCGTCGCCCGCTGCACATCCTCAAACGTCAGCCCCGGAGCAATCTCTTCCACCACCAGCCCCGCCGACGTCACGCGAATCCACGCCATCTCCGTCGCAATCGTATCCACGACCTTCAGTCCGGTAATGGGCAGCGTGCACTGCGGCAGAATCTTCGGCGCTCCGTCTTTCGTCGTGTGCTCCATGGCCACAATTACACGCCGCGCGCTGGCCACCAGGTCCATCGCGCCGCCCATGCCCTTCACCATCTTGCCGGGAATCATCCAATTCGCCAGGTTCCCTGCCTCGTCCACTTCCATCGCGCCCAGAATGCTCAGGTCGATATGCCCGCCGCGAATCATTGCAAACGAATCCGCGCTGGAAAAATAAACCGTGCCCGGCAGCTCCGTCACCGTCTCTTTTCCGGCGTTGATCAGGTCCGCGTCTTCGCTCCCCGCCACCGGATACGGCCCCACGCCCAGCATGCCGTTCTCCGACTGGAGCACAACCTCCACGCCCGGCGGAACATGGTTCGCCACCAGTGTCGGCATACCGATGCCCAGGTTCACATAAAAGCCATCGCGCAGCTCGCGCGCCACGCGCCGCACAATGCGCTCGCGCAGCTCAGCAGCCGTCACGCCGTTCGCGGATTTCGATACAGTAGAAGTCATAAGAGGCGACTCAAAATACTAGCAGTTCCCAATGCTCCCTGCCTCCCTCAATCTTCGTGCCCGCTCCCTCGTTCGCGGAACCGCGCTGGTGCTCGCCAGTCTCGGCGCGTCCATGCTGCTCGCCGGCTTCCCCAATGTCCACCCCGCCTGGCCCATCATCTTTGCTCTACTCGCCGCACTCTGGGGAACGTATGAAACTTCGCGCTGCCTGCGCCTCCGCTGGAGCTTCTACCACGGCGGCGTCCTCCTGCTGCTCTACATGGACATAACCGCGCTCACCATGATCATCTTTTTGCTCCTCTATCCCTATGCAGACTGGATTCAATAAGCAAAAGCGCGGGTGCCCCACATCTCGCAGAGATGTGGGTGGGAACTAAACCGCCGTCAACTCCATAGCCTTGAGCGCGACGTCATACGGAGCACGCAGCACGCCCCGCTCCGTGATGATCGCCGTCACATACTTCGCCGGAGTCACATCGAATGCGGGGTTCTCAATCCCCACGCCATGCGGCGTCAACTGCTTCCCGCCGTGATGCGTAACCTCCACCGCAGCGCGCTCTTCAATCGGAATCGAATCGCCCGTTGCTGTCTCCATATCGATCGTCGACCACGGAGCCGCCACATAAAACGGAATCCCATGCTCCTTCGCCAGCACTGCCACGCCGTAGGTGCC
>JBARHV010000238.1:0-28096 GCA_049799415.1 Silvibacterium sp.
TCTTTCAGCTCCACCACCAAACGCTCTGCCAGCTTCTTGCCAACTCCCGGAATATGCGTCAGAGTAGCGTGGTCCTGCGCCCGGATCGCAGTCACCGTGCGCTCTGGATTCAGCCCGCTCAAGATCGTCACCGCCAGCTTCGGACCCACTCCGGTCACAGTAATCAGCCGCTCAAAGAGCCGCTTTTCTTTCAGGTCGAGAAATCCATAGAGTGCAAGAATGTCTTCGCGGACCTGGGTGTGGATGTGCAGCGAAACCTCCGCGCCCTCCGCCGGAAGCGCAGTAAAGGTCGGGATGCTGATGATGACCTCGTAGCCCACGCCGGCGGCCTCAACAATGGCCTGGCCCGGGTGTTTCGCGAAGAGGCGTCCGCGCAGGTGAGCAATCATCTTCCGTATCTGACCTTACTCATCGCAATCCTGCGCCTCGATTTTATTAGCTGTAATTTTGCTAATTTTTCTTTACCCGCGTCGCCGGTAGCGAATCTCAAATTCATATCCCGTGTTCGCCGGAAACAATCCCGCCACATGGCGCAGGCGCTCTGCCAGCGCCGGAGCCGCCAGCAGCGGATATTCGCGCTCCTTGAACTCTGTGAAATCAAAATCCAGAGTCAGCGAGAGCATGTAGATCGCGACGGCATCGGAAAATGCCGCTTCAAAATAGCTGGATTTTGCTTTCTCGTCGATCGTCTCCCGGTTCTGTTCGCGGTCGACCGCGCGGCGGCGGTTTTCCCATGCGTCCTGGCTGGTCTCTCCGCGAACATCGGCCTTGGCCTGCGACCACACCAGGTCAGAAAAGCTCGCCGGAACCCCAACTGCCTCTACAAAGTGGTGCCCCACGTTGATGAAGTATTCAAAAGCCAGCGCAAAGCGGTCCTGCATAATGCGCGTCGAGATGAAGATACACTCCGACCCGCCGAGTTTCGCGTTGCGATGGCAGACCGCCCGGTCGGCTAGATCAACCGTATATCCCGAGGCGATCGTAGTCGTGTCCTCTTCGCCAATGGTGAGCGGCACAAAGTAGTAGGCCCGTCGCGTCAGGGCGTTGGCAACCACCGTGGGCACCGCCTGCACAATGCGCTCCAGGTCTTCCGCAGAAATCTGTGTGTCCCCATAATCCGCGAAGCAAATACCGTTCGCAGCCTGTCGAACCTGCGCCTCCTGGGTCACCTGGGCGGCCGTGAGCAGCGGAATCTGGGCGGTTTCAACCATAAAGAAGTATTCTAAACTGAAGCGCGCAGCGATGACCGCAGCGCAACGGGAACTCTTATGTCCAGTCACAACAGCCTCGCCGCTCCGCAGCCCTCCAAAGTCTTCGGCATTCCGCTCGGAGACATGGGTTTCTTCCATAGCCTGCTGATCGCCTGCATCTTCGGCGTAATGGCGTTCTTCGCCACCTGCTTCGTCGCGATTATCAGCCTCCTTATTTACAACGAGGCCGGGCACCACACCGTGGACATGGCCGATGCCTATCTGTATGCCGCCGCGCCCGTAGGAATAATCGCGCTGATTGCCGCCCTGGCACTGCTGATGGGCCTGTGGATGCGGCACAAAATCGCCGGGAGATAACCGCTGTGGGCCTCGTCACCATCACACGCGAAGCCCTGACCAGCGGGCAGCCGCCCTCCGACGAGCAGGCTCGCGCCTGGTGCGCGCAGCTTGAGGCCGGCGGCATTCTCTATTTCCCCCAGACCCCGATTGAGATTCCGCAGAACGATCTTGCGTTTCTGCTCGGCCAGCAGCAGACTGACAGCTCTCTGCACAAAAACATCGCCTACAAACCAAACAACGACAAGCTCAGCGGCGTGGACACAAAGACCGCTGATGCCGCCGCTGTAGCCCGCCTTCACAACATCATGCGCGGCTACTCGCAGGCTGTTGTCAATTTTTTGACCGGCTTTCTGTCTCCATATCGCGCCAACTGGCGGCTAGATTACGCCAGCTTTCGCCCCCAGGAAGAGCAGGGGCGCGATCTCTCCTTGCGCCGCAGAAACGACCTGCTCCATACCGACGCCTTTCCCACACGGCCCACGCACGGCGCGCGCATTCTGCGCTTCTTCAACAATATTCACCCCACGCGCACCCGCGACTGGGTCGTAGGCGACCCCTTTGCCACAGTGGTCCGGCAGTTTGCTCCAGCTCAGATCGCCCCGCATCCGGACACAACCGCATCGCGCGCGGCCAAGTCATTGGGGCGCGCCGTCGGACTGGGCACGGCCATTCCGTCTCTCAAGCGCTCGCCTTACGACGACTTCATGATGCGCTTCCATAACTTCCTCAAAGAAAACCCGCGCTTCCAGGCCGACTGCGCAAAGTACCCGTGGCAGTTCCCTCCGGGCTCAAGCTGGGTGGTCTACACCGATACCGTCCCCCACGCAGTGCTGGCCGGACAATACGCGCTGGAGCAGACATTCCTTGTCTCTCCCGAAGCGCTGGTCGCTCCGCAGACCTCGCCGCTCAAGGTTCTCGAAAGCATCGCCGGAACCTCTCTGGTTTAGAAACAAATCCTCAAAGACCACGCAGTCGTCACACTCCTACGCGGAATGGTTCCCTAGAGCACGTTGGTGCGATTCGTGCAATTTCCTATTTTCGTGAACTTTCCCTGCGAGGGGCGCGTATCTCCAACTGTCATGAAAAATCACCGCGCTTTCGCTGCAGTCATTCTCGGTCTCGCGGCTATGCTTTGCGTCAGACTTCCCCTGCACGCTCATGCGCAATCCAGCCCGTCCACAGTCAGCCCATCCAACGTCAGCACAGAAACCCAACCTGGCTTCACGGTTGTCGGCTTCACGGTTCGCACCAGCCAGCAGAAGGAAGCTGGTGGAACCGGGCTGATTCCGCAACTATGGCAGCGCGTAATGGAGCAGGGCCTGGTCGAAAATGTTCCCCACCGCGCAGACAACAATCTCACTGTCGTCTACACCAACTACTCCAGCGACCAGAATGGCGAATACACGTATGTGCTCGGGGTTCGCGTCTCAGCCGTAGACAAGGTTCCCGACGGTATGACTGCCATCCAGGTCCCTGCGGGCAAATACGCGATCGTTACATCAGACACTGGCCCTCTGCCTGACATCATTCCGAAGTTATGGCAGCGCATCTGGGCAATGTCCGCAGCAGAACTGGGCGGCCAGCGCGCCTTTAAAGCTGATTTCGAGATATATCCGGAAGGGTTTGACTGGCAAAATGCTCAGGTCGCAGTACATTTGGGGCTGAAGTAGCTCTAATTCAGCCGCCAGAAGGCCAGGTTTAAGTAGCTCGCAAACGTCACCCACCCGATATACGGAACCAGCAGCCACGCCGCCAGCGTGCTCACCTTTCTAAAATTGAGAATCGTCAGCAGAATCGCCGCCCACAGCAACAGGATGTCGGCAAAGGCTGTACCGATCTGGTGGCGACTGAAAAAGATCCACGACCAAAGAAAGTTAAACCATAACTGTACCCAGAACAGGCGCAGTCCGCGGCGGCGGCACGCGCTGCCCCGCGTCTTCCATACCAGCCACGCTGCAATTCCCATCAGCGCATACAGTGTCGCCCATACAGGTGGAAACACCCAGTCTGGAGGGTTCAACGGAGGCTTGATGAGCCTCGCATACCAGGTCGGGATATTGTGAACGTTGAAGGTGGCCGAAATTCCAGCGACGGCAAAACACAAAACCAGCCATCCAATCAGCATCCATGCCGCATGGGGCCGAGCGGTCTGTTCCGTCTGCGTGCCCATAACTCACTCTCCTCAAATTTGGATGCCTGCTCCCCGCACCCTCGACGCGCATCCTTCAAAACCATATCCTAAATACAGCGACACGTTCACAGTAGAAATTACGCCAGCTATTTCCCGGCAGAACAACAGAGACAGATCCCGTTTATGAATTCCAACGCGACTTCCGATATTGGCACATCCGTTCAGGTCAAACTCCCCGATGGCACCGTCAAGCAATTTGCCGCCGGAGTCACTCCGCTGCAAGTGGCCGAAGGCATCTCGCCGCGCCTTGCCGCAGCTTCCGTTGTTGCGCGCATCAAGCCGCTCCACGCCGTCGCAGCCACTACCGCGTCCCATGATGAAGAGGCCATGTACGCCGCGGAAGATACACAGGCCGAGCGCCTTGTAGACCTGAGCACGCCACTCAAGGAAGACGTTGAGTTACAACTGCTCACCGAGAAAGATCCCGATGCGCTGCGTGTCGTGCGCCACTCTGCCGCGCACATCATGGCCACAGCCGTTCTCGAGCTTTTCCCGGAAACCAAGCTCGGCCACGGCCCGGCCACCGAATCCGGCTTCTTCTACGACTTCTACCGGCCCACGCCCTTCACGCCTGAAGACCTGAAGCTGATTGAGGGCCGCATGGCTGAGGTGGTCGCGCGCGACGAGAAGTTCGTTCGTGAATTTGAGCCGCGCGAAGAAGGACTCGCGCACTTCAAGGCCGATCAGGACTTCATGAAAGTCCACTTCATCGAGCGTTTCACACACGATGGCGAGGACATTTCCCTCTACCGCAACGGCAAGTTCGTTGACTTCTGCCGCGGCCCGCACGTCCCATCGACCAGCCGCGTCAAGGCCTTCAAGGTAACCAGCCTCGCCGGAGCCTACTGGCTCGGCGACGAGAAAAACCAGCAGCTGCAGCGCATCTACGGCACCGCGTTCTTCTCCAAAAAAGAGCTGGACGAGCACTTCGCGCGTCTCGAAGAGGCCGCGAAACGTGATCACCGTCTGCTCGGCAAGCAGCTCGATCTCTTCTCCATTCAGGAGGTCGCCGGTGCCGGGCTCATCTTCTGGCATCCCAAAGGAGCCATGATCCGCAAGATCATGGAAGACTGGATGAAGGAAGAATGTATCCGTCGCGGTTACGAATTGGTCTATACGCCGCACGTCATGCGCTCTGAACTGTGGAAGATCAGCGGTCACGCCGGCTTCTACGCGCAGAACATGTACACGCCCATGGAGCTGGACGACGCCGAGTATCGGCTGAAGCCCATGAACTGCCCCGGCCACATTCTCATCTACAAAAACACGCCTAAGAGCTATCGCGATCTCCCCGTCCGTTATGCCGAGCTGGGCAACGTCTATCGCTACGAGCGCTCCGGAACCATGCACGGCCTCCTGCGCGTGCGCGGCTTCACGCAGGACGATGCACACATCTTCTGCACGCCCGAACAGATTGAAGACGAAGTTGTCGCCTGCATCGACTTTGCCCAGGCCGTGCTCACCACCTTCGGCTTCAAAGAGTTTAAGGTCGAGCTGTCTACATGGGACCCGAAAGACCGCAAGAACTACGCCGGCTCCGACGATAAGTGGGAGCTGGCCGTCGGCTCGCTGCAACGCGCGCTCGATCGCAAGGGCATCCCGTACAAAACCATTCCCGGAGAAGCCGCATTCTACGGCCCCAAAATCGACGTAAAACTGGTCGACGTGCTTGGGCGCCTATGGCAGCTCTCCACCGTGCAGTTCGACTTCAACCTACCCGCGCGCTTCGAGCTTGAATATGTGGGTGAAGACGGCGAGCGCCACCAGCCCGTCATGGTGCACCGCGCTCTCTTCGGCAGCGTGGAGCGATTCTTCGGCGTGCTCATCGAGCATTACGCCGGAGCCTTCCCGCTCTGGCTGGCCCCCGTACAGATTGGCTTAGTGCCCATCAGCGAACGCCACCAGGCCTACGCCGAAAAAGTCCAGCAGGATCTCCAAAACGCAGGTTTTCGCGTAGAACTCGACAGCCGCAACGAAAAGATGAACGCAAAAATCCGCGACTTCACACTGCAGAAGGTTCCCTATGTGCTGGTAATGGGCGACAAAGAAGCCGAGGCAGGAACCGTCAGCGTGCGCACGCGCGGCAAAGGTGACCAGGGATCAACGCAGTTGAGCCAGTTTATCGCTGACATCTGCGCTTTGGAGAATAGCCCTTCGCTGCAACTCTAAGTTTCAGCTGAAGGTTTCACTGTTTTTGGGGCAAATGTTCTAACAACCCCGGCATGTGATCCTATCCAGACTAAAGCGAAAACAGGATTGGTGTCATGTGAGCCACGAGCGCTGAGTAGTCTTTCCTTAAGGAAAGACTACCCTGCACGATTTCAGTTACGGCACGGAAATCCTGCTTTTTCTCTAGGTGTGTACAGCGGCAGGTTTATATTTTCCTCGAATGGAGACATCGACGCCCCATTTTTTGTAAACATAAAAAGCCAGGATTGTGTTCATTGCCGCCATGCTCGCACCGGTTGCAAATGCCGCGCCATTGATTCCCCAGCGTGGAATCAGAATAATATTCAGCACGACATTTGCTGTAGATTCCGCCATGAGCGCTTTCATGAGGACGCGTTCTTTTCCCGTCATGCTTAGAAACGATCCCAGGGATCCTGTGCCGGCGTGCGCCAGTCGGCACACAGTCAAAATCGATAAGACGGTAGCAGCAGCCACAAATGGTCGTCCAAACAAGATCAAGATGATCTGTGTCCCGCCCGTCACAAAGAGCACTGCAAATACCAGAGCGATATAGAACCCTGCCCGGGTCGTTCGGGTAACCAGTGCAGCCAAATCCTTATGCTGCCCCTGGGCGTAAAGTGCTGCCATGCGAGGTTGAACCGCTGTCGCAATCGCAGCCAGGCACAGCACCAGGATCTGTGCGCCTCTAGTTCCCACCCTGTAGACAGCCGCGCTTGCGTCACCCTTAAAATAGCCCAACAGCAAAATGTCTACTTGCGTATTGATGATGAACATCATGTTATTGCCGAAGAACGGCAAAGCTGACGCCAGCCACTTCACGGGATAAATGACCGGGGAGAAGTCACGCGCTTCGGCAGGAATAGCCTTCTCCAGCATGCGCAACAAATACAACAGCATGCCAACGCCAATGACAGACTGTGCGATAAGCACATTCACAGTCGAGAGGGGCAATTTGAATGCGTGCGCGCAGCCCGCGTAGCCAAGTATCCCGATGGGTAGCGCGATAGCGCGCGGAACCAGGCTCCTGGCTAAGATTCTCCTGGCCTGCAGGATGGCCTCGATCACCTGGGCCACAGCGGTACAGACCATGATCACGCCCGCTAGCGAAAGTGAAAGAACAAAGCCATGCGTGTGGCTTATTTTCCCGAGAAGCGGACTGACAAGAATCAACAGAATGCCGAACAGCAGCGAGGTTGCAAAGGTTGCCGCGATGCCGAACCGAATCATTCCGCGAAACAGGCGCCATCGCGACGTTGCCGCCCATACTGAGGACCGCAGCAGGACAAGCGTTGGAATGCCCAAACCCGCGCATGCGCCTGCCAGTCCTGAGATAGAAATGGCATATGCGTACAGCCCATACTGGGAGACCCCCAACAGCCGGGCCAGTACGATCGTGCAGGTCAGAGAAATAGCCGCCGAGACGCCATTCACGACGACCATCCCGCCGACAGATCGCCGCTCCCGCGTTGCCCAAGTTTTCATGAGCATCCTGCCAAACTTCATAGACGTGAGATTCCTTCCGACTGGCCGGCGATGATGGTGAATCTCATCTCTTGAGGAAATTGAACCGTCGGACTATATTGGCTGCCGCCATCCATTCATTCGACAATAAGATGTCCAGAATCTTTTGCCGTGCCTTGTTATCCTGTTGCATGTGCGCAGAGGCAGAATCTTCAGCCCTTCGCAAGAAGAATGCCTTGAAAGAGCAGATGATCGAGAACATCTTGCCTGAATTCGTTCGCATCAGCGTCCGGAGCAGGGATTCGGGATCCGTCTCCATCTCGCGAGCCACGCCTCCGCCCAACGGCAAGCATTTCAGCTTGACTTCATCGGATGTTGTATTCCAGTTTGTCACTGATTTCGCGGCGTGGTCCCTGTAATATCTCTCCTCTTCATCCGGGTTGTGGCTATCTACATACCAGGGGAGATGGCGTGCTTCATACCTCCCTCGCAGCCGCAGCGCCGGCCCCAGAATGTAAGGCGTATGAGGACGGTGTAGCGCAAACGTCGTGTCAATATCGGCCTGAAAAACATCTGGCGCTATTTCTCTTCCGTACAGAGATTTCTCGAAATCGATGACCTGCTGTCTCAGATGGTAGTGGTCCGGAATATCATAGAGACAAAGCCCCGGACCCGCCTTCAGATAGCAGGGAAATACTTCTAACAACTCATGCAGTCTGGTTACCAGATCAAAGGGGCAGGCTTCGATCGGCACAACATCAGGGTCTGTATACACAAACCAGGATTTTGCAATCACCTTCCCGATCTCTGGAATACGCCACAGAGCAGTATGACCCAGATTCTTTTTCAAGCGCAGTACACGATGGGGACAGGTTTCAAGAAATGCCAGCAGTGGTGGATAGGTAGACGCATTGTCGATGATGATAATTCTTTGATGACCAGCCCGCTCCAACCAGCTAAGTAATTGACTGAGGCAGTTCAACCGATCGCGAACATTAATAAATATTGGTATTTCTTTGACAAAGTTCGCGTCATTCATAATCGATCGAAATACCTCTAGATAACTTAAGCCGTAGCCCGCACTACCACCCACGGCGAGACACGAAAAGGTGTTCTCTTAAAGATGCTTGGCATCCACACCCAAACACAATTAAGATGTGTACGTATTCCCGGCATCCAATCGAGTCTGGACAGAGTCGCAGACCATGACATCATACCGTTTCTAGCCTCTGACTTTCGTCTCATTCAAGGCTATCGATGCGCAGCAGCCAGCCTGCTCAATCTGCGCATCCGAGCTCCGAAAGACACACCGACTATAGCATTGTAGTTTACCGCCACGACTTCCTCAAAACTCCAGCACAGCTATTCTGAACACTCGTGATCGGCTAAAATTCATCAGCGACGAACCTGTATCGCCGGAGCGGGCTGGCTTCTTAGGATCGATTCATATGCGCCATATTAACAATTCCGGAGAATCGCCTCATGAAACAATTGCCTCACTGCGAGCCGACCATAACCCTACCTAAGCGATTTGTGCACGGGAAGATCGGCGTGGTCACCGTGACGTATAACAGCTCGTCAGTGCTTGAGGATTTTCTCGCGTCTTTGGATGCGCAGACTTATTCGAATTTTGTTTTGATTGCCGTTGACAGCCACTCAAGCGACAACAGCGTTGAAAGGTTAAACGCTTATCACGGTCATGAATCCGTCATCATTGTGAATGAAGAGAATGTTGGCATAGCGATAGGGAACAACCAGGGTATTCGCGCTGCAATTCAAAGTCACTGCGAGTATGTAATGCTTTTGAATAACGACGTCGTTTTCAGGGAAGAGCTGTTTGATCGCCTGGTCCAAGGAATAGAAACGGAACACTCCTCCATGGCCGTGCCAATGATTTATTTCTTTCAACCCTCGAACCTCATCTGGGCAGCTGGCGGGGGTTTTGAAAAGATGAAGGGTTTCCGCAACTATCATCGCGGAGAAGGCAAAGAAGATGTTGGACAGTTCAACCAAAGCTGCCTGATAGACTTTGCGCCTGCCTGTTGCGTATTGATCCGGCGAGATACATTCGCCCAGATTGGGTTGATGGACGAGCGCTATTTCGTTTATTCCGACGATGCGGATTTCATGTTCCGGGCGAGAAAGAACAAACTGCGCACTTCCTACATTCCCGACGCGAAGCTGTGGCATAAGGTGAGCAGCTTGACTGGAGGTTTACAATCCAACTTTACCATCTATCATGCTGCACGTGGGAGGGCTCTCTTTCTTTATAAAAACCTGGGGCGATTTAACGGATGGTTATGGTTCGTCATTACATACTTGCTATACCTGATCCGCCCTATTCTGGGTAAAGATACAAAGCAACGATGCTCTGAAAAACAACGCGGCTTACAAGATGGCAGGCAAATGGCACTGATGCATAAGAATTGACCGGCCTCTAGTTAGCAGAAATTGAATCACTAGTAGCAATCTAAATCAACAAATGACAATCACATTTCTAGGTTGGATCATTCTGCCATTAAGCCTGGCTCTCATCATCTCGAAGCCGGAATGGGTTTACGCGATGGCAATTTTCTTTTTGCCTTTCTCTGCCACCGCAGTAGTAAATCTAGGATCGGGTGATTCAGGTTCAGGAATACAAGTGTGGTTTTATCTTGCAATTCTTTTGTTGCTACGCTGGGCCTTCGTATCGCTTTTCGAATTCGAAATCATAATTAATAAAGAACTAAGACGGCCTCTTGCATACCTCATGCTCTTTGTAATCGTCTGCGCCATCTCTTTACTTATGCCTTTTTGGATCAATGGACGCCTGCAAATCATGTCTCCTTTTTTGATGGACTTTACGACAACCCCACTGGTCTTTTCCTCCAAAAATATAACCGGCTTCATATATATCTTGGTCGGCTTTAGTTTTACAATTTTTATAGCGAATAAGAACACAACTTCTAAAGAGTTCCGGCGCAGTTCATCTTTATATCTGTTGTCATGTGTATTTTTAGCTGGATGGGGCCTTCTTCAGCTTTGCCTTCATGCCATGCATCTCCCATATCCGGCAATGATCTTCAATAATAGCGCCTCTCCGGCCGCCGCCGGATATAAAGAAACGATCGGTGCCGTCGACATTGCCAGGTTGACATCTGCCGCCGTCGAGCCAGGCATGCTTGTTCAGACGCTCTTGGTCGGAATAGCCTTCACCCTGCCGGCACTGCTTGGCAACGGGTATATATGGAGTCGGTACAAAGATCGCATGGCTGCTTTTTTGCTTATCAGTATTTGTTTGGCTGCTACATCGAGCACGGGCTACATAGGCCTTGTGCTTCTCTTTATCCTAATTTGTTGGGAGTTGCATAGATCGAAGCAATTGCGAGCAAGTTTTGTGGTTCTCTCTATTGGCGGGATGTTTGCCGCCGTCGGAGCGTATTATGCGATTGGCATTTTCCACGACATTATAAATAGCGCCCTGCTAAACAAAAGCAGCTCTTACTCCGCCTTGGAGAGGGGAAAGACCATTTACTACGCTCTTCAATACTTCCTTGACTATCCCATTTTGGGGGTTGGCTGGGCGAGTGTCACATCGCACGACCTGGTGGCAAAGTTACTCTCGAATACCGGGATCCTTGGCTTTACTACCTTCTGTACATTCATCGGCATTCTGCTTATCAAGCTGTCCAGCAGACTGCGCACAGGCATAATCGATAAAACGCACTTCGATCAAGCGTCGGTTATTCTGTTCATAGCCTGTGTAGAGATGCTTGCACTGGCTGTACTTAGCGAATTCCCTGATGTGTTCGGACATTTTTGGTTCATTTTGGGCATGGGCATAGCCGCCACGCTGCGATCGCTTAACAAAGAGCCGATTTTTGGACGGGGGACGACGTGAAAGTTCTCCTTATCAGTGGAAGTCATCCACCAGAGCCCTGTGGCGTTGGAGACTACACCTATCGGTTGTGGCAATCGCTGCTATCCGAAGGGGTGGATGTTGAATGCTTACGCCACAAACGGTGGCGCGTGCATGACATCCATACTGCGCTTGATGCGGTTGACAAGGCTAAGGCAGATATCATCCATATCCAATATCCAACTGTTGGATATGGACGTGCTTTGGGTCCCCAGCTTCTTAGCTGCCTTCGACCATGTGTAGTTACAATTCACGAGATAAGTCAAGCTCATGCTTTGAGGAAGCTGTCACTGTACGGCTTTTTAGGAACTGCTAAAATGCTGATCTTCACCAACACTTTCGAGCGGCAGGCCGCTATGAAATTAGCGCCGTGGATTCATCGCAAAAGTAATATCATCCCGATTGGTACTAACATTCTTACCAGCCCATCATCGATTGGCAACACCTCTAAAACAATTGGTTATTTCGGACTGATTCGTCCTCATAAAGGCTTAGAAGAGATTATCGCGCTCGCGAAATTGGCCCTGAATGTCAACCGCGATTTTAAGATTCTCATAGTTGGTTTAGAGGTTCACGGGCAGTCTGATTATTACAAAATGCTGCGTCAACAAAGCGTAGGGTTACCCGTGGAATGGCGAGCTGGCCTTCAGGGGCAGGATTTGAACGCAGCGCTAGCCGAATGCCGAATCGCTTACCTTCCATTTCCCGATGGCGCATCCGAAAGAAGATCCTCGCTATTGACGTTTCTGAGTCGCGGCACTCCCGTTATCACCACTACGGGATCTCAGGTGACTGAGGATTTGAAATCAGTGGTTCAGTTTGCGGCAAGTCCGCAGGAGGCTTGCAGCGTGGCGGAAAAACTGTTTGTAGACGACGGCGCGTGGAATGATCTCCATGAGAAGGGCTTGGCGTATGCAAAAAGGATTTCTTGGAACAGTATTGCGCAGCGCCACATCCAGATTTATCAGAGGCTCATGCTCGGTGCCGTCGCCAATACTCCTGTCCGTTCTTAGATCCTGGTCAAGTGAATTGAACGCTATGGCAGAAGTTCACTTTCTCAATGCCAGACGAATGCGGGTCAGTTTTATCGCCTTGTCCGGAGTACTGCGCATTTTATATACAGCTCGAACGGACAAAGACCAGAAAACGCCGAACAAAAATCCCGCAAGTATACCGCCCAATGTAATCAAGATGCGTGATGGTCCAGACTTCTTTTCGGGAGGGACAGCATTGTCGACAACCTGAATCAGAGGTGCCGATTTTGCCTCATCAATACGAGCTGATTCATATTGTCTGGTAAGAAGCTCATACAGCGTCTCGTGAAATTTAAGGTCGCGTAACTTTTCCGAGTATTCGAGCGCTGCTTGCGGCACTTTTCCTGTTGGAATTTGAACGTTTCCAGGCTGCTCCTTGGATTGCGCTGCCTCAAGTTTAGCGAGCTGACCGTGTAATTCGTCGACTTCCTGCTGTGTGCGGATCAAGTCGGGGTTCTGATCCGTCGCAAATGTTTTCATTGCCTGCAATTCGACTTCGCGGCTGGTTATCTCCGCATTGAGCCCCGCAATCGTGCGGATGATTGACTCGGCCTGCCCGCTGAGCTGGATTAAGCCAGTCTTCTCCTGCGTGTTCTTGAATGCTGTCTCTGCATTCGCTAGAGCAATTTTCTCCTGGTTCAACTGTTGCTCAAAAAACACTCTACGTTGTGCCGCTTCGGTAATAGCAAGGTGGGAATTCATCAAATACAGGCCGCTGACATACCCGTTGGCTAGATCGCTGGCACGGTTCGGATCATGGTCTTTCACAGTAACGCTGATTAGCCCGTCTTTCTCAGCCGCTATAGTTGCCTTTTTTTTGAGCACAGCGCGGGTCTGCACATCAGTCTTCGTACCATAAACCTCTTGCAGGTGAAACTTCTTGATAAGGCTGTCCGCAATTGTTCGGCTTTCAAGAAGACCAACATACATGTCCGCCGGATTCTTGATTCCCATGCCCGATCCTGATCCCGAAGAAGCTAGATCCGCAAGTGACCCTATTTCACCCATTAATGCAGAGGCCGATGAGCTTTCCTGATGAGGCGGAAGAATCACCGCCATGGCTGTGAATGTAGGGCGGAGGAAGAGGGCAATTGCCAGGCCGGCAATTAGTCCCAACAGTGTCGTAGCCAGAATGCGCCGTTTGTTTTCGGCGAACAGCACTAGCACATCGAGCAGGTCAATCTTGTCACGATTTTCTACGTCATTCGTGTGGTTGACACCTGGAGGGTGTGCTTGCAAATCGACCATGATGCGATTTTATCGCATCGAAACCATCAAACTCCCGGCTATCCAACGGAAAGCTCAAATTGCCCGGCTGGGGTCAATCTGCCCCCGATCACTTCATCAATCGACATCAGGCCTCAATTGCCAATGCACACAAAGTAGACCCCAATATAGGGCTGGCCAAAAATGGTAATACCATTCGGACTCGGGTTCACCGACAGGATGAAGAACCTAACCGGCCTCAGCGAAGTCTGATAATTGGCCGTGCATTGAGGGGTTCTAGTGAAGGCCGCGGTTCCCTTGAACGGAACCGTTACTTCTCCCTGGCTGGGAAGAATGACCTTGGCTGTTGTGATATGCGGATTTTCTATCTGCTGTCCTGAGGGATCAAAAGTTGCTGGCCACGCATTCAGGTTGTCTGGAGGGGTATGGCTGGCAACCGTAAAAGGTGCCGTCCCATCTGGCACCAGGCTCTTAAATACCCCATTCACGACTCCGGCGTTACACACATAATTGCCGCCGGTCAGGGTATTTGAGCCGTCCGTGCAGAAATCAAGTTCGCCCGGACCGGTTTCTCGAATTTGTGCGCCATAGAAAGAGCTGCCGCTGCCGGTCCATAAATTAAACCCGACTGCTGGCTGGTAACCATCTCCGCCAATCTGCACTACGGGCGACTGGTTGTCCGGACCATTGTTCTGTGAATACATCAATGGAGTGGGAGAGCTGATCTCGTTGCTCGAACCCACCCCTCCCAGGACCGAAAGTTGCGGGTTTCCCGAATTGACCACATACTGCTGTTGCGCGGCGCGGAGCGGTGCATCGGCCAGCAGGGTCACAATCGCGTCGCCGTTAATCGCGACATTTGACGGAACGTTCTGCGATCCATCCAGATTCACAGAACGTATTTGCGAAATGGTGACTGTCGGGCTGCCATCGATTTCAATGAAGTCCGGAGGATATGGACTGCTCTGATCGTTATAAAAATCCGGACCATCCATCAAGACATCTGTCGCCGCCGTATACGCGCTGATACGGACGAATGGCTCATTGCCGGACAACTGCGAGGGGTTTTCAAAATGTGGAGAATAGAGCCGGATCGAACCAGATCCATTGTTGATCACCAGTTGGGCGTCGTCGAAATTGCAGGATACAAAGGTCAGGTTATTCAGGTCGCTGATACTGTCCGTGCCAACATTAAACTCAAGCGAATTGGCGAAGGTTGCACCCACAAAAGTGTCGCTGTCAAACTCCACATTTTCACCGCCAAAACGCAGATTGGAGGGCCAGAAGATGCTCTGATTGTTCTGCCCGAAGATCGAATGCTCGATCTTGAAATTCCACACGCCTGGATAAAACTGAAGGCCGATACCAAAATCTCCTATCGTCAATCCGCTGCCATAAAAACCTACGGAATTCTCCGTCCCGCCAAGCGCGATTCCGATTTGTCCTCCTTGCGATCCACTCCCTAACAGGGTCAAGTCGCGTAGCCCGAAGCCGTCAGCATATGTATGCGCAGGCGCATAGGGTGTGTTGTTGTTGTATAAGCTGATAGCTGTGCCGCTTCCTGAGAATATGAGGCATGTGGCAGGCCCCTCCCCCTTGATGATGACTGCTTTGTCAATCACAATCGGCGTGGAAAATGAGTAGCACTGCCCATTCGCCTGCGGCTCAATTTTTATACTTCCACCATTGGCCGGAAAAGAAGTCACAGCCGAGTTGATTGCCGCTCCCATATCAGGTCCGCTCGATCCGTTGAGAACAACCTGAGCAAATCCTGGAAAAGAGGCCTGTAATAGGCACAAGAAAAGCATAAGTCTATATTTTTTTTTCAACGCGAACTCTCCTTCGACTCACTAGGATGCAAAACGTCGGAAATCAGCTTTTTATGGCGCCCCGCTCAATTCGCCACTGGAATGCTGGGGTTCCTCGTGGCGCTCCCAGGCAACGGCATTCTCATCTTAGAAAACGATTGGTAGCTTTGAGCTAGAAATTGTTCCATATGCGATTTAAAACGGGCCGTATCAAATTGACGCGCATGGGCCGCGACGATTTCGGGTGAGAACTTCGCTTCGACCGATTCAAAACCTAGAATCGCCTCTTCGAGTGACGATTCTGTCTGGCTCGTAAAAAATATGCCGGTACGATCTTCTTCAAACGGCTGATCTGGCCAGTATCCCCTGATCGTTTCCAGTGCTCCCCCTGAACCATAGGCAATCACCGGGCGCCCAAAGCTTTGGGCTTCCACCGGGACCATTCCAAAGTCCTCCTCCCCTGGAAACAGCAAAGCTCGGCAACCAGCAAAACTTTCCTCGAGTTCGGAAGCAGTCTCAATGCCGCTAAATTCGATTGTTGGTCCGGCCATGCCCTGGAGCTTCTTAAGCAATGGCCCGTCTCCAACCACCTTCAACCGCCGACCCAGCCGGGAACAGACCTTCACCGCCAAGTCTATCCGCTTGTAATCCACCAGTCTCCCAACACACAAATAGTATTTGCCTAGCTGCCGCTGAACCCGGCCCGCACCTATGTTGACAGGGGGCCAGATTACTTCGCTCGATCGTCGATAGAGCTTCTGTATCCGCGAAGCAACAAAATGAGAGTTCGCAACAAAAAAATCCACACGCGAAGCGGTTGCCAAATCCCACACCCGAAGCCAGGACGATGCCAGGCTGTAAATCATCCGAACTACAGGATTCATTGCAGCCTTATATTCGGCATGCATATCCCACAGGTATCGCATTGGCGAATGGCAATAGCAAACGTGGCAGGTCTTCGCGGAAGTAATCACGCCTTTCGCCGGACCTGACTCAGAGCTGATGACAAGGTCGTAGCTGCTCAGGTCAAACTGCTCCAGCGCAAGCGGGTGCAACAGAAGAAAATGGCGATGAAATCTTCTTGAACCGGGAATCCTTTGCAGAAATGAAGTATGCAGCTTTCGCTTGCGAAGCGATTGAGGCAACCTCTCCGGATTCACGACGAGCGCAAAAATGTCGGCTTCGGGGAACATGTCCGCCAAAACCTCCACCACCCTCTCCCCGCCGCCCTCGCTGACAAACCAGTAGTGGATGATCGCAATCCGCAGGCGCTTCAGAATCGCCGTGTCTCTGCTCGTATCCAACTCTGAAGTATTTGCTCCCATCGACATTTAGAGAACCTTCTTCCTTGGGCCTTCCAGGGCAGGCGCGGCGAAACCACCGTCTCGTAAGGATAATCCCTCCGTCCTGAAATCAAGACGCTCTCCCTGCTGCAGTCTTTCTTGTCCAGTCTTTGTCACTCGTCTCATGCCGCACAACCTCGCAACATTGTCTACTTCCCGATACAGAAGCTTGAAAAGATCCGATTCAAAATATCGTCTGCGGTGGTCTCTCCCGTCAATCCGTCCAATTGTCTTAGGGCCGCATAAAGATCGAGCAGCACCATCTCGTGCGGAGTCTTCTGCTCCACAGCCGTCACTGCATTGCCCAGCGCGGCCAGCGCGGCGGTCACGGCTTCGTGGTGCCGCAGGTTGGTCAGCATCCCGCTTTCTGTCTCTCCCGCCGGGTTACTGACCATTTTCAGCAACGTCTCGCGCAACTCAGCAATGCCAAGCCCGGTAAGCGCGGAGGTTCGCACGACAGGCAGCGCCAAGGCAACAAGCGTCTCGCCCGCCAGGTCCAGATCACTCTTATTGCGCGCAATCAGAGCGCGACGTCCCTCAAGCGATTCGATCAGCGCACGCTCATCCTCTCGCAACGGCACACCCGCTTCCAGAACAATCAGCACCGCATCCGCGTCGGCTAAAGCCTCGCGAGATTTCTGTATCCCGATTGACTCAGCCTCATTCGCAGCTTCGCGCAGGCCCGCTGTATCGACCAGCAGCAGCGGGATGCCACCCAGCGAAACCGTCTCCGTCACCAGGTCGCGCGTCGTGCCCGGCATGGCCGTAACAATGGCCCGCTCCCGCTCTACCAGCCGGTTAAAGAGCGACGACTTGCCTACGTTGGGCCTGCCGACAATCGCCAGCGTCAGGCCCGCATGCACGATGCGCCCATGCTCAAACGATTGCTCCAGCTCTTGAAGCGTAGCCGCAATCGAGTGAATGCGTGTTTTGATTTCAGCGTCAGGCGCAACATCCACATCATCTTCGGCAAAATCAATGCCGGCTTCGAGGACCACAATCAGTTCCACCAGCTTCTGCTTCGTGGGTTGAATACGTCGCGAGAGAGCGCCGCCCATCTGCCCGGCTGCCACGCGAGCCTGGTAAAGCGTCTGCGATTCAATCAGATCGCGCACCGCCTCCGCCTGCGTCAGGTCGATGCGTCCGGAGAGAAACGCCCGCTCGGTGAACTCGCCCGGTCTTGCCAGACGCGCACCGCGCTGAAGGGCCGACCGGATCAACAAATCCTGAATTACTGGAGAACCGTGCGCGGCAATCTCCACCAGGTCTTCTCCGGTGTAGGAATTCGGTCCGGCAAAATATGCCGCAATCGCTTCGTCTAATTTGACCTGTGTCGCCGGATCGAGGATCTCCGCGAATCGTGCCTGCGCATGTGCCAGGGGATTTCGCAGCGCGAGCAGCGCGTTCGCAATTTCAACCGCATGCGGACCCGAGAGCCGCACAATGCCGATGCCTCCCCGGCCCGGCGGAGTGGAGACGGCCACGATCGTCTCGTTGGCTGGCGACTCCTGTTCAGCGAGTTGGGGATTGGGCTGCACGTTGATCTGGCTTACGGCGCATGTTCGGCTCGCGGCGTATCACGCGCAGCGCGAGGCGGAGATCACCGGCGTCCGCCGCGTCCGCTCGCAAGCGGTTGGTTGGCGAGCGCGGCCAGCTTGCTCTTGTCATAGCCCTTCGTGTGGGCCACAACAAAGCGGTGCAATCCTTCGCCGGTTGAAGATGTTTCCAGGTCCTCATAGGGCCGGAACGCCAGGTGCAGCATGCGCCGTTCGCGCGAACTCATAGGAGCAAAACTGTAGGGCTGTCCGGTACGGCGAACCCTCTCTGCTGCCGTCTCCGCTGCAAGCTTCAATTCCCGCGCGCGCAACGCCTTAAAGTTGTTGGTATCGAAAGAAACCTTGTCGTGCTCCTCATTTTCAAGCCGAATGATCTTGGCCGCGACATGTTCCAGGGAGCGCAACAGCTCTCCGCCGCGCTGCGTAAGCAGCGGCGCATCCGGGCCGGCGAGTTCCACATAGATTTCCCTGGCTTCCAGCCCATCGGGATCGGCTGCCCCTTCACCAGCTGTAATGCGGTATTTCAACCGGAGACCGCCGGTAGTGGTAAGGGTCTTGAGCAAAGCGGCTATCTTCTGGGCAGCGACAGAATAATCCTCAATAGGCATCGATTTAGTATCTCACTCAGCCGTTTTTTCGTCAGGGAATATCCGGGTCAAAACAAAAGCGCCCCCTTTGTCCGGGCGCGCTTTTGTGGTTACAAAATTCTTGCGCTTTCTATGTATTTATTTCTTCCCGGCTTTCTTTTTCGCTGCTCGCTTCAGGGCAATCTCGCGCATCTCGCGGCCCATGCTGGTCCGGTTGATGAAGAGCTGCTGACCAAACCCAATAAAGTTGCTCCCTGCCCAGTAGAGTGACAGGCCCGCGCCGTAATTCAGCATCATAAAGCCAAACACCGCCGGCATGACGAAGGCCATCATCTTCTGCTGCGCCGGATCCATTCCCGGCGACGGCGTCAGGTACTGCATCAGGAACATGGAGACGATCACGAAGACCGGCAGAATATACAGCGGGTCAGGCGCTGACAGATCGTGCAGCCATAGCCAGTGCGCCTGGCGCAGTTCGATCACTATCTCCAGAACGCGGTAGAAGCCGAACAGCAGCGGCCACTGGATCAGCATGGGTAGGCAGCCGCCGAACATATTTACGCCCTCCGCCTTCTGCAGCGCAAACATCTCCTTCTGCATCTCCTGCTTGCGCGGGTCGGTGGCTTTGAATTTCGCGTACTTTGCCTTGATGGCGTCCATCTGCGGCTGAATGCGCTGCATCTTGAGCGACGACTTCATCATCTGGAAGCGCGTCGGTAGCATGGCCAGGTTCAGCACAATGGTCAGCAGGATAATGGCCCAGCCCCAGTTCGGGACCACATGCTCGTACAGAAAGCGCATCATCAGAAAGAGCGGCTTGGCGATGATGCCGAACCATCCGAAGTTCACGACCTTCTCAAGGCTCGGACCGCTCACCGCATGGATCGACTTCAATACGTCGAGCTGTTTCGGGCCCACAAAAATCCGCACGCTCAAGGGCCCGTTGGAGTCGCCGATCCCCGCCCCCAGCACCGCCGCATGTTCCATCTGCGCAGCGTCGGGATGCTTGGCGTTTTTCGGAATATCCATCGTGTCGTGCAGCGTCACAAGGTTGGCGTCCGCCGGTGTATCGGGCAAGAATATGGCGGTGAAGTAGAGATCGCTTACCCCGGCCCAGTCAAAGGGTCCGGGCAAAGTGTTTCCGCCGGAGACCTTCTTTGCGGCCAACTGGTCCTCTTTGCCGCCCGACGAGGTATCGATCGTGCCTTTGGCATAATCCGGCAACGCGCTCTGGTCGCCGAAGCCCGCGGGCCACGCCAGCATCGCCTGCACCGGCGCTCCCTTGTCGGTCACCGTCACCTTGGCCTGGATCACATAGCTCGAATTGAAGGTGAAGGTCTTATGGACCGTAAGTCCGCCTGAAGAATAACGGAAGCTCAGAGTCCCCGGAGCATTCATATCGCCGGTTGCCGACGGCACATAGAGCGCGCTCGCCAGCTTGCCGCGCATATTTGCGTCGTAGGTATACAGCGAAAGCGGATAGCCCCACTTTTTTGCCGCTTCCTGATTCACCAGGTCCAGTGGCTTGCCGTCATTGTCTTTGTACTTCTTCAGGATCCACGACTTCACCTGTGCGCCGCGGTTCGTGAACGTGACGCGGTACAGTTCGTTTTCGACAACGGTCGTGCTCTCCGCAGTGGCAGCCACATCGTTGGCGCTCGGCGCAGTTTGAGCAGCAGCAGTTTGCGTAGAAGCAGTACTAGAAGAGGGACTCGCGGCTGTAGTGGCTGCCGACTGCTCGGCGTTATGTGTGCTCGCGGATGTCTGCTGTTGCGGGTGCTCCGGAGGAGGAGCGCTCTTCGCCCGGAAATACTGCATTCCGAAAAGAATCACGATGAAGAGGCCGGTAAACATCAGGATCGTCTTCGAATCCTGCCCGCCGCCCCCGCCGCCCTGCTGATTGGGATTTGTTATCTCTGCCAAAACTGCTTTCCTGTTCGATCCTGTGGAATAGTTAATTCTTATGGTAACGGGCGCTGCCGCAGTGTAGGAGAATCGTGGCCATGCAGGCGCGGATTCGGCCTCACTGGGTCAAACCCGCCTTTGCACAAAGGCTGGCAGCGCAGCACACGACACACGGCCATCCATCCGCCGCGCACCATGCCGTATTCGCTCACGGCAATCGCTGCGTATTCAGAGCATGTAGGTTGAAATCGGCACGCGCCGGTCACTCCGCCCACACTGTGCAGCAGGGGTGAAAGCGCAAATTTATAAGCGCGATGCAGCGCAGATACGGCCGTCTCGCGAGCGCTCATGCCTGCGGCCCTTCATTATGGACTGGCGCCTTGGCTGACTGCATATTGCCGGTCTGCATTTTGCCAGCCTGGGCAGAAACCCCTGAGAAGATTTTCGCCACTTCGCGCTCCAGCTTCGCAAACTCCATGTCGAGGACAAGCTTCCGGGGATGCAGCACGACATCCGCATAGCTCGGCAGCAGTGTCAGGTTAGCTCGCGCGGCCTCGCGCATGCGGCGCTTGATGCGGTTGCGTTCCACGGCTTTGCCAAGCACGCGTCCGGCCGTCAGGCCCACGCGCGGCCCAGGATAGGATGGTGTCAGTTCATCCACGGCGCGCAGGCGGAAGAAGTAGCTCATCGAGGGCGAGAATTGTTTGCGGCTCGCTTTGTACACGCGCTGGTAGTCGGCATGTTTGCGCAAGCGCGCATGAGGCCAGTCGAGCTGCGAATTGGATACGCCGTCGGCCATAGGATCATTGTCACGAACGCCCCGCCATCTGCCCCGCGCACAAAACGGCTGGGCAGGATAAACCCCGGCAGCACAGATCACCTGACTGCCGTTGGCCATAGAGCAAAACTCGTTTCGGAGTGAAATATCTGAGACGAAAAACTTCGCCTCAAGGCTGGGACAACCTAGTCGCGGTAGCCCGCGCTGACTGAGACGCGCTTGCGGCCCTTGGCACGGCGGCGCGAGAGGACGGCAGCTCCGCTCTTGGTCTTCATGCGGGTACGGAAGCCGTGAACCTTCGAACGGTGGCGGCGGTTGGGTTGAAATGTGCGCTTCGGCATGGAACTGCGCTCCTGAACTTTATCTTGTCAATTTGGTTGCCCGGCAGACACTGAAATAAATGCCACTTCCAGACAAAGATTGAGTATATCTCATTCGCGCTGCAGCCGCAAAAAATCTGCCTCGGGACCATTTTTTCACAACCTTTGGTGCAACTTGCCCGTAAGAAAAATTTTGCCGAAGAAACCACCCCAAAACTCTCCTCCGGTTGTGCTAGTATCGGCAACGTTCAGTACAGAATTTCCTGACGTCTCGTGGGCGTCAGCCGATCGACCGATGCTCCGGAGCATTTCCTGTCCGAAGCACCCTTCCGGCCAACCCGCAATGCCTTCGCGCTCTCCCAATCCACAGGGTAGGCGTAGTTTCGGTATTCGGTTTTTGCCGAACCCGGCCCCCCGCGAGTCCTCAGTAAGGAAGCCGCATGTCTTTTGTCGCTACCCCCGTCACCGTGCTTAACCCCTGGGTGCGCATTCTTGGTGCACTGGAAAAAAAGATCAACCGCCAGTCCTTTGACACCTGGCTCAAGCCCACGCGCTTCAGCCACATCAAGGAGCGAATGCTCTTCGTGCGCATTCCCACGCCCGAGTTCCAGCACATCGGCGAGCGCTACACCGACCTCATTCAGGAGGCCATCGACAAGCTCGAGCTTGAGTTCGACGACGTGACCTTCATCACGCCGGAAGAAGATCCCACCCTCGCCCGCGTTCGCGAGGACGGCGGATTCGCGCCCGTCCCCACCCACGCGCCCAATGCCCCGGCCAGCAACGCGCGCGGCGCAGCTTCCCGCTCCATGCAGCACGCCGGAGCGCCGCAGCAGTCGCGCTTCGACTGGTCCACCGCGGCCCAGCTCAACCCGCGCTACACGTTCGATGCCTTCGTGATCGGCTCCGGCAATCAGTTTGCCCGCGCTGCTGCGGAAGCCGTCGCTGAGCGCCCGTCCAAGGCTTACAACCCGCTCTTTCTTTACGGCGGAGCCGGCATGGGCAAGACACACCTCATGCACGCCATCGGACACGAGGTAAAGCTGCGCCAGCCCGGCTTCTCCATCAGCTACGTCTCGGCGGAAAAGTTCACCAACGAGATGATCAACTCCGTCCGCAACGACCGCATGACCGGTTTTCGCGACAAGTTCCGCTCCATGGATCTTCTGCTGATCGATGACATTCAGTTCATCTCGCAGAAGGAGCGCACCCAGGAGGAGTTCTTCCACACCTTCAATGCCCTGCACGAGAACATGAAGCAGATCGTCATCGCCTCCGATCGCCCACCCAAGGAGCTGCCCGAGATCGAAGACCGCCTCCGCTCGCGCTTCGAGTGGGGACTCATCGCCGACATCCAGCCACCCGATCTTGAGACAAAAGTCGCCATTCTGCAGAAGAAGGCCGAGAGCGAACACGTCATCATCCCCACCGACGTCGCGCTCTTCATCGCCTCCAACGTCCGCACCAATGTGCGCGAGCTTGAGGGCGCGCTCACCCGCCTCTTCGCCTGGTCCAGCCTCAACGGAGTCGAGATCACCCTGCCCACCGCCCAGCAGTGCCTCAAGCAGTTCATCGATACGCAGGTGCGCAAGATCACCATCGAGGCCATTCAACGCGCCGTAGCCGAGCAGTTCGGCATGCGCGTCGCCGAGCTCAAGCAGAAAAACAACTCCCGCGCCGTGGTCGTGCCCCGCCAGATCGCCATGTATCTCGCCAAGCAGATGACAGAAGCCTCGCTCCCCGAAATCGGACGCCAGTTCGGCGGCAAGCACCACACCACCGTCATGCACTCCATCTCCAAAATCGACGAACAACGCCGCGCCGACAAAAACCTCAACAGCACCGTAAACAAGCTGCAGGAAACCCTGAACGGCTAGGGACTCACCGTTCAGGGGTAAACTAAAGGCATGTCGAGGAACCCAGCCCAACTCTTGCACGAAGCATTGGAACTGCCCGCTGAGGCTAGGGCTGCGCTCGCAGATTCGTTGCTGAATAGTCTGGACACGGAAATTGATATCGATGCCGAGCAGGCGTGGCGGGAAGAGATTGAACGGCGACTGGCATCGTTGAATCAGGGCACAGCACAGCGCCTCTCCTGGGATGAAGTGCAATCCCACTTCATGAACCGCCTCCAGCGTTGAACCTGACAATCCATTTTCATGAGGCCGCTCTGAAAGAAGCAGATGCGGCCTTCACTTGGTACTACGACAGAAGTCCAAGGGCTGCACGGTACTTCGTGGACGAGCCGACAAGGGTTGTCGAACAAATCGAGCGTTCGCCTCAACTCTTCGCTCCCTATCAGTCGGGTACAAGGCGAGCGATTCTCCGCCAATATCCGTTCTTTATCGTTTTCTTTGAACGGCCCGGACAGATCGATATTCTTGCGGTTGCTCACGCAAAACGTCGCCCCGGATATTGGCGAACGCGGCAAACGCCTGAGTAGCCCATCACAACCCCGGCAACCTAGCCGACTTGTAAATCGCCGACATCAACTTGATATCCCGCAAGCCCTCTTCGCCATCGCTCTTCGGCTCTTTGTTATTCCAGATGCAGTCCGCGAAATAATCAGCCTGCACCGTGAACTGCTCCGGCCCACTCTGCGGATCGGGCATGTCGATCGGCTCCTGGTCCCAGATATGCGTCCGCAGGTGAATTCCCTCATATCCAAACGCCGGAGACAGCTCAATCATCCCCTTCGACCCATGCACGCGATAGAAGCCATCCATGTCTGAGCCGTAGCTCGTATTGCAGCTCGCGAGAATGCCCGAAGGAAACTTCATCGTCCATCCCACGTTCTCTTCGACTTCGGTAAACCGCCCGTCATGGTCAATCACAGAGGAGTTCGCGTGAATATCTCCCGGCTCCTCGCCCGTCAGATAGCGGCTGGCATTCAGCGAATAGATGCCCACGTCCATCAGCGGCCCTCCACCGGCCAGCTTGCGGTTCAGCCGCCACTCGCCCTTGCCAATGTTGAATCCGTTCGCGCTCTCAATCGCCTGCACCGTACCGATCGCGCCCGAGCGGATCAGCGCAATTGCCTTCAGATTCACCGGCTCATACTGGCAGCGGTAGGCGATCATCAGCTTCTTCCCCGCCGCGCGGCACGCACGGATCATTGCCTCACAATCGGCCACGCTCGTCGCCATCGGCTTCTCGCTGAGCACGTGCTTGCCCGCCTTTGCCGCGCGAATCGTGTATTCGGCATGCATGCTGTTGGGCAGCGCAATGTACACCGCGTCAATCTCCTTGTTGTCGCGGATACGGTCATACTCCTCATAGCTGTAGATCGCGCTGTCCTTCACGCCGTACATCGCCGCCTGCTTCTCCGCTTTTGGCCGATGCCCGCTCACCAGCGCCACAATCCTCCCCGTATGCCCCTGCTTCACGCCCGGCATAAAGTGGTCCATGGAGATGCGCCCCAACCCCACAATGCACCACCCAGGGCTGCTCGACCAAGCCTGTGCGTCGAGCTGTGCATGTGGCAACATTGCCGTCAGCGCGGAAGCGCCGGCCAACCGTCCAAATTCTCTTCGCGTAAAGTTCATTTCAATTCCTTTCCCACCAACTTCTGCTTTTCACCTCAATACGTAGCCAGCGCCACCCTCAGCACCTGCGCAGCCGAGGTAAAGTTCAAACCGTAGTCCGTCTGATCTCCATTCCAGATGCGCAGAAAATGCCAGTTGCCATTTTGGTAATAGCCTTCTTCTACGCGGATGAACTGCCGTTGTTTCGCCGCGTCGGCAGGCTTGAAGTCCACACGCGCGTGCAGTCCCGTCACCAAAAATTCATTCGGCCCCAGTTGCGCAACCAGCGCTCCGCCGGATGGGGTGGGATTTCCCTTAGGCTCAGGCCCGGAGCCAAACTGCGGCAGACCATACGAAACAGCCACCTTCCATGGACCGAAATCCATGCTCTGACGATGCACCGCCGGATCTTCTGAGACCGCCTGCAGCTTGCCTTCAAAGTTCAGCTTCGCCAGCTCCCTCTGCATCGGACCCGCAATCGCATAGTTCTCGGCAAACGGCTTCAGGGTTTCGTCGCTGATCTTGGCCGCTCCCAGAGGAAAATTCACATACCCCGTGAAGTCCATGCCGAACGGCGAAAATCCGATCGCACCATGCCCCAGCGCCGCGAAGAAATAGCGCGCATACTCCGCGCTGTTTCCCGTCTCCGGAACGAACATCGCATTGTCGGGGCGGTGATAAATGTCGAGCAGCTTTGTATACACCGCATAGCCCGGCGTATATAGATCCGGCCCAAAGACATCGATCGCCTTCGCCGTGGCCTTCCAGATTGGAATCATATTGTCCGTCGCATTGCCGCTTTCATAGGTGCCCACGATCGCATGGAACGGGTCGCGCGTCGCGACGTTTACGTACATCGGCAGCGGGTAGACCGCCTTTCCAGCCTCAGCCACCTTATTGATGTAACTCGCCACCGAGTACGCCTGGAACGACTCGTCCGCATCGCTGCCAAACACCTGCGCCCACGTCCCTGGCTCCTTGCGCAGCGCCTGTACCAGAGCCGCGGGAACCGGACCCTCAAACAACCTCTGTGCCGCGGGCGAGTAGTCCCGCACACTTCCCCAGGTGCCCGCCTCGTTCTCTACCTGCACCATTAACACCGTATGCTCCGGATCATCCACCTTCAACCGGCTCATCAGCGCTGAAAACGCCTTCGTATCCGCAGCCAGCGTCGCCGGCGCAATCGCCGACAGCGAGTCCACCTTGCGCCCCTCTTTGTTCACCATGTGCGGATACAGCTCTTCGTTCCGCTTGATCCATTCCGGCGTATAGTGGCCGCTGCCGTTCTTCCATGTGCCGAACCACAGCAGCACCAGGTGAACGCGATGGGCCCGCGCCTGGGTCAGCAGCGTCCGCATGACTGAGTCGTCGTACACCCCCGGCCTGGGCTCAAACTGCTCCCAGTAAATCGGCATCTCCACGGTATTCGCGTGCAGTGTTTCGATCGCCGGCCATACCTTCGGCAGCATCGCCGGCCACGCGCTCGAGTTGTTCACCTGCGCGCCCAGCATCAGGTAAGGAGCGCCATCCACAAACAGCGCATACCGCCCGTTCTGCTTCACAATGCGAGGCATGCTGGAGCCGCCCCGCGCCTGTCCATACCCCAAAGCAGCAAAAAGGATAGCGGTGCAGCACGCGAAAGCTCGCGCCGATTTTCCCAAATAAATCTCACTCACTCGTGTCTCCTTATCGTTCCGTTGGCAAACCACGTCTCGTACAGACTCACCGAAATTCTATTTAAGTGAATCGATTTAGTGAAATCTCCACCATCTGGCGAACCGAAGTCCTGCAACACATGGCTCTTTCTTCACAGCCACGTCGCCACCCGTGGAAAATTCGGAGAACCAGTCTACCGTTGAAAACCGGTTCCTCCCGCAGCCGCATCAGTCGCGCTCCAGACCCCGCTTTCCACTCAGGCATGCTCAGTTTCCACACCGTCTTTCCGGGCCCGTGTGAACAATTAGGACAAGCCGGAACGCTTCTCGCCGTTTTCATCCCGTCTTCCTGCTTTTCAAATTTTCCGTGACTGTTTTTCTAAAACAGGATCACCACTCAACCCCGCCCCAGCAGCGGTTTTCCTCCATCTTTCCACTTTTCCAGCTCAAACGATTACGGCTACTGGATAAATACATACTTAAAAGCTCTTCAGTAGAAGCAGCTTCCAATCGCTCTAGCTCCAACCTAAAATTTTGTGCCCAGATGAAGGAACGCCCAAGCCAAACCCGACGCTGACGTCGAAGTGTGTGCGTCAGTCCGGAAGCCAATATTTTCAGTTTTAGTACGCGTTTTCCAGAGCACACAACCTCTCTTTTGTTACTAGAATGAATACAGGATGCATGGGCCCTGATTTCCTGCTGCGAATTTCCGCTGCCGGGTGATACATTGGGGCCAAAGCGCACTCGGGGGTTAGTCATGCCAGGTCTGGATCTGGAGCAGGAAAAATCAGGACAAGCCGCGCACGCCACGGCGCTGGAAATCAGCATCAGCCGCCAGGATCTGTTGCGCGAGCTCACCGCCACGCAGAGCGTCGTCGAGCGCAAGACCACCATCCCCATCCTGTCCAACTTCCTCATCGAAGCAGAAGATAGCCGCATCACCATCACCGCCACCGATCTTGACCAGAGCATTCGCACTTCATGCGCCGCCAAGGTCAAAACGCCGGGCTCCTGCACCATGCCCGCGCGCAAGCTATACGACTACATCAAGCTGCTTCCCGATGGCGAC
>JBARHV010000239.1:0-10465 GCA_049799415.1 Silvibacterium sp.
GGTCGCCTTTTATCGTGAAGCGAATCAGGTTGGCTGGCTCGCCCACTCTCAGCAAGCCTCCGCCTCCAGCAAAACGTCCCGGATTCTCCGTCGCCATGCGCAGAGCATCCGCTAAAGAGAGCCCGCCCATGCTCATAGCTCGGGGTATCGCGTCTTTCAAAGCCAGCGCCGCGCCCGCAAGCACATTGGTTCCGGCAACATTCAGTCTTCCACCCTCATGCAGTTCGACGCGCCCACCAACCGGAGCATCGTAAGTTCCCGCCGGCATACCCGCCAGTGCAACCGCGTCTGATACCAGAATCGACCGATGCAGACCCTTCGCTCTCACCATCACCTTGAACGTATCGGCGGGCAGGTGGTGCCCATCCGCAATAAGAGTAGCCGTCAGCCTGTCATCCGCCATCTGTGTCCAAAGCGGATTCGGATGTCTGGGAAGTTCGCCCGCAATCCCATTCCCTAAGTGCGTGGACAGACGCGCGCCCGCATCGACCGCAGCGCGTATTTGCTGCGAGTCCGCCGCCGTGTGGCCGATGGCAACGTGCACTCCGCGAGAAACCAGTCCGGCAACGTATGCCGCGGAGTTTTCGTAGTGCGGCGACATCGTCACCATGCCGACCATGCCTCCACAAGCGTTTTGCCAACGGTCAAATTCTGCAAGGCTCGGCGGGCGGGCATATTCGCGCGGATGCGCGCCGCGAGCGCCGTCCTCAGGGCTGATGTGCGGCCCCTCCACATGAACCGAATGTACCGTCTGCGCCACCAGGCCATCACCTCGCCGCGCCTCGGCAATTGCGCGCAGCGCTTTCACGATCTTCTCTTCTGAGGCCGTAATGATCGTCGGCAGGTAGGTTGTTACACCCGCCGCAACAATTTTTCTGGTAAGGCGAACGACAGTATTCGGATCAACGCTGTCAGCATTCAAATCCTCGCCGCCAAAGCCGTTCACCTGCAAATCGATCAGTCCGGCGCTGAGCCACGCCTCATCGTCATGCTGGCCCTCGTCGCCGCGCTGACCAGTCTCGATCGATTGCACCAAACCATCCGCCACCGTCAACTGAATCGGCATTCCATCTTCCGGGTTTCGCCCGGTAAACACCTGCACGCTCATCGGCAATTTCCGTTCCCGTGCATTTGAGTCATGTCTTTCGCGCTACAACCTACCTGACCATTCGTATCCGTTCGATTTAGACTCGATTGCATGCGACGATTGACGATTTTGTCCAGCGCGGAGCAGTCCAAACGAAATCCCCTTTCAACGTCAGGCCGAACATGCTTCACTCCACTCTCTACTATCGCACTGTGGATGAACCTTCTGGCTGTCGCCGCTTTCGCGCTCTTCACTCCGCAGTCGATATGGGCGCAGCAGGCGCAGGTCTCCGTAATCCCTCAGCCGCTCTCTGTTGAAACAGCAACAGGAGACCTGATGGTCCGTTCAGGAATGACCATCACCCTCGCAGAGAGCATGAAGGATCAGGATCAGGCAGAAGCCCGTTGGATCGCAGGCTACCTCAGCAGCCTCTTGCAACGCACCGCTGGCCTGGATATATCTCTCTTGCCGCAGAAGAATCATCTTGCACCGCAGCCCGGAATTACATTGCAGCTTTTGCCGGAACAATCATCCGGCTCTTCAGTGCAGGCGAAAGAAAGTTACGACCTCGATGTCTCGCAGAAGGGAATTGTCATCAGCGCGCAGAATACCGCCGGCTTGTTTTATGGGGCCGTCACGCTATGGCAGCTTCTAACGCAAACGCCGGATCATCGTGGTCCAGTCCTGCTCCACGCTTTCCATATCCACGATGCGCCGCGTTTCGCGTGGCGCGGTTTCATGCTTGACTCGGCGCGCCACTTTCAAAGTTCGCAGTTTGTCGAACAGGTCATTGACTGGATGGCGTTGCATAAGCTGAACACCCTGCACTGGCATCTCACCGATGACCAGGGTTGGAGAATCGAGATCAAGCAATATCCGCGCCTCACGCAGATCGGGGCTTGGCGCGTCGAAGCCGGCCACGCAAATCAGGTCAACATCGATCCCGCAACCGGAAAGCCCCGCCTTTACGGCGGCTACTATACACAGCAGCAGATCAGGGAAATCGTGGCCTACGCCGCCAGGCGCAATGTCACCATCGTTCCTGAAATTGAAATGCCGGGCCATGCCTCGGCATCGATCGCCGCCTACCCGCAGCTCGGTTCAACCAATACGCCTCCGCTTGCTCCCATGAGCACCTACGGCGTTCATCTCAACCTCTACAACGTCGATGACTCAACCTTCACCTTCCTCGAAAATGTGCTGACGGAAGTGATGGCGCTCTTTCCAAGTGAATACATTCACGTTGGAGGAGACGAAGCAGTCAAAGACCAGTGGAAATCGAATCCCGCCATCCAGGCCCGGATGCATCAGCTCGGCATTACGAACGAGGATGCGCTGCAGAGCTACTTCACGCAACGGATTGGAACATTTCTCAATGCCCATCATCGCCGCCTCATCGGCTGGGACGAAATTCTCGAAGGAGGCATCGCGCCAAACGCCACCGTGATGTCGTGGCGTGGAGTCCAGGGAGGCATTACCGCCGCCAAAGCTGGACATGACGCAGTGCTCTCGCCGGACCGGCCGCTCTACCTGAACTACCGTCAAAGCGATGCTCCGGATGAGCCGGCGGGGCGCGCGCCGCTCAACACGTTGAAAGACATCTATACCTTCCAGCCCATCCCCGCCGGCGAGTTTACGCCCCAGGAAAGCGCGCACATCATTGGTGTTCAAGCCAATTTGTGGACCGAGTATGTACGCAGCGACCCTCAGATCGAACACATGATCTTTCCGCGCTTCTCAGCCCTGGCTGAGGTCGGCTGGTCGTCTCCCGAGCGCATGAGCTGGCCGGATTTTCTCGCGCGTCTCGTGCCTCAGCTTGCGCGCGATCAAGCGCTGGGCATTCATCCCGCATACAGTGTGTTCGAGGTGAGAGTAGCAAAGCGGCTCGACGCCGCTCACAACAAAGTCCAGCTCTCGTTGTCGAATCAGGGGGAGTTCGGCAAAATTCGCTTCACCACCAATGGCGCTCCGGTTAATGCGGAATCGCCCGTCTATAAAAAACCCATCACGCTGCCGCTGCCCTCGGTTCTTCATGCTGCAACCTTCTACAACGGAGCCGCGGTGGCTCCGGCGGTGGATGAAGATTTGAATTCCCTTACCGTGCGCCGCCGCACCAGTCCGGAACTGCAGCTCTGCAGCCCAAGTCCGGCACTCCAGATTGAAGACGACGCACCGCTCCACGGCAAGCACGCCGTATTCCTCATCAATTACATGAACCCTTGCTGGATATATAAGGATGCCGAGCTTCGCGGCATTACCGGCATTCAAGTCGCGGTGGGCCAGTTGCCCTTCAACTTCGCCATGGGCGACCACCCCATGCCCGCTTTTCGGAAATCCTCTACGCCTTACGGCGAGTTGGAGGTCTTCGAGTCATCCTGCACGGGAAAACCGATTGCATCTCTTTCTCTTGAGGCCGCAGTCCATAACGATGCAGTCACCAGGCTCGCCGCCGACCTGCCCGCCATGACCGGCTCGCATGATCTGTGTTTCACGTTTGCTCGGCCCACACTGGACCCGGTATGGGCGATCGATTGGGTGCAATTAAAGCAAAAATCACGATAGCCATACCCAAAGCCGCATTTCTAATGTGTTGATTTCCTTAAGAAATCAACACCCTGCACACAGCTTTTCAGGGCACTGTGATCGTGATTTTGCTCTAGTGCCGGGGTCGTCGAAATAAAAGGAAGGGAACCAGTTCCAAAAGAAGTGGCGGAAGAGGAGGGATTCGAACCCCCGATACCCTTTCGGGTACGCCAGTTTTCAAGACTGGAGCCATCAACCACTCGGCCACTCTTCCTTCCTGAAGTTTAGTACGCTGCAAGCTGCAACGCAAAGCAGAATTACGTTCCAGGATCATGCCGCGACCATGCGCTGCGGCAGGATCGAATACACGATCATCGCCCGTCTTTTGAATCCTTTCCGGCGCGAGTAAGATCGAAAAAGGTACGGAATGAACCCCACCATCACCCAGCCGCCGCGCCCGCATCGCAGCCTTCGCTCCTTCCAGCGGACCCTGGACAGCGCCAAGCGCACCATGCTCTTCAGCGAAATCGTCAAGCTGGCCATCGACAGCTTCCGTACCAGTAAAATCCGCTTCGCGCTCACCGCCCTGGGCATGGTCATCGGTTCTGCGTCTGTCATTCTTGTCGCCACCATCGGCCTCACCGGCAAGCAATACATCCTCGACGAGCTCTCCAAGATCGGCACCAACATGGTCGATCTCAGCTACGCCGGCGGAGGCTCAGCCGGCAACGTCACCGTCAACAACGACTTCCTCACCCACGACGATGAGCTTGCCGTACAGGCGCAGGTGCCCGCCGTCGCTTATTCCTCGCCCTTGCTCCAGATGCACGACCGTGTCAGCTTCGGCGGCGGCGTTGTGAAAGATGTGCTGGTGCTCGGCGTAAGCCCCGAATACCGCCAGGTGCGTAACCTCATCGTTCTGTCAGGCCGCTTCTTCGACGACGAAGACGAGACCACCCACACCAAGGTCGCCGTCGTCACCGTGCCCTTCGCCAACCAGATGTTCGGCAGCGCCGACGCCGCCATCAATCAGACGTTTCAACTCCGCGGTATCCCCATCACTATCGTCGGGACCTTCAAGGAAAGCGTAGATACCTTCGGTTCCACCGAAATCGACGACGAAACCATCCTCGTTCCCTACTCCGTCGCCCGTTACTTCACCGGAACCGACAACGTGAAGGACATCTTCTTCTCCATCCGCGACCGCAACGACGTTGAAGAGGCCGCAAAGGAGATTGTCGCCGTGGTGCAATCGCGCCACCAACCTAGCTCCGTCTACACCGCCACTACTCTTACCGCTGTCCTCACCACCGCTGCCATCGTCGCCAACTATCTCACCATCATGCTGCTGCTGATATCAGCCGTCACTCTGGCCGTCGGCGGCGTCGGCATCATGAACATCATGCTCGCTACCGTTCGCTCCCGCATCCGCGAAATCGGCATCCGCAAGGCGCTCGGCGCAACCGCGCGCGAAATCAAGCTCCAGTTCCTTCTTGAAGCCGTCTTCATCTCGCTCATCGGAGGGGCCGCCGGCACGCTGCTCGGCTTGGCGTTTCCCATCTCCGCGCGTCTTTTCACCTCGTTCAGTATCCCTATCAACCCCTGGTCCGTCGTCATCGCGCTCGTCACCTCCGCCGCCATCGGCGTCATCTTCGGAACCCTCCCCGCCAATCGCGCCGCGCAAATGGACCCCGTCGAATCGCTGAAATACGAGTAAATCCGCCCATCGCTGGTAAACTAATAAGGAAGACAATCAGCCGGATTCTGCGCTCAACCAGAGACGCCGGCAATGGAACCCAATGGCCACCGCAACCCCACTTCCGATCACCGTCAGCGAGTATCTGCATACGAGCTATCGCCCGGATTGCGACTACGTGGACGGCGTCATCGAGGAGAGAAATTTGGGCGAGCTAGACCACGCCGAGTTGCAACGCGCCTTCATTCTGTATCTGCTTCCGCACGAGCGTGAATGGAAGATTCGTACCGTCCCTGAGATTCGCATCCAGGCCGCGCCCACGCGCTTCCGTATCGCCGACATTGCTATCGTCTCCGTTGCCGCCCCTCGCGAACAGGTGATCCACACTCCGCCCGTCGCCGTCATTGAGATTCTCTCCCCCGAAGACCGCATCCCGCGCTACGCCCAGCGTCTTGAAGACTATCGCCGCATGGGCGTCGAAAATATCTGGGTCGTCGATCCCGCTGCGCGCAAAGGCTTCGACTGCTCCGCCGGAGAATGGATAGAAACCGCCCGTTTCGCCGTTCCCGGCAGCCTCATCCACGTCGATCTTGCTGCGATCTTTGCGGCAATCGACGAAGATCG
The DNA here is from genome assembly GCA_049799415.1 of Silvibacterium sp. Lineage (GTDB taxonomy): Bacteria > Acidobacteriota > Terriglobia > Terriglobales > Acidobacteriaceae > Silvibacterium. The sequence goes on from JBARHV010000239.1 coordinate 5,931, forward strand.
TGCCCGGTAAGGGTCCCGAAACAATTCCGAGCCTGTGCGCTCGAATGATCAACAAGAAAGAGATTAGGAAATCCCTGTGAGCACCATTCGCAACATCGCCATCATCGCCCACGTCGACCACGGAAAGACCACCCTCGTCGACGCCATGCTCCGCCAGTCCGGAACCTTTCGCGCCAATGAGGCCGTAGCCGAGCGCGTCATGGACTCCAACGACCTCGAACGCGAGCGCGGCATCACCATCCTCGCCAAAAACACGGCCATCTTCTATCACGATCAGAAGATCAACATCGTCGACACCCCGGGCCACGCCGATTTCGGTGGCGAAGTCGAGCGCGCCCTCAAAATGGTCAGCGGCGTCATGCTCCTCGTCGATGCCTCCGAAGGTCCTCTGCCGCAGACCCGCTATGTGCTCTCCAAGGCGCTCGAGGCCGGACTCCCCGTCATTCTCACCATCAACAAAATCGACCGCCCCGACGCGCGCCCGCAGGAAGTCCTCAATGAGGTCTACGACCTCTTTATCGACCTCGACGCCAACGAGGACCAGCTTGAATTTCCCGTCCTCTACACCAACGGCAGGCTCGGCACCGCCACCAAAGACATCGCCACGCCCGGCGAAAACCTCCAGCCGCTCTTCGACCAGATTCTCGAAACCATCCCCACTCCCGAAGGAGACGCCAGCGCGCCGCTGCAGGTCCAGGTCACCAACCTCGATTACTCCGACTACCTCGGTCGCCTGGGAATAGCGCGCGTCTTCAACGGAACGCTGAAGACAGGCGACGAAGTCTACATCTCCAAGCTCGACGGTTCGCTCGAAAAAACGCGCATTACCAAACTCTTCAGCTTCAGCGGCCTCAAGCGCACCGACATTACGGAAACCGAGCTGGGCGACATCGTAGCCGTAGCCGGAGTCACCGGCATCACCATCGGCGAAACCATTACCAGCATTGAAACCCCCTCGCCCATGCCGGCCATCGTCATCGACGAGCCCACCATCGCCATGCAGTTCTCCGTCAACAACTCGCCTATGGCCGGACGCGAAGGCAAGTACGTCACCTCGCGCAACCTCCGCGAGCGCCTCGACAAGGAACTCCTCACCAACGTCTCCATCCGCGTCGAAGAGACCGGCAGCCCCGACAGCTTCAAGGTACTCGGCCGCGGTGAACTCCAGCTCGCCATCTTGATCGAAATGATGCGCCGCGAAGACTTCGAGCTTATGGTGGGCCGCCCCGAAATCGTAACCCGCACCATCGACGGCAAAATCATGGAGCCGGTCGAGCACCTCACCATCGACGTTCCCGACACCTTCATCGGCACCGTCATCGAGCGCCTCGGACCCCGCAAGGGCGAAATGGTCAAGATGCACGGCCACGGCCGCGTCCGTCTCGAATTCCGCGTCCCCTCGCGCGGCCTCATCGGCCTCCGCAGTGAGCTGCTCACCGAAACGCGCGGCACCATCGTCATGAACTCGCTCTTCGACGGCTACACGCCCTATCAGGGAGAGATCCCCCAGCGCCCCACCGGCGCGCTTATCGCCGACCGCTCCGGAAGCACCACCGCCTACGCCCTCGAAGGATTGGAAGATCGCGGCGTCCTCTTCGTTCCGCCCGGAGTCGAAGTCTACGAAGGCATGGTCATCGGCGAGCACTCACGCGACAACGATCTCGACGTCAACGTAGTCCGCGAGAAAAAGCTCACCAACATGCGAGCCTCCTCTGCCGACGAAGCCGTCCGCCTGACCCCACCCCGCGCCATGAACCTCGAACAGGCCATCGAGTTCATCGCCGAAGACGAGCTGGTAGAGGTAACGCCAAAATCCCTCCGCCTCCGCAAAAAAGTCCTCCAGGCCAACAAGCGCCCCAAGCGTTACGCTCAGGCAGAAAAATAAATCACGTGCATAAGGCTGTACGTCTTCAAAACGTACAGCCTCAATGGCCAACTCCCGAATCGCCGACCACCACCTGCAACTCTGTCAATGAGCGCTTTGCCCTGTTGGCACCATTCCAAGATTACTTTGGTTCCTGGACGCTGGCCGAATTATCGTTCCCGATCCATTTCGCTGGCCACCCATTCCTACCCGCAGCTCAATCAGCCCAGGTATGAGGATTCGAGACCTTGCAGATTATAATTGACGCGTCTTCAATCTACAGTAGAGGTCGCCGAGTTTTTCTATGGCTGATTTTCGTGACCCGGTCTTAATTGGGAGCCTTCATCGATGAGAATTCTTCTCGGATTCGCACCCTTCATCGTTTTCGCTCTGCTCTCGCGATATGTCCCAGCCAGCGTCAGCCTGTGGGCCGCCGCCGCCGTTTCCGCAGCCCTTGTCGTGCGCGAAAAAATTCGTGGTCGATCGATCAAGATCCTCGAAACAGGCACCTTCGTTCTGTTTGCGTTGCTCGGCCTTTATACATCCTTGACCCATGGCGCGTGGGACATCCCCACGGTCCGCTCCGTCGTTGATGGAGGACTGCTCTTTATCATCCTTTTGTCACTTCTCATTCGCCGCCCATTCACGCTGCAATACGCTCGTGAACAGGTCCCTGCGGCAGCGCAGAGCTCCCCTACCTTTGTCAGGACCAACTACATCATCACCACGGCATGGGCTCTGGCGATGGCCATCATCGTCGTGGCTGATCTCGCCATGCACTTTGTAACGCGGCTGCCAGTTCAGGTGGAAGTAGTCGTTATCGTGGCTGCTCTCGGCGGTGCATTCTGGTTCAGCAAATGGTATCCAAAGACGAGACATCCCCAGCACGCACGAGCAATCAACTGACGATAAACACAAGCGAGGCTGGGCTTTCGACCAGGAGTGATGCCATGGAAATCGAACAGAGCGCCGCGGTTAACAAATCCATGATTGATGCGCAAAGCATAAGCCCGAGTGATGTAAGGGAAATTGCAGGGCGTGCCTATGTTTACGCCTATCCTCTCGTGCTGCTTGAAGCGACAGAATCTGTAATGCCGGTCAACCATCTGACCCACGTCTCTGCATTTCCGGACTCGAGCTTCCGGCTCATCGTCCGTCCCAACGCGGACACGCTTTATTCGACGGCGTGGCTTGACGTATCGAAGGAGCCGATACTTCTCCGTGTTCCCGACACGGGCGGACGATTCGACCTTCTTCAGTTCATGGATGCCTGGACGGAGACCTTCGCTGATCCTGGAAAGCGCACCACCGGAACCAGCGAAGCATGGTTCGCGATTGTGGGGCCCGGCTGGAGCGGAAAACTTCCGGATCATGTGATTCGCTACGATGCGCCCACGAATCAAGTGTGGCTCCTGGGCAGAACGCAGACCAACGGCGCGAGCGACTACGATAACGTCCATATCTTTCAGCATGGTATGCGTCTATCGCCCCTCAGCGAGTTTCCGGGCAAAGAGGAACAGCCGGGGCCACCACCCAATCTCCGGCGGGCCGCCGGGGCAGCGCCTCCGGATCGTGTGAAAGCGATGGAGCCGACGGGTTTCTTCGCGGCCTTTGCCCAGTCGATGAAGGCCAATCCGCCCCACGCTGCCGACGAACCCATGGTTCGCGAGCTTGCGCGCATCGGCCTGGTTCCGGGTCTGGATTTCAACCCTTCCAAACTTACTGCGGAGCAGCTTCAGGCATTGAATGAAGGCGCACGAGCAGCAGTGGAACGCATTGAGAAATTCGTTGCCTCCGGAGGAGTGACGAAGCCCGGTTGGACGTCTTTCCAGGGCACCCTCGGTCGCTATGGAACGAACTACATGGCACGTGCTGTGACGGCCCGCGTGGCGATTGGCGCAAATCCTCCTGAAGACGCTGTGTACATGAGCAGCTCCGCGGACAGCAATGGACAGGCGCTCGATGGCTCGACACGCTACCGGATGCATTTCGCCGCGTCGAACCTCCCGCCGGTGGAGGCGTTCTGGTCCGTGACGGCTTATGACAGGGATGGCTACTTCATCGCGAACCCAATCAACCGCTATGCCATCGGGGATCGTGACCGATTGAAGTTCAATCCGGACGGCTCTCTCGACCTGTACATTCAGGGCTCGGACCCCGGTCCAGACCGCGAGTCGAACTGGCTGCCTTCCGGAGATGGTCCCTTCAATCTGACAATTCGTTTGTATTGGCCGAAGCAGGCGATCCTCGACAGCAGTTGGCATCCCCCCGCTCTGGAACGCTTGCCGTAAAGTGGACACGCTGAGCCTGGGTCGGCGGGGATTGGGCAGACGCGTTTGGAGCGAATCGCGGAGCCACCATACATGCCTCGTCATGTCTGCGCCCACATTCGATTTCGGCGCCTCTCCGCCGACCAATGCTCGCGCAACCGGATCAATAGGGGAGGCGGGTTTCACGTCTATTCCCCCATCTCGCCTTTCTCGGTTTGTGCATCATCGCCAACGCACTCACGGAACTTCATACAAGCTCAACGCTTGCTCCCAAACGACCGGCAGTGCATAAGCCAAAATAACCAAAGAGATCAAATCTTCCGTTGAATAAAAAACTTGCTGCCCGGGTCTCGATTCTGAGACCTGTGTTTAAGCGCCGACCCGGCCCACAAGGTCTGCAT
>JBARHV010000240.1:0-18475 GCA_049799415.1 Silvibacterium sp.
GTTGATGATCGGTTCCGATTGGCCCGTGTGCACGCTTTCCGCTGATTACGACGTCACGATGCGTATCGTGCTTGTGTACCTGCAACAGTTTTCGCTAGAGATTCGGAATGCAATTCTCGGCGGCAACTGCGCCCGCTTTTACCATATCGACTCAATACCATCGAAGGTCCAGCACGTATGAGGGGAATAGGCGAGAAAATTCACGTCGAACTCGACAGCACGAACGGCTATAAATTTTTCTACCGCCAGAATGTGATCAAATCGCTCTGGTTGGCGTTGACGGAACTTGGCTCTCTGGCAGAGTCAAATTTAACCGGCCCGACGCCCTTGCCGGCTACCTTCATGCTGGTTGAGGCAGCATATCGACTGTTCAATGAACAATGTGGTGCAGCAACTACGACCGTGCCATCCGCGTAAAGGGCAGAAAGTTATTTACCGAACGTAAGCTGGCAGGTTTCCACTTTCTGAGCGATGCAAAGAGGAAGTCCAGCAAAATTTAGATTATGAAAGGTTTACCATGACTCGGTTTTCCAAGGCACTTGCCTGCCTGGCAGTTCTTTCTTCGCTATGTTTTATGGCATGTGCCCAGAGTGAGCGGCCTGTCGCCGCGTGGAACTTCGACGGCACCAATGAGCATACCGTTCATGATTCCATAAGCGGAATCGATGACCCCATCTCCGGATATTACATCCGTGTCCCCGGTGCGGTGGGGAACGGATTGAGATTCGATGGAATTAGTGCAGGTGTTACACGCGTCGCGGCGGAGGCGCCAAAGCTCAGTCATGGATTGACAGTCGATGCCTGGGTGGCAGTGAATGCGTATCCGTGGAACTGGGTGCCGATTGTCGAACAGCGGAGAAAACAACAGCAGGGATATTTCTTTGGCACCGATTCTTTTGGACATCTTAGCTTACAGGTTTCCGTGAACGGCCAATGGTGGTCCCTGGTTTCGAAGGAGCAGCTTCCACTCAGGAAGTGGGCGTATGTCGCTGGCTCGTATGACCCTGCTAAAGGAATGGCTCTTTATATCGATGGAAACCTCGTGGGTACACTCGCGTTGCAAGGGCCTCTTTGGTCTGCTTCAGGGGAAGACCTCGTTATTGGAAGAGTGAGCGAACCCATGGTTCCGGCTCAATGGATTTCCCCGACATACCCGGTGTGGTACTCCTGGGATGGCATTCTGGATGAAGTCCGCATCTACGACGGAGCTCTGTCCGGGGCAGAGATCAAGCGGCAGTTCGCAGAGGTTCATTTACCCACGCAGACAGCATTGCCCTTGCCTGTCTTGCCGTCAGGTCCAGCGGGGCCCGGACGCTTCGGCGCGTACTATACAACGCTCCATTATGACGAGATGTATGAGAAACCGCGGCGGGTTGGGCCCGATACGGATGTCGTCGTGCGCTTCGACCAGTCTCCCATCCGGCTGGTTTTTTGGCAGGGAACAAACTATGGCGGAGATTGGGTCACCGAAAACAACAAGTGGTACACGGACGAATTTATGGAGGCGGCTGAACCCGGGTGCCCGGCCGGACAAGATTGCGAGCCGATGTCTGACAAACAGAACCGTTACGCCCGTGTCCGGATCCTGGAAAGTAACGATGCCCGCGTCGTGATTCATTGGCATTACGGATTATGCGAGGTTGAACAATACCTTTGCGCTTACCCTGATCCACGGACCGGATGGGCTGATTCAGGGGATGAATATTTCACCGTATATCCCGATGGAGTTGCGGTGCGTAAAGAAGTCCTATGGAGTTCCGATCTCAAGAAATGGCATGAGTTTCAGGAAACAATTTCAATAAACGGGCCGGGGTTTCGCCCAGAGGACGACATTAATACGGATGCGCTTACGATTGGCAATATGAAAGGAGAGACGACTACCTATTCCTGGTTACCGCACCCTCCAGCTAAGATTGACAGCCCCTCCAATCCAAATATTCAGGTTGTAAATCTCAAATCGATCTGGAAGCCATTCCAGATTGTCTCTCCTGTAAAGTCATCTTTCGATATCTATGCCGGCGGACAGCGATATTCCATCTTCGAATGGTGGAATCACTGGCCGGTGGCACAAGTAGCGTCCAGCGGCATCAATGCGATCGCTCCTGACCGGCCTGGACATTCTTCGCTGTCCCATATTTATTGGGAGCCGTATGCGCAGACGGAGGACTCGACGACGAAGATCATGCTGGCGGGTCTGACCACTAAATCGGCTTCCGCTCTTGTTCCACTTGCCGAATCATGGCTTTCGCCGCCGGAACCGATTTTGAAGTCCGAAGGCTTCGAGAGCAAAGGATATGATCCGACGCAGCGTGCATTTGTCTTTGCACGCAAGGCCGAGCAGCTAACTTCATTATTGCGTTTTGACCTTCATGCAACCTCTCACTCCCCACTGGTTAATCCGGCATTTGTCGTTGAAGGATGGGGCGACCAACAGCCAATGCTTTCTGTTGATGGCAAAAAGCTGGACCGTGGAGCTTCCTTTCGATATGGCTTCATTCGTCATCTCACAGGTGACGATCTCGTGGTATGGGTGGAATTGCAAACCGAGAAACCAACTCGCGTGGAGATCTCCCCAGGGGCTGTGAAACACAGGTCAAAATAAAAAACGCATTCAATTCAGGTGAGGATCGGCCAACCCGAATTGAATAGCCCAATCTATCTCGGCCATCTTGCAGATGGTGCAATTCGTGAAATCGAGAGGCTTAACGGCCCAAGTTTATTCTCGTGAGTTGAAGTGATCTGAGAACAGCGATCAGTCCAGTACCTATTAAAAGCCTTAGAATGTGTGCGGATGAAGGTGAATGGCTCACAACCCGGGATCAATAGACCTTTGGAAATCGAATCAGTTTCCAGATATTCTAAACGTCAGGAGCAAGCTATGCCAACCGAAAATGCCGCAACGGATGTCCGAAATGAGGATGCCGGTAGGTTATGCGAGCGCCCCGAACAACCGGAGATGCTACGGCAGCTCAATGAACGGCATGCGGCCCTTTGACGCCGATTTCCGCCGCCGAAAGACACCACCTTAGATCGAGCCACCTGTAGCGCTCTGTGGTTTTGACTCAAACCCTGCGCGACGGGTCCTGCCAGGAGCCGATTTTTCGTATGTGATGGACAGTGGACTTGGTGGCACGAAACACAACTTCGAGACCATCAGCTTTCATACTTTGCCGAATCCAAGGAGTGTAGAGGAGCTATGGCCTGACCTCAGCCCGGAAGAGCAGGACACTCAGAGGCGGGAGCTTGAACGCATCGCGCAGGAGAATCTGGCCTATGAAGAATTGGGCGAAGATGTCTGCGGGCGCGCTGACCTCGCAGGCAAGTCCGTCGCCGTCCCATTTGTCGGAGTCATTTCAGCAACGCTTGTATTGGCTGAGGCGATCCGACTATTGCACGACGGTCCTGCATACTCGGATATAAAGTTGTCTTTGTCGGACTTGAAGAACGTATCAGCAATCCGCAAAAGCAACTATACGGTTCAAAATTCGGCCGGAATTCTGTTCTGTGACAAAGTAATACATTCATGATTGGAGGCGTTTGTATGGCGTGGCATCTAAGAAAGAAGCCAACAGGCGTTAAACGTATCGGATCGGTCAAGCCGATCAAGCTATCTCACCAATAAAGCCGATCCGCCCGATCAAACCGATCGCACCGATTGGTTACGAGTACTATTGGAAGGACTAGCAAGGGTTCACGCTACCGACGGGTGAGGTCATCATCCGTCGCTTGGAGTAGCAATGCGTGAGCTTGAGAAATAGCGCTCGTGCACGCGGAAGACGACGTGAATGTTCTGCTGATTTCGAACGCGCATGAAGTGAATCTTGCGGCGAAATCTCGAGTTGGCGTAGACGTGCTCCCCTCGGTGAACACGCCGCGAACGGTGTCGAAGGTTGTTGGCCGGCTTTCTCTACGCGAGATGGAGGAAGTAGATCACGGCGCAGAACTGAAATTGGGAATCCCGCCCAAATGCAGGCACCAGACGTGATATGAACGGATGTTTCTACGAGAGAAAGACTGTCGGGCGGGGCAAGAGTCATTCGAATCCGCGATGAGCTTTTGGGACCTGGTTCGCAGCGGACTGAATGCCACCCAAGCGAGAGCCAAATTCGCGGTCCGGTTTAATTCAAAAACCGGACTTCGACCCATTCAGCAGAGAAAATGGGCAATTCTGCAGCGACTAGTCCGCTGAAGCGATTCTCAGAGGTCGGGAAGATTCGCGATTTTGCGGCCAAACGTGGCGATCTCGAGGTTGAGATGTTCCACAATCAGCGAGAGAAGGACTCGCTGGCGGAGAGAGGGGGATTCGAACCCCCGATAGAGCTTTTGACCCTATAACGGTTTAGCAAACCGCCGCCTTCAGCCACTCGGCCATCTCTCCGGCTGTCTTGCTTTGAGTATATAGGAAGCGCCTCACTCAGCTATGGCAACCTTTTCCCGGAGCATTTTTGGGGTCGCGGAATGGCCAAAACTGATCGATCAACCTCTCCGTTACTTGGGAAATTCAACCGGACGCTGGTTTCATCGGTCTCGCCATTCGAGTGAGGCCGATTTTTTATGGGCGCAGAAAATACTCCCTTACCTCGGGGTTTTCGCGTTACGCTCAATCACAGAAGATGCAAGCAGTCGCGGATCAACAAAAACCCGCACGGTTCCGGCGCAGCTTGCGCCTGATTCCTCTGGCCGCCGCTACCTATTTTATGGTGGCTGGCGGTCCTTATGGAATTGAAGACATTCTGGGTGGCGCCGGGTATGCCAAGGCATTGGCTATTCTGCTCATCCTCCCGCTGGTCTGGAGCTTTCCTACAGCTTTGATGATTGGGGAGCTGGCAAGCGCGATCCCTGAGGAGGGTGGTTTCTACGTCTGGGTGCGCCGCGCGCTGGGGCCCTTCTGGGGTTGCCAGGAGGCGTGGCTTTCGCTTGCCGCCAGCATCTTCGACATGGCGATCTACCCCACACTGTTTCTGCTTTATCTGAATCGGTTATTCCCGGCATGGACGCTGGGCTGGCGCGGCACCGCATGGGAGCTGGCGCTGATTGCGGTGTGCTGCCTGTGGAACCTGCGCGGCGCTCCCGCAGTGGGAGATGGATCGGTAGCGCTATTCATAATCTTGCTGGCGCCGTTCGCCGTACTGGTTGTTGCGGCGGCATGGCATGGGTTCCATCTGCATGGCAACACGGCCTGGAGGTCGAGCTCAGCCGGGGGTGACGGGCTTTCGACCGCGATCCTGGTCGGTTTGTGGAATTACATGGGGTGGGACAATGCTTCGACCGTTGCGCGGGAAGTTGATGATCCGCAGCGCAATTATCCGTGGGCGATGCTTATCAGCACCGTTGTCGTTGCGTTGAGCTACGTGATTCCGCTGGCAGCAATAGCTTTCGCGGGCCTCAATATTTCGCAGTTCACCACCGGATCGTGGGCTGACGCAGCAACTGTGCTGGCTGGGCCATGGCTGGGTGTTGCGATTGTGCTTGGCGGCACCATCACCGGCTTGGGCATGTTCAATGCGCTGATGATGTCCTATGCGCGGCTGCCGATGGTTCTGGCTGAAGATGGGATGCTTCCGTCGGTTGTCGCCAGGCGCAATCGCTACGGGGTGCCGTGGGTCGCGGTGCTGCTCTGCGCATCCGCCTGGGCCCTTGCGCTGCACTTCAGCTTTGAGCGCCTGATTTCCATTGACCTGATGCTTTACGGGGCGAGCCTTATTCTGGAGTTTCTCGCGCTGGTCGTGCTGCGCTTTCGCGAGCCCGATCTGGAGCGGCCTTTCCGGGCCGGAAGCCTGGCGACGGCCATTGCGCTCGGAGTGATTCCTACGGCCCTTATTGTGTATGCGGCGTTTGTGTCGCGAAACGAGCGCATGGCGCACATGCCGGCGCTGGTGTTCGGATTGATTGTGGCCGCCGCAGGGCCGGTTTTTTATGGTATTTCACGCACGCTGCGCGCACGCAGCGTGGCGGAGCAGGCGTAAGTCAGGGGAGGATCAAAAGATTCTGCTTGATAATCGATCCTGCTATTTCTGCGCTGTGAAGTTCTTCGCCGCAACCATTAAACGATCTCGCGCGTAGGCCGCATCGTGCCAGCCGGTTACCTCCACCCGCTTGCCTTCGAGGTCCTTGTAGATCGAAAAGAAGTGGGTGATTTCCTTGAGCATGTGGGGATAGATTTCCGAGTAGCTCCACACATCGTTGTAGCGGGGGTTGTTTTTGCCGACGGCCAGGATTTTTTCATCGAGCACGCCCTGATCCAGCATTTCCAGCAGTCCGATGGGGCGCACAGTCATCACGCATCCGGGAAAGCTCGGAGCATCGACGAGGACGAGTACATCCAGCGGATCGCCATCATCGCTCAGCGTCGATGGGATAAAGCCGTAGTCTCCGGGATAGTGGACGGGAGAATACAGGTTGCGGTCCAGCCGGAAGACATTTAACTGCTTGTCATACTCATATTTGTTGATTGCTTCGCCGGGAATCTCAATTACGGCGTTCACAGCCTCGGGTGCTTTATCGCCAAGTGGCAGCTTTAGATAATCCGTCATTCTTGTCCTGTTTTCCAAATATCCGGGAGCGGCTGGTACGCCGCGTCCAGAAAGTCAGCAACGTTTATAATCAGGCAAAATGAAGGCTCATGTCTATGTCACGCTGAAGCAGACGGTTCTCGATCCACAAGGTCAGGCCATTCACGGTGCCCTTAAAAAGATGCAGTATCAAGGCATTGGGGACGTGCGACAGGGAAAGTATTTTGTAATCCGTCTGGCCGATACACTCGACGCAGCCGCGGCCCACGCGGAAATTGAGCGGATTGCCCGCGAAGTACTCACAAATCCGGTTATAGAAGAGTTTCGGTTCCATCTTGAAGACGCCGAGTAGTTTTCTGTCCGCGGATTGAGTTCTTGCTTCGCGGGAACTGACGGCGAATCACCAGCAGTGGAAACAGAGGCAATCTATGTGCGGAATTGTCGGCTACGTCGGCAGCAAAGATGTCGTCCCTCTCATCATCGAAGGTCTGCGGCGGCTTGAATATCGCGGCTACGACTCAGCAGGCATTGCCGTGGGTGGGAATGGCGACGCATTTGAGCTGCGGCGCGCTTCGGGCAAGCTGAAAAATCTGGAAGAGGTGATCCGTGAGCACCCTCTCAAAGGCACTTACGGCATCGGTCATACACGCTGGGCCACACATGGACGCCCCACAGAGGAAAATGCCCATCCTCACCGCGACTGCAGCGGGCGCATTGTTGTTGTGCACAACGGGATTGTTGAAAACTACCTCGCGCTCAAGCAGGAGCTGACAGCTGAGGGCCATAAATTTGTAACTGAGACAGATACTGAAGTTATCGCGCATCTGATCGAGCAGGAGATGGCCGCTGCCGCAATCTCTGGCAAGACGATGCTGCTTGAGGACGCAGTGCGCCACGCAGCACGCCGCTTGACTGGCGCGTATGCGATCAGCGTGCTCTCCGCCGATGAGCCGGATAAGATTGTGGTGGCGCGTAACGGTCCGCCTGTGGTGGTGGGGCTGGGTGAAAGCGAATACTTTGTCGCCTCAGACGTGCCTGGCATTCTACACCACACACGTAACCTCTATTTCCTGGCCGATGGCGATGTAGCCATACTTACGAGAGACGGCGTTCAACTGACCGATCTTCTAGGTAATCCAGTCAAGCGTCCGGTGCAGCGCATCCTGTGGGACCCTATCCAGGCGGAAAAAGGCGGCTACAAGCATTTCATGCTCAAAGAAATTTTTGAGCAGCCGCGCGCCATTCGCGACACAACGCTGGGCCGCATCTCGCTCGATACCGGCAAAGTTTTTCTGGACGAGATGAAGATCTCCGACGAAGAGTTTGTGAAGGCAGGCAAGATCAACATCGCCGCCTGCGGAACCAGCTGGCATGCCGCAACCGCGGGCAAGTTCATGATTGAGCGGCTGGCCCGCGTTCCTGTTGAAGTGGATTATGCCAGTGAATACCGCTATCGCGACCCGATCGCCGATCCTTCGGCAATCGGGCTGTTGATTACGCAGTCGGGCGAGACCGCCGACACCATCGCCGCGCAGCGAGAGATGATTGCGAAAGGCTCAAAAACCGTCGCCATCTGCAATGTGGTAGGAGCGATGATTGCGCGCGAGGCGCATGGCGTGATCTATACGCATGCCGGACCGGAGATCGGCGTGGCCTCGACCAAGGCCTTTACCGCGCAACTGGTCGCGATCTTTCTTTTTGCCGTGCATCTGGCGCAGGTGCGCGCAGCGATTACCGAGGATGAGAGCAGGGTACTGCTTGAGGGGCTGAGTTTGCTTCCAGGCAAGGTGGAAGAGATTCTTCGCAGCGTGGACAGCGTGTGCGAGCAGCTGGCGAAGACCTATTCAACGGCGCGCGATTTTCTTTTCCTGGGGCGCGGCATTCACTATCCTATTGCGCTGGAAGGGGCTCTAAAGCTCAAGGAAATCTCCTATATTCACGCCGAGGGCTACCCGGCAGGTGAGATGAAGCATGGGCCGAACGCGCTGATCGACGAAACGCTTCCTGTTGTCGTGCTGGCGACGAGGGACGAGAGCAATCGCGACTCAAAATTGCGTTATGAAAAGACGATCTCCAATATTCAGGAGGTCACGGCGCGATCGGGGAAGGTGATTGCCGTCGCGATGGAAGGCGACAAGCAGATCAGCCAGCTCGTGGAGCATGTACTCTACATTCCTTCCGCGCCGGAGTTGCTGCTGCCGGTTCTTGATGTGATTCCGCTACAGTTGCTGGCGTACCACATCGCTGTGCGTCGCGGCTGCGACGTGGATCAACCCCGGAACCTGGCAAAGTCAGTCACCGTGGAGTAGGCACGCAGGTTTCTGGGGGTATCGCCCTCAATTTGTGCGCAGAGCAATCATGGGGTCAATGCGCGATGCTCTCCGCGCCGGCAGATATCCCGCTACCAGCGCCACGGCCGCCAACAGCACAATCATTCCGATGTAGGTCATTGGATCGGTCGGCTCGGTTCCAAACAGCAGCGACGCAATCCCTTTCGCCACGACAATGGAAGCAATCGTGCCTGCCGCAATGCCCAGTAACACCAGCCGCAGAGTTCTCCATAGCACGTCCATCTGCACCCGCATACGGCTCGCTCCCAGCGCCATCTTTATGCCGATTTCCTGTGTCTGCATCGTTACTGAATAAGCGATCACGCCGTAAATTCCGAGAGACGCCAGGATCAATCCAAGTGCGGCAAAGGCCGCGACCAGAAGCGCGAAGAAGCGCCGCGGCGACGTGGCATGATCCACAATCTGCTGGATCGGGCGGAACACCGTCGCAGGCTGTCCTGGATTCATGGCGCGCAGTGTGCTCATCACCGTGGGAGCCAGCGTGGCCAGCGGCAGTTTGCTTCGTACTACCAACTCCGCTCCTTCCGGCCCCGCCTGCGTTGTCGGCAGGTATATTTCCGGACCGGAAGACTCTTCGACTCCGGTCTCGTGCACGTTTGCTACGATTCCTACCACGCGCGTGTCCTGCGCATTGATCACTGCGGTGCGGTCAATTGGGTCCTGGCCCGGCCACAACAATTTCGCGGCGGCTTCATTCAGCACGGCCACCGGCTGCGTGTCGACCTTGTCTGCCCAGCTTACGTCCCGCCCTTCGCGAAGGCGCATCCCCATCGCGGCAAAATATCCCGGTGTGATGATGTAAACGAATCCGTCATGGTTTTCTTCTTTAGCGTTGGTCACGCCTTTCGCCGCGAATCCCCAGCTTCGGTTGCGATCCAGAGGAAGCATGTCTGAGATGCCTGCATCCTCAATGCCGGGAATCGCCTTGATCCGGCGCAGCATTTCTTCCAGAAGCGCACCGCGCTTGATGGAGCCTGCTTTGAAGTCAGTGGCTGAGTCGTCATAGTCCACCTGGATCGCCTCTGCGTGGTCCGGTTGGAATCCAAGATCCACGTCAAGTACCCGCATAAAGCTTCGCAGCAGCAGCCCGGCGCCCACCAACAGAACACACGCAAGAGCGACCTCCACAACCACCAGCGCGGAGCGCATGCGGTCGTGTTTTCTGCCAACGGTTGTTCCATGGCCGGAATCCTTCAGCGATCCCTGAATGTCTTTGCCGGACATGCGGAACGCAGGCGCGATACCGAATAAGAGCGCGGTGCTGATGGCCACCAGGAGCGTCCACCCGAGCGCTGCGCCGTCCACGCGAATACTCGAAAGCAGCGGCAGGGCGATGGAGCCTGAGTGTGCCAGATACTGTATAGCGGCGAACGCGAAGACCAGGCCAAGCAACGCTCCGGCGCCGGACAAGATGCAGCTCTCCGTCAGCAATTGGCGGACAATGCGCCCGCGCCGCGCCCCCAGCGCGCTTCGCATGGCAAACTCTCTGCTGCGCGCCGCGGACCGGGCCAGGAGCAGGTTGGAGAGATTCACGCAGACGATCAGCAGAATCAGACCCACAGCGGCCCACAACAGCTCAAGAGACTGCCGCAGCTTGCCGCTCACATGCTCCTTCAGCGAAACAACCTGTGCCTTGTAGTTTTTGCCATACTCGGGATGGCTGTTGCTGAAATAGAAATCAGGAAATAACAGACTGGCTTCGGCCTGGACTTGTCCTACTGTGACTCCCGGCTTCATGCGGCCGATCAGCAACAGGGTGTTGCCCCAGTTGCGTATCACGTCCATGATCCCGGGGACAAAGATGTCCATCTGGGTCCCCGGAGCAAATACGGACCCGAAGTCGAAGCTCGGCGGCATTACCCCCGCGACCAGAGTGGGTGTATCGTTCAGCGTGATGGTCTGCCCGACAATCGAGCGGTCTCCGGCAAACTGCCGCTTCCAGAAGTAATAGCCAAGCAGCACCGCAGGTCTGCCGCCCTTGATGCACTCGTCATGCGTGAACAGGCGCCCCATCATGGGCTGTACGCCAAGCGTCTGAAAGAAATTCGGGGCAATCATCACGCCCGATACGGGCTGCGGTTCGCCACGTCCCGTCAGCTTGTAGTCTGACGGCCCATAAAAAGGCATATATGCGGTCACGCTTTCCAGCGTGCGGTTGCGTCGCTGGTATTCCTCATACGCATCCACCGAATAGGTCATGTCTGAAAGGCCCTGTCCCGCCTTTTCCGGCCCTTCAACCCAAACCAGTCTCCGCGGGTTGAGAAATGGCAGCGGACGCAGCAGGATCGTATTCACCACACTGAAGATCGCAATATTCGCGCCGATACCCAGCGCCAGGATGAACACCGCAACCAGCGTAAATGCACGATCCCGGCGCAGCGTGCGAAATGTGTAGTGCAGGTCCAGCATCAGAATGTCGAGGAAGGGCAGCCCACGCGATTCTCGATGCTGCTCGCGCGCCTGCTGGACTCCGCCGAAGCGGATGAGCGCCTGACGCCGCGCTTCTTCCGGAGTCATCCCTTGCTTCAGGTTTTCTTCGATCGCAAATTCGAGATGCGACTCCATCTCCGTATCCAGATCGCGGTCCAGCGGCGCTTTGCCGAAAAATGCGCGAATGCGATTCCATCCCTGCCGAAGAAAATCGATCATTTGCTGCCGCCTTCCTGCTGCATCGCCATCACGCGCCCCATGACCGCCGACAACCGTTCCCAATACGCCGCGTCCTCTGCCAGCTGTGTCCTGCCTCGCTTTGTGATCGTGTAGAACTTCGCCTTGCGGTTGTTGTCCGACGTGCCCCACTCTGCTGCAATCCATCCCCGTTGCTGCAAGCGCACCAACGACGCATAAATCGTCCCCTGGTTCAGCAGAACCTCGTACCCGCTCACCTGCTCAATGCGGCGAGCGATGCCGTATCCGTGTTGTGTGCCCATGGCGGCGAGTGTTTGCAACACCATCAGGTCCAGCGTTCCCTGCAAAAGATCGAGCTTTGAGTCGGGCATTTTCTCTCCTGTGCGATAGCCACATCAGTATGCCATAAAAATATGTGGTTTGGCCACAGGAGCGGCAGGTGCGTATGTAAGAGGCATCGCAAGGGCGCAAACTCCCGATTGAGTGTCAACCGGGAGTTGCCTGAATCAGCTGCTCATTGAAAGAAAAGCGCAGAGCCGTCTCAGTCTTCGTCGCCTTCCTGCGGCATGTTATCGGGCGGACGGCTCGTATCGATGGCAGGGCGGTGAGCATTGCGCAATTCGGTGTTCAGTGTGGGGAGCTGATTCTGTTGGAACGATTGCCAGCCGGGAAGCACTTCTTTGCCTTCTCCTTCTACATGCGTTGAGGCCGCGAGCAGTGCCACGGTGGGAGCGGCGTCAGCGGCCTGTAACTCTTCATAGAGCTGCGTTGCTTCCGCGGTCACTTCGTCGATTCCGGGCAGCCGTTTTGCGGCCTTTGGGCCTGTCCCATCGAGCAGGGTTTTTAAGGCCGCGTTATAGGGAGCGAGCTGGGTGGCAAGGCCGGCATTTTGCGGCGCAGCAAGCTGTTCGCTTACAGAGTGCGCGGCGAGGTCGGCCTTGGCCAGGGCGTCAAGGTTGACGGCCATGTTCACCTGCGCTGTGTGCAGCGTTTCAAGGTCTGCGGCGGACGTTTTTACGCGCGGGTCCATTTTGACGATCAGCGGTTGTGACTCGCTCTTACCGTCTACGGTGAGACGCACGGTGTAGGTTCCGGGCAAAACCAGCGGACCCTGCGGCGCGAGCGGCGTGCGATACGGCACGGCGGAGATCGGGTAGCTGTAATTCGTGGCGGTAGGTGCGGTTGCGTGAAGGTCCCATACCCAGCGATGCATCCCGGCTGCGGTTGGCAGCGGGCCATGCATAAGCGGCCAGTAGGGCGGGATCAGATTGGTGCGCAACTGCTCCGGCGTGGGTGTGACGGGGTCCAGGCTGCTGTAGCGGCGCAGCACCTGACCTGTGTTGTCGAGGATCTCCAGCGTGACTTCGCCGTGCGCATCGTCCGGCAGGTTGTAGTCGAGGATGGCGCCGTTGGGCGGATTTTCTCCGGCGGGTTCGTCGGCGGGCAGTGGTGTGTCGGTGTTGGTGCTGCGGCGTATGCGCCATGCGGCGGCAGGCGCAAAGAGCATAGGCGGAGCTTTTCCGGCGTCGGCGGCGAGCTGGCGGAGCGGACTGATGTCGTCGAGAATCCAGAAGGCGCGGCCGTGGGTTGCGACGATGAGGTCGTCGTCCTTCACGAGCAGATCGCGCATCGAGGTGGGCGGCAGGTTGTACTGGAGCGGACGCCAGTGGGCTCCATCGTCAAAGGATGCCCACACAGCATGCTCGGTCGAAGCATAGAGCAGACCGCGCTGCACGGGGTCCTCGCGGACAGCGTTGACGGGCGCGTCCTGCGGAAGCCCTGCGCTGATCTCCCGCCAGGTCTTGCCTCCGTCGTGCGTGCGATACATGTAAGGGCGAAGATCATCGACGCGCATACGATTCACGGCCACGTAGGCGGTGTTGTCATCGAAGCGCGAGGCGTCGATCTGCGCGATCTTGCTCCAGGGGGACACTCCGGGCGGTGTGATGTTGGTCCAGTGTGCTCCACTGTCGCGCGTGATCCAGACCAGACCGTCGTCGGTCCCGGCCCAGATCGTTTGCGTCGTTTTGTAGGAGGCAGCGACGGAGTAGATGACGCCGCGCCGTTCGGCCTGTTGCTCGGGCGTGAGAGCGGAGACAGAGGTTGGCTGGCCGGTGGTTGGCTGGCTGAGGTCGGGACTGATGATCTGCCAGGTATGGCCATCGTCAGTCGTTTTGAATAAGTGGTTGGCGGCGTAGTACAGCGTGTGCGGGTCCACAGGCGAAAACAGGATAGGTTCTGTCCGGTCAGCACGGAAGCCGTGCTTGTGCATGGGGAGCGGCGTGACGTTCTGTACCTGACCTGTGACCATGTCATAGCGCGATACATCGGTACGCCCGGCTCCGTAGACGATGGTTGGGTGCAATGGATCGGGAGCTGCGTATCCGTATTCGATGATGCCGGCGGGGTGCCAGTCGCGGAAGGTGATCTCTCCATCATTGCCGCGGCTGGAGATGCATACCGAGCCGCTCTCCTGCTGGCCTGCGCATACCTGGTAAGGAAAGGTATTGGTCGCCGCAACGTGGTAAAGCTGCGCTGTTGGCTGGTTGTACCAGGAGCTCCAGCTTTCGCCGCCGTTTACGCTCACGGCCGCGCCCTGATCGCTGACCAGCAGAAGGTTGTCAGAGTTGCGAGGGTTGATCCAGAGATTTTGATAGTCATCGCCACCCGGCGCTCCGCGGAGGCTGATCCATGTTTTGCCGCCGTCGGTGGAACGACAAGTTACGATGCTGGTGCTGTATACGACATCCGGATTCTGCGGATCGACGACCGGGACGGGAAGATCGCCGCCGCCGATCTTCATGGCGGGGCGCGGATCGTCAGTGATCTTGCGCCAGGTCATGCCCGCATCGTCGGACCGATATACGCCAAGGCCCTTGCCCGAGGCATAGGCGCCCTCAGTTTTGGTGGAGAGGGTGGCATACAAACGCTGTGGATCGCTGGCTGCGATGGCAACATTGATTTGCACCAGGTCGCCGGGAAGGCCATTTTTCAACTGCTTCCAGGTTGTGCCTCCATCGGTGGATTTGAAGAGGCCACCGTCGGTGGTCGAATATTCGTTGGCGTCTTCCCATGGCCCCAGCCGGTCATTCCAGAGCGACGCATACACAACCTGCGGATTTTTGGGATCGATGATTACGTCGGAGCCGCCGGTGTTTTCGTCTTTGAATAAGACCTTCGTCCAGCTTTTGCCGCCGTCTTCAGAGCGGTAGATGCCTCGTTCGGGGTTGGGGCCGTAAGGATGGCCGAGGACCGCTGCGAAAAGGCGATCGGGATTGGTGGGATCGATGGCGATCGCCGGTATCTGCTGACCGTCGCGCAGTCCCAGATGCGTCCAGGTCTTGCCTGCATCAGTAGAGCGGTAGATGCCGTCTCCGACAGAAAGGTCGGGCCTGTGCAGCCCTTCACCGCTGGCGACGTAAAGAATATTGCTGTTGGATGGCGCGACGGCGATTGCCCCGATAGATTGCGTGTCCTCGGCGTCGAAGATCGGGTTCCAGGTGCGTCCATAGTCGGTGGATTTCCAGACGCCGCCGTCCACTTGCCCTACATAGAAGACATTCGGTTGATCGGGAACGCCAGCAGCTGCGCGAGTGCGGCCTCCGCGGAAGGGACCGATCATGCGCCAGTGCATGTCGGGCATGGGGGCTTGGGCAAGACAGGCGGCGGATTGCAGGAAGGCTCCGGTGAGAACAGCGGTGAAGATCAGAAGGTGCGATACAGAGCGTTTTCCTGTCATTTTTGTTTTGCCTTCCCTTGCAAGCCGCGCACAGGCGACGATTTTATGCACAGGAAATTGTACTCGCAGCGCTCAGAACTCTATTTGCGCGGAGAACTGCAACTCGCGCGCGGGGAGCTGGTTGGTGACACCGGCGAGAGGCCCGCCGAAACCAATGCCAGGCGCGGCTTTGTTGCCATAGGTTCCGCTGAAGCCGATGACATTCCGGTGGTTGAGGAGGTTGAAGGCCTCAGCGCGCAGATTAGCGTGGAGCCGGTCGGTTCCGAGAGCGATGCGCTTGCCGAGGAAGGGCGAGAGATCGTAGGTGGGAGTGCCGCGTCCGGTGTTGCGACCGATGACGGCTCCGTTGATCACAGGGCGGTCGGTGGTTGCGCCGGTGTCTCCGCTGTTGGTAACGCCCGTCACGACGTTATAGGGAAGACCGCTGGCGAGGGTGCCGATGCCGCCGGTGGTGAATCCGAATGGCGTTGCGTAGACGCCGCTTAAGACGACGCGGTGGCGTTGGTCGAAGATGGCGTTGCCCCGCTCGGCGGCTCCGGTCATGAGGGGATCGTTGGGGTTTTGACTGGGGATGTCGGGATCGACGGTATCGATGGCGTGCGAGTAGGTATAGCTGGCGAGCAGCGCGGAGCCGTTGGCGGCGTGGTGGCTAAGGTTAACGTCGAGCGCCTGATAATAGGCGACACCGTCGTTCACATCGCTCTGGATGACGCTGTAAGGCGGCTCCGCACCGGCGCTACTGGCTGGATTGCAGGTGGCGTTGTGCTCTGCGAACCATGCAATCCAATAGGGGCGCGTGCAGTTTGCCGCCTGTGCACTGCGCACCTGTCCGGGCTGAGTGCGCAGGAAGGAAGACGGCGCATCGACGTCGAGCGGACGCACGATCTTGAGCGTGTGTGAGCCGAGATAGTCAGCGCTCAAAACCCACATGGGAGCGAGTTGCCGTTCTACTCCAAGCGTCCACTGTTCGTTGTAGGGGTTTTTCAGGGCATCCGGATAGCCAACCAGAGTATTTGTGGGAAAGAACTGGTTGTAGTAACTGGCGCGTCCGGGGCGCAGATAGAGGCTGCGCAGCGGCGCAACCGCTCCTGGAGGAAACGCGGGAAACGGCACATCGGCGACACTCGCCGGAAATCCAGCTTGCCCAGGCGCGGCCGTATAGTTGAAGACCCCGGTCGGCCCGGTCAATGCATAGTTTGCCTCAGTGTTGTCTACAATCTGAGAGTCGTAGATGCCGAAGCCTCCGCGTACCGCTGTGATGCCACGACCGTCGACGTTGTAGGCGAAGCCGATGCGCGGCGCGAAGTTGGCGCGGGCATCGGTGAAGGTCTGCAGCTCATAGCGCAGGCCGAGGTTCAGCGTGAAGTCGGGCGCGAGGTGAAGGTCGTCCTGCACGAAGACCGCAGCGAGGGTATCGTCGACGACGTAATCGGCGTTTCCGTAGCTTTGCGTATAGCTCTGCACATTTGCGATATTGCCGAGATACGCCTGGCTTTCACAGAAGGCAGTCGAGTCCGTGCAGGCTTTGTAGACGAGTTCGCCGTCGTAAATCGGCCCTCCAAACTCTTTGCTGTTGCCGCCGTTGCGCGCATGGATTACGTCAAAGCCGACATCCATTGAATTGCGTCCCCATGTCTTCGTGAGGGTATCGACTGCTTCAAATTGCCGGTTGAGCAGGAGCGCTGCCTGCGAGGTGCCGGAGGTAAATGTGCCTCCTGAGGAGATGGGCACAGAGTATTGTGTGCCGTAGACCACGGGCGAAAACTGCGTAATGGGGGAAGCAAGTTGAAACTGGAGGCGCGCATCGTTGACCAATGAGCTGCTTAATACGGCGCTGTCCCCCAGCTCTGTTGTATAGGTCCGGCGATGGAAGATGCGGGCTACGCTCGGCAGAGTGTTTCCGCCGACGATGCCGTTGGGATTCGTGTCAAAAAAACTGTCGGCGGATCCGCGCAGAAACACGCGATGCCCGGGGCGAATCGTGCGGTCCAGGCGCAGTGTTCCAAGCCAGTCACGATAGTGCCCGATGTAATTGCCAGGTTCGACGGGCGAGGTGACTGGTGATGCGCGGTCCTGATAGCTGTACTCGGCGGAAGCGAGGAAGTAGGTCTGCGAGCCGGGCGCGAGCGGACCCGACATGCTTGCGGCTCCTTGCGCAAGGGTGTCGCGCGTAATGTCGTTGCCGCTGGTCGCGCTGGTTGTGGAGAAGCCGGAGAGCTTTGCCTCAGGAGCAGAAGGCCGCCATAGCCCAAGCAAATCGCCGTGATACCGGTCGCCGCCGCTGCGCGTCACGATGTTGACGACCGCGCCCTCGCCAAAGCCGTAGTTTGCAGCAAAGGCATTGTCGAGCACGGTCATCTCGGCGATTGCGTTGAGCGGCACATTGGTAAAGATGGTCTGACGACCCCACATGTCATTTCCGTTTGCGCCGTCCACTTCGAACCATGTTTGCCGGCGTCCCGTGCCGTTCGCGGTAAACAGGTCCTGGTTCATAAAGATGTCTCCCTGATTGATGGCGGGACGATTCGCCGCATTCAGCAGCGGGAGCCAGGTAATGCGCCGGTTGAGAAGCGGCATGCTTTGCATCTGCTGCGCTGTCAGGCGGTCTCCCAACTGAGGCTCATCGGTGCGAACCTCTCCGGCTTTGCCGGTTACGCGCACCTCCGCATGTGCAGCTTCAATCTGCATGCGCAATTGCACGCTTGCCGTCGCGCCGGCAGCCAGCATCATCTCTCCGGATGCGGCCGGGGCAAAGCCCGGATACGTCGCATTCACGTCCAAAGGAATTGCGGCGGGAAGGTCCTCCACTGCGAAGTCTCCCTGGGTGTTTGTCCGCACGGAGCGAACCACGCGGTGATGCGCATCTTCAATGACAAGGTTAGCGCCGGAGAGCGGCGCACCGTTCGGACCTATCACCACTCCGCGCAGTGCGGCAGTGTCTGGAGTCTGAGCGACGGCCAGAGATGGAACCAGAAACAGGGCAGGGACGATAAGGAGAGCCAATGGCCCGTAACGAGAGACATCGTTCATCCTCTGAGCATCACCCATTTTCTGCCGAATGGCCAGAGGGCGCGATCAATCATCTTGCTTGCGCTGTCATTTAGATTCACAATCGATTCAACCATGAATAACCCGTTCGCTATGCTGCAGAGTCGTTTACGCCTTCTTTCGTTATTGATCGCAGTTTTTTTGTGCGCGCCAATCATCGTGACTGCGCAGGCACTCTCGCTGCAGCTGTTCAATGG
>JBARHV010000241.1:0-3686 GCA_049799415.1 Silvibacterium sp.
GCTGCCGCGAGCCTCGCATGGTCGAATGCGGGACGGATGGTGTTCTTGGCGGCATCCACAACGATAAACTGCTTACCTGCCACAGTGTTTTCGAGATACCAAAAACTGTCGCCCTTGCCAATCCAACTGGCCAGCCCGGCGCCCAAGACTAAGTGCCTTACATTCCCCGGCAGAAAGCGTTGCGCGCGCTGGTAATCTGCGAGCGTGCCTTGCGCGATAACTGGGCCAGCAGACACCAGAGAAATGACGAATAGAAGAAACGTGCATCCACGGTTTCGGATCATGTGCGCCCTCCGCACGGAGTCCAACAACGCTGACGCCCGGACCTTGCTCAGGGCCAGTGCGAATACGAAAACGAGGGCAGTCTATGTATAATTTATAAAAAGTCAATAGTTTGCTGCAACTTCTTGGAGACAGAATGGAGCTGGGTCGACGTGGGCCCATGTTTTTTCGCGCTTGGGATTTTGTCTAGGGCTATTCGGTTATCGGGTGTGGCCGCTGTTATGCACCGCCTGACAAAAAACCACCGCGCATTTATTAACTTGAATAAATTACTCTCGAGTTGACTTGACTGTTCTGGTTTCTGAACAGATATGGCTCTATAATCCGCCCTCAACCTACGGATGCATTTTGGGAGCAGGACAATTTGTTTCCTGGTACTCGTCTTCGCCAAATTCGAGAACGGTTGGCTCTCACCTACCGCGATGTCGAACAGGCAAGCTATGAGGTCGCTCAGCGCCACGGCCGGCCCGAATTTATTATCCACATCAGCCGACTGGCAGACTTGGAGAACAGCAGCGTGGTCCCTGGACTGCACAAGCTATTCAGTCTTTGCACCATTTATCACCTCAACCCCGACGAAGTATGCAGATGGTATGACGTTCCACTCAGCGACATCTTCGTTGAGGGAATGTCGTTTGTAGGGCCGAAGACACACCTGACGGCGCCGCCCCGCGCCGTTCATCTTCCGATTCATTTCGATCCCGCGTTCGATCCGCAGCGTACGACGTACCTGACGCGAATGATCCAGAGTTGGGGAAGTTTCGAAGCGGTATCCTTGAGAAATGGACATGGCTACCATTACGGCTATATTGGCCATGAAGATCACTGGATGGAACCGCTTCTGCGTCCCGGGGCGTTAGTGCTGGTGGACCCTCAACGGCAGAAAATCGAGGCTGGAGGCTGGAGGAATGAAGCGGAAAGGCCCATTTACTTGGTAGATATACGCTCCGGCTATCGCTGTTGCTGGTGTTTGCTCGAAAGGAACCGGCTCGTGTTGCAGCCGCATCCGTTGTCGTCGTGCGCGCCAGAAAACTACCACTTCCCGGACGAAGCAGAAGTCACGGGGAGAGTGGTTGGCGTGTCGATGCGCCTAGTCAACTCATAAAGCCTTCTGCCGCGATCAACTGCAACAGCGTTGCAAGGTTCGAGCAGAAAAGCTGCCTTAGATAGATCGGCACACCGGAAGGAATAAGAAACTTGTAGAACTCATGCTCTTGCCAGCGCCCGGCAATTTCACTCGAACTGCTATCAAATCCCTCCAGGCATCTACGGATTTCAACCTCCTGATGCTCGAGCGACGTCTCCAGTATCCTCTCGAATAACTCTTCATGACATGCCCGCAGGGCTTGGTCGACCGCCGATTCAGAATAAATCGCTGCCAACCCGTCATGGCGATAGCAGCCAGTGGCCAAATCGCGAAGCGTAGCGATGTGGAGCAAGCGCGATACGTCGCCTGGAATGCGGTCCAAAGTGCGCGACGTGAAATCTTCGATCACGCGGCGATCTTGATGGACTTGTTCCAGATCTTTCATCGCTGGCTTTGAAGCATTTGTTCCACGTTCGGAACACTTCGCACAAATCCGTCACCACTCAGCCGACTCCTGAGAAAAGCGCCTCCCAGGAGGTGGTCCACTATGAAACAGATAGCAGCTTCGTTTGTTGTAACTGGCGCGTTACTTCTGGCGATACTAATCTTGGGTCGTTCGAACGTCAACTCTTTAGCAACGGCAGTAAACGGTCACCGCACCGTAGCGAATTGCATTTGGGCTGATGGCAGTAACCCAATGCCACCATTCCCTCCAAACTCTTCCAACCTCTGGGCCGATGGCAGCAACCCAATGCCACCGTTTCCGCCAAACTCTTCCACCCTTTGGGCCGATGGCAGTAACCCAATGCCACCGTTTCCGCCACCGCCACCGCCTCCGAGTTTGATGATTTCAATGAACTCGTTCTCGGCATGAATCACCCGTTTCACGCCGGGAGTAACTTACAGTTTACGTCATGTCTCCTAAACTGTTATAGTGCTCCCGGCATATGGGCCTCTCCTTTTTTGGTTTAGCCCATTGGGGCTTTGGAACTTTCATCGAGGCCGTGGTTCTGATCCTCGCGATTCGCCGCCATCTCTTCGACCGGCTGCCTTTTTTTACGATATATCTTTTCCTTATCGTAGCCAATGAAGTGATAACACTGACAGTATATGGAGTTACAGGTATTTCTTCCCATATCTCGTTTATCGTCGCTTGGGTGATGCAAGGTTTACTGGTTTCTCTTCGAGCTCTTGTTGTTTATGAAGTTTGCCGAAGTCTGCTCTCTCCCTACGAAGGGCTGTGGCGGCTTTGCAGGCCGGTTTTGATCGCGGTGGGTGCAATTCTAGGAACAACTTCCGGCATCGTGGCCCGTCAAAATGCACACTTCATTGAGGAAGTCATCCTCACTGTTGGACGCGGTTTGGAATTGGCGATCGTTGGCATTCTGATTTTTGGCCTTATCTTCTGTCGTTACTATAGCATCAGGATTGAGCGCTATTTTGCATGGATCGCGCTAGGGCTGGGCCTCTATTCAGCCATTCAAGTTGTGAACAACACATTTCTTCAACATTGGCTGAGCTATTTCTCCGTATGGAATGGCCTGCGGCATATATCTTTCGACATGGCGGTTGTCTTCTGGATTATCGGGTTGCGAAGGCCACTGCCTGTTCTCGCTCCTTCTCCCGTGTTGCTCGAGAAACATGAATACAAGGACATGGCACCACACCTAACGGCTCGGCTTCGTGAATTGAATGGACGGCTCTTGGAGATGTGGAAATGATCCTATCACTCATGCTCTTGCTCTCGATTGCTCTTCTTCTTGCACTGATATGGCTGCTTTTTGGGAACCGCAAACCAAAAACCGATCTCTCGCTGGCTGCTTTAGAGATAAAGAGACTTCTGCCGATCCATTGCGGGCATTTTCCTCAAATTCGGCACATCTTAACCGCTGAGGATCGCGAATTCGTGCGTCGCCGTGCGCCGCAACACATCGCCAAGCAATGGCGCGCACAGCGCCGCCGGATTCTTCGGCTTTACATTCAAGGGTTAGGTCAGGACTTTCATGGCCTCGAGCAATTAGCCCGGCTGATTGCCGCGCTTTCTCCAGAGGTCAAGCGGAAGCAGGAGTGGGAATGGGCCTGGATCAGCGTGCAATTTCGCCTGCTGTATGGACTGACGCTGTTGCATCTGGCACTGCACCGACTGCCGGACGGCGAGTTGGCCCGGCTCACGGAGTTGCTGAGCAGCTTGACGCTGACTGTAGAACGATGGATTGACCACATCACCGAAGCGTTGCCGAAAGTACAGACCAATCCAGGCAGTTGATACCCCATCGAGGTTTGCCCTACGCCTTTCCTTTTGTTGGCACTCACGGGG
>JBARHV010000242.1:0-8797 GCA_049799415.1 Silvibacterium sp.
GTCCTGTGTACCGTGGTAATTATTGAGCGCCACAATATCCAGTGCGGAAGCGACCGCCTCCTCATTCACGTCTGACTTAAAGCCGCCCGCAAAGTCCGTCGTCACAAATTGATCCGGCCTGCGGTAACGCCTTACCAGTGCCGCCTGCCATGAAAGGTAGTCGGTCACGCGCATCTGCTGCCATCGCGTCCATTCGAGCTTGTAGCCCGTGCTCTGCGCATCATCGCGCGTGGGCATGTCTGCCCATGAGTTCACGTCCTCTCCCCAATAGTTCAGGAACCACGCCTTGTTCAGGTTTTCCGTCGTGCCGAATTTTTCCTTGAGGTGATTGACGAAACCGGCGAACACATCGGGATTCGATGCTCCGTAGGAAGCTGTTTCGTTGTCAATCTGCCAGCCAATCACATAGGGGTTGTTCTTGTAGTGCTCCACAAGGTTCGTAATCAGTCTTTGGGAATAAAAGCGAAACGCTGGATTTTCGATATCCATGTTCTGCCGCATGCCATAAAAGACCTTTCCACCCCCGAGCGGCCGCGCAAGAATTTCCGGGTGTTCATGATAAAGCCATGTCGGAATGGAGTACGTCGGCGTGCCCATGATGACCTTGATCCCGGCCTTCCCCATGGCATCCACCACGCGATCCATCCACGCATACTCAAAATGGCCATCCTCCGGTTCCCACAGGCTCCAGGTGGATTCTCCCATGCGAACCACATTGAGTCCCGCGTCCTTCATCAGCTTTACATCCTGATCGAGCCGCTCATACGGTTCATACTCGTGGTAGTAGGCAGCACCATAAAGCACCGTCGAAAAAGGAACAGAGGAGCCAGAGGCAGGAGCCGAACGCGCAGGATCGGGTCTTTGCCGTTTCGTAACCTGTCCCGGCAAGGTGCCCGCTGCATTTGCGGGAACGGCAGCTACCAATAAGGCGAGAAGAACATGAGCGCTGCGGTTAAGCGCTGTCTTAAGGTGTCTTTTGTCGATCACTTCTGACTTACCTTTCGTCGATACGAGGTAGCCGTTTTGCTGATGGACAATGTGAAGGATAGCAACACAAATCACGACACAAAAGACGCTCTGAGTAAGCCAGTGCCTGCGTATCTAATTGAAAATATGGTAGGCACGAGGAGACTCGAACTCCTGACCTCTACCGTGTCAAGGTAGCGCTCTAACCAACTGAGCTACGCGCCTGTTTGCGGAAGTTCTCGATTTCCGATCTTCCTTGCTGTCGCAATTTATATCTTGTCTGCAAGGCAGCCACAGCCGGAACATTAACTCTTGTTCCTGTTTGGATTGTAGCAAATTAAGCGGCCTTCATCGGGCCACCCAGGGCTTGCTTGTTTAGGGGAATCAGCGGAATTTTCGCTCGTAGCGTGAAGCATTCATCCGCCAAAGCTCAGGCGAATACCGAAGCGTGCTACACGCGGCGTTCCCAGTGTAAGCACTGGGGTTTTGCCCACCTCAATCGAGCGATCGAAGAGGTTTTCCCCCTCCGCATAAATCTGCAGATTCCTGCCAATTTCGTGCGAAGCATAGCAATCGAGCCGGAAGTAGCTGTGCAGTAGATACAGGTTCATATCATCGTCAAACTGGCGTCCGCTCACTCGCCCCTGCAGGCTCAAAAGCCCCCAGCGTGTACGGTTCATCCGTATCTGAGCCGTCGCCATATTCCGCGCGACCTGCGGAATCCACTTTCCCACCAGTGCAGGCTCCTGGTTGAACTCCGTAACCGTGGCCTTGGCAAACTGGTAGCCTCCGGTCACCGCGATCCAGCGTTCCTGGGCAGAGTAATCCACCGAAATGCCGCGGCTCTCAATCTGTCCGAGGTTCGCGCGTTGCAGGATCTCTTCTGTCGGCGTAACGCTCAGTGTTAGAGCCGTGATTGGACGGTTTACCTGCGTCCAGAAATAGCTCGCTCTCATCGTCGAACTGATACGGTTCATGTTGATCTGCAAGCCTGATTCCCAACCTGTGGCCCGCTCCGAGCGCAGATTCGGATTGGGTTTTGTAATCTGCTGTCCGACCTGGCCTGTGCGATAAAGCTCATTCTCCGTCGGCGCCCTGTACGCACGAAACGCGGACGCATTCAACGCCAGTGATTTTCCCAGTCGTCGCGTTATACCAAGCCGCGGATCGAGCACCGTCTCATCCAGCGTCGGCAGCGCTGTTGATGAACCTGGCTGCTGATATTGTTTTGCATCGAAGTTCGAGAAGTGGTCAACCCGTGCCGACCCGCTCACCGTCCAGTTCTCCGGCGTGTAGAGTGCTTCTCCATATTCGCCGGTCTGCCGCTGGTGGCTGCTCGTGCTCAACTCGCCTCCGGATCCGGTAAAGCTCTGTTCGTAATCTGCGGCTCGAATATCGTGCGTATCGGCTCCGGCCAGCAGTAGCAATCGATGCCCGATAGCCTGACGCCAGTTGGCCTGCGCTCCCAGCTCGCCCGCAGGATCTCTTCCAAGCCGGGTCAATGTCTCCGAAGCCCGATCCGGGCTAATCGACGAAAAGCTCTGGCGGTAATGCTCGCTCGCGCCATACAGTCGCAGCAGAAAATGATTCGTATCCGCGCCCGCCGTGTACCGCCACAACCGTGTACCGTTCGTTTGCAGGGGAGTGCCGTTGTGGCGCGCCTCATTCAATCCTGAGCCGCGCAGAAAGATGCGTCCATCGCCCGCAAAGTTGCGGTCCAGCTCCACAAGCGCATTCTGCGCATGCACATTCGATGGCTGATCGATTGGCCCGCGAAACTCCGGAGCCACCAGCGTGTATCCGTCGGTGGCAATCACGCTGCTGCCAATCATTCCCGCCCAGCCAGACATAGCAAACGTTCCGAACATGGAGGTGTTCGTTGTGGCCTCAGAACCATAAGTGCTCGATACCTGAAAGCTGGTATCGTGCGGGCGCACCGGAAGAACGCTGATCACGCCGCCAATGGCGCTCGATCCGTACAGATCAGATGCGCCCCCGCGAACCACTTCCACCGATCGAATAGCTGGCGCGGGAATCTCCTCCCAGTGAACCCACCCCCCGTACGGGTCGTTCAATGGCACGCCGTCGAAGACCACCAGCGACCGGCTCGCTGCCGTCGATCCCAGCCCTCGCAGCGATACGCCTTCCGTCGTGGGATTTGCCACCAGGGAGCTCGACCGCCGATACAACTCAAAACCCGGCACGGTCCGCAGCTTGCCATCCATTGTTTGCGGTGCTGCCTGTCGCAGGTCCTGTTGTGTGAGCACACGCGTACTCGCCGGGCTCTCTTCCGAGGGCAAAGGAGACCGGTACGCGCTCACAATCACCGTTTCCAGCGGACGCTCCAGCACGATGCGCACCGGTTTGCCCGCTATGGTGTCAGCAAAGGCCGGAGCCATGTGTGCAGCGACAACCTCAACACGCGCCACATCATTCGGAACAGAAAACGCTCCATCCGCAGCGGTAGTCGTCAGCGGCTTTCCTTGACCATCGAGGACACTCGCGCCCGCAACTGGAGCCCCTTCCGCATCCACAACTCGTCCCGTGCGGCAACACGGCGCAGTCTGTGCGTGCATCGGAGCCGAAAACACTGCCAACAGATAGAAAGCGCCCAGCGCTAAGAGCCGAAACATCGCAACCTCTGCTCTCATCATCTCGCGACACCGGCTCCATGCGTGCTGATGCGTTGACCGATTGAATCGTCTCCTGTCTGCTGCCGGACATCCGTTCCTCCCTGTATATAGTTACGAGAGGAGATGCATGCATTTTACCGATAGCGCCGATATTTCGCCCCGCGGCGCGCCCACGCGCGGATGGCAGCTGGCCGTCACCTCCGGCATCCTCGGCTGGGTTCTCGACGCATTCGACTTCTTCGTCGTCATCTTCCTGTTTGATGCGCTCGCCGCGCACTTCCGCGTCAGCAAGGCGGACGTGGTTTACACGCTCACCCTCACACTGGCCATGCGTCCCGTCGGCGCGCTTATTTTCGGGTCGCTCGCCGACCGTTTTGGCCGCAAATGGCCGCTGATCCTTTGCGTCTTGTACTTCTCCGCAATGACTGTGCTCAGCGGCCTTTCGGTCAACTTCACCATGTTCGCCATCATGCGCGCGCTCTATGGATTAGGAATGGGAGGCTACTGGGGCATCGGCGCGTCCTATGCAATGGAGAGCGCACCGCGCCATCTGCGCGGAGTTCTGAGCGGACTCCTGCAGAGCGGCTATCCCCTTGGATACCTGGTGGCCGCCGTAGCCATGCAGACAGTGACCATTCATCTCGGATGGCGCTCGGCATTCTTCATCGGCGCGCCTGTCGCCGTAATCATCGCGATTCTCACATCGCTTGCGCCGGAATCCGAGGCGTGGCACACGCATCGCGCCACTTCAATGAAATCCATCTTTGCCTCGCTCTTGAGTCACGCGCGCATCTTCTTCTATTTGCTCGCGCTCATGGCCGTCATGCTCTGCCTCTCGCACGGCACGCAGGATCTCTACCCGGACTTTCTAAAATCGCTGCCCGGCATCGCGCATAGAACGATCGCCGGCATGAATCTCCTCTATGGCATCCCCGTGCTCTACAACATTGCAGCCATTCTCGGTTCCCTGTTCTTCGGGCTTCTCTCCGAAAAAATCGGCCGCCGCTACTCCATCATCTTCGCTCTCATTGCATCGCTCGTTTCCATTCCGGCCTGGGCCTTCGGCAGCACCGTTCTTGCGCTCGTGCTCGGCTCCTGCGCCATGCAGGCAGGGGTCCAGGGAGCCTGGGGTGTCATCCCGGCACACATCAATGAGCTCTCTCCGCCATCAGTGCGTGGCCTTTTCCCCGGACTTGTCTACCAGCTCGGCTTCCTCATCGCCTCGCCTGCAACCATGGCCGAGCTTAAGTTACGCGACCTGTTCGGCTACTCATGGGCGCTCACCGCCTTCGAAGGTGCCATTATCGTTGCCCTTCTTTTTCTCTTCTACTTCGGCCCTGAGCAGCACGGAAGAGATTTTTTCAGCAATGGAGCCCCTTCATGACACAGAAAGCAAAACCAGATATGACGAGCAGGACGATGTTCCGCATCGTGCTGGCATGGATTGCTTGCACCGTTTGCATCGCGGCGTTACACGCCCAGGTCGTCGAAGTACCCGTCCACATCGAACGTCTCAATCCGGCACTCGACCATATTGTGCCCGCACAACCCCGGCTTGAGCGCGTAGCAACCGGCTTCACCTGGCTTGAAGGTCCAGTCTGGATTCCTCGGAACGGCGGCTATCTTCTCTTCGCCGATATCCCCGGCAACAGTATTCGTAAAGTCCTGCCCAATGGCGCCGTCTCGATCTTTATGCAGCCCTCCGGCTATATCGACAGTGCGCCCTTCAACGGCCCGCAGCCCGGATCGAATGGCATGACCATCGATCCGCACGGGCGACTGGTCATTGCCGGCAACGGCGCTCGGAATGTATTTCGCCTTGAAACCATCAACCCCAAAGCCATCCAGACCGTGCTCGCGGACAGTTATCAGGGCAAGCGTCTCAACAGCCCCAACGACCTCGTCTTCCGCTCCAACGGCGATCTGTATTTCACTGACCCTCCTTATGGCTTGCCCATGCAGAACGATAAGGACCCGCACAAGCAGCTCACCGTCAACGGTCTCTACCTGGTGCGCGGCGCGGGTTCACAAAAACCCGGAACGCCGCCAAATCACGCAGCGATTCATCTTCTCGTCGGCGATCTGTCCCGCCCCAATGGGCTGGCCCTTTCACCCGACGAGAAATATCTTTACCTCGACAACACGGAGCCGCAAAAACTCTGGCTCCGCTTCCGGATAAAACCCGACGGCACTCTCACCGATCGCACAGTTCTCGCGGATGCCACCGCCGACAAGCGCCGGGGCTCGCCCGACGGCATGAAGGTCGACTCATTCGGAAATATATACAGCGCCGGCCCTGGCGGTATTTGGATACTGTCCCCATCCGGCAAACATCTCGGAACCATCGATACGCCCGAAGTCGTTTCCAACCTCGCCTGGGGAGGCAGCCAGCTCAATGTGCTCTACATCACCACCCAAAGCAGCGTGTATAGCATCCGGCTCAAAGCCCACGGAATTCCCATGTTGCGGAAATGACCGAGACGGTTATGAAACTCTATGCTTGCGCATAGCTCATCGCTGGTCCAACTTCCGGGTAGCCGACAATTCTGGATCTAACGCTTGATACGTTCCCACAAGCGCGTTTACGAGGACCTATCCTGTTCTCCCAGTGCAACCGGCCCCAAAGAGTGTATTGGCGAGCCAGTTGTGCTGAGTCAGTCCGTTTGCTAATTTGACATGCATGCCGTCGAATGCGCCCGAAGATCTGAGCAGGACCATAGAGACTCTTTACCGGTCTGAATCGGGCAGGATTCTGGCTACGCTGGTGCGCCTGCTCGGCGATCTTGATCTCGCCGAAGAGGCGATGCACGAGGCCTTTGCCACCGCTTTGGACAGATGGCCTCAGGACGGCATACCGGACAAACCGCGCCCCTGGCTGATTTCAACCGCACGCTTCAAGGCCATTGACGGGATCCGCCGGCGGGCGCGCTTCGACGGAGCACAGCGAGATCTTACGCTGTACCTTGAAGCGCAAATCAACGAAGCGCGCATCAATGAAGCGCCTCAGGAAGCGCCTCAGGAAGAGGAGATCGAGGACGATCGCCTTCGTCTCATCTTCACCTGCTGCCATCCCGCTCTGCCACCGGAAGCACAGGTTGCGCTCACGCTGCGCGAAGTCTGCGGCCTGACCACAGAGGAGATTGCCCGGGCATTTCTCGTTACGCCGGCGACGCTTGCACAGCGCATTGTGCGCGCGAAAACAAAGATCCGAGAGACACCGATTCCATACGAGGTGCCAACGCCGCAGGAATTGCCGGAGCGACTGGACGCGGTGCTTCAGGTCATCTATCTCGTCTTCAACGAGGGTTACTCGGCTGCGGCGGGAGCGGAGGTAACGCGGGCCGAGCTAACCGGCGAGGCGATTCGATTGGGCCGGTTGCTGACCGAACTCCAGCCAGAGCCGGAAGTCCCAAAGCCGGAAATCATGGGGCTGCTTTCCCTGATGCTGCTACAGGAATCCCGTCGCGCCGCGAGAACCTCTCCGACCGGAAAGCTGATTTTGCTGGAGAATCAAGACCGCACGCTCTGGAACCGAGAGCAGATCGCGGAGGGAGTGGCATGGATGGAGAAAGCCCTGAAGTCCCGCCACTTCGGCTCTTACACATTGCAGGCTGCGATTGCGGCCGTTCATGCGGAGGCGGAATCGGCCGCCGTGACCGACTGGCGGCAGATTGTTGCGCTGTACAACCAATTGGTACAAATGCAGCCTTCGCCAGTTGTATATCTAAATCGCGCCGTGGCAATTGCCATGCGCGATGGTCCAGAGGCCGGTCTGACGCATATCGACGCGGTGTTAGAACATGGCGAATTGGCACATTACTACCTGGCGCATTCAGCCCGTGCCGATATGTACCGCAGGCTCGGCAGGACCGCTGAGGCACGGTCCTCGTATGAGAAAGCTCTGTCGCTGACGCAACAGGAACCGGAGCGGCAGTTTCTGCAAGAGCGGATTCGCCATCTGAAATAAAAATTGGAGTGGCTGTCGATTTTCCGTCGCCCCAACGACTATAGGACAAAGAACGATGAGCTATGGTTCCTGAGTGATCAGGAAACGAGCCATCAGAAGCAAACCACAGGAAACAAAAAGGAGAAGTTATGCCACAGTATCTGGTTTGCAATTACCTCCCCGACGACTTCGACCCGTCCACCGTAACCGAAGCGATGATGGAGGAGATCCACGCGCTCAACCGCGAAATGATTGCTGCCGGCGTCAGGAAGTTCGCCTGCGGCATTTCCCCGGTTGGCAACGCAAAGACGCTGCGAAAGCAGCCCAACGGCAAGGTACTCGTCACCGACGGACCGTACACCGAGACCAAGGAGCACATGGGTGGATTTTGGATACTGGAAGCCGCCAATATGGACGAGGCACTTGCATGGGCGAAGAAGGGTGCCATCGCCTGCGATATACCCGGCGAGGTGCGCGAGCTTCTTTTCTTCCCGGCTCCGGAACAGGGATCCGGCGGAAGCAAGTAAACAACCTGGCCACTGCGGCCTCGGAACATGCGCCGTAGTGCCCGCTCGCATAAATATTCGACGGAAAACTGGGGACGGAACATTCCCCAGTTTTTCCGTGCGGCTATGCCGCAGGCTGGGACAGCTTCCGGAGGCCCGTGCTTCCTATGAGAAGGCGCTTGCCCTGGTTCGACAGGAGCGCCTTCTCCTCGCGGGGCGCCTGCGGGAACTGAAATAAAAACGGCTCTGCCGTCGATTTTCCCCGCGCCCGACGACTATAGGGCGAACGATCCAGCGCGCAAGGCCGCAAACTCTCATAAGCACTGGTACACAAAAAGGGGGTCACGACAATCAAATGAGAAATCTAATCTTCGCAATCAACATCACCCTGGATGGCTGCTGCGACCACACCAAACAATTTGTCGATGAAGAAAAACTCGAATACTTTACTCACTTCATGCGAGAGGTTGACGTGCAGGTCTTTGGGCGCAAAACCTATCAGTTGATGGTTCCCTATTGGCCTGACGTCCTCAAAAATCCGTCTGAGTCAAAAGCAGATACCGAATTTGCACGGGCATTCGTCAACACCAAGAAAATTGTTTTCTCGCGATCATTGGACAGCGCGGAAAATAAAAATACGAGAATTGTCCGTACGAACCTTCACGACGAAATACTCAAACTGAAACAAGAACAAGGCAAAGACATTTTAGTCGGCGGTGTAGATATTCCTTCACAACTGATAGAGC
>JBARHV010000243.1:0-12971 GCA_049799415.1 Silvibacterium sp.
GGCCATGGTTCCGACTGTGGAAGACGAAAGGCCGGAGCAGAGCAGAGCGATGGCGAAGACCAGCGCCGAAGCCTGGCCGAGTAAGGGGCCGAGGGTGCGGTGCGCGTCTTCGATGGGGTTGGCGAGAACGTGTCCGCCGAAGACCGCGGCGGCGACGATCACCATGGCTGAATTGACCAGCCAGGCGGCATTCATGGCGACGAAGACATCGATGGTCTCGTAGCGAAGGTGCTGCAGGCGGGAGAGATATTTGTGATGCGGGGTCTCGGCCTTCTGAATCTGCACGCGGGGTTGCACCAGCGCCGAATGGAGATAGACGACGTGGGGCATGACGGTGGCTCCGAGCATGCCGACGGCGATGTAGATGCTTTTGCCGTTGACCATGGGAACCAGGGTGTGCAGGGCGATGGCGCTCCAGTCGGGCCGGATCATCAACATTTCAATGGCATAGCAGACGCCGATGATGCAGACGAAGCCCATGATGGCCAGTTCCAGCTTGCGGAATCCCCACAGCTCAAGCAAGAGGATGGCAAAGACGCAGATGGCGGAGAATATGGCGGCGACAAGCAGGATCTCGGTCTTGCTCCAGCCATAGAGCAGGAAGCGCGGGCCGAAGAGGAGATAAAAACCGAGCGCTGCGCCGAGAAATTCGGCGAGATCGGTGGCCATGGCGGAGATCTCCGCCGCGACCCACAAAAAGAGGGTTACCGGGAGCGAGAAACGGTCGCGGCAGTTCTGCGGCAGGGTTTTTCCGGTAGCGATGCCGAGCTTGGCGGCGAGGTATTGCACGAGAATCGCCATGAGGTTCGACCAGAGCAGCACCCAGAGCAGCTGGTAGCCGAAACGCGAGCCTCCATCGAAGTTGGCGGCGAAGTTGCCGGGGTCGATGTAGGCGATGCTGGCCACAAAGGCCGGCCCGAAGTAGGACCACAGCTCGGAGCTGCGCATGCGCGGCAGGAGAGACTGACGTCCGGGCTGGGTGGGGGTGGTGGCCATCGTTGGTTTCCATTGTAAACCATAGTTAATTCCTAATGTTAAATTCCGGTTAGCAAGATCAGCTAAAAAGCGGTTAGCTGGTGAAGCGGCCAGCTAGGGTCCGGTGAGCTAAAAGGCGGTCAGCTCAGGACCCGGCGGGAAGCATATTGTTGGCTTCCCCAGCTCACTGACCGTTTTTCCGCTGATCGCTTCACTAGCTGTCTTCAGTGCGGTAGCCTTGCGGTAGACCCTGAAGAGTGGAGAGCGCGGAAGCAATGAAAGTTCTGGTAATCGGCGCAGGTGGGCGTGAACATGCTCTGGCATGGGCGCTGAAGAAGTCGCCGCGGGTAACGGAGATTGTGTGTGCGCCGGGCAATGGCGGGATCGCGTCGACGGCGCGGTGCGTTCCGGCGAATTTGAAGGATTTGAATGATCTGCTGCGGGTGGTTGCGGCGGAGCGTCCGGATTTAACCGTGGTGGGGCCGGAGCTGCCGCTCTCGCTGGGACTGGTGGACGAGTTGCGGCGTCGCGGGCTGGCCGTGTTTGGACCGACCCAGGCGGCGGCGATGCTGGAGACGAGCAAGGCCTTTGCCAAGCGATTTATGCAGCGGCACAACATTCCTACGGCGAGCTATGCGGTGTGCGCGAACGAAAAGGACGCTCTCGATTCGCTGCATTTGTTTCATTTTCCGGTGGTGATCAAGGCCGACGGACTGGCCTCGGGCAAAGGCGTGCTGATCTGCGAGACAAAGACCGACGCGGAGCAGGCCATTGCCGGACTGTTCAGCGGAAAGCTGTTGGGCGCGGCGGAGACAACGGTGGTGCTGGAGGAGTTCCTGACCGGCGAGGAGCTTTCGTTCCTGCTGCTGTCGGACGGGAAGCATATGACGCCGCTGGTTCCGGCGCAAGACCATAAGCGGCTGGGCGAGGGCGACACTGGCCCGAACACAGGCGGCATGGGCGTGTACTCGACGGACTCCATGCTGGATGCGACAATGCGCGACTGGCTGCTGCACCATGTGGCGCAGCCCACAATCGACGGCATGGCGGCGGAAGACGCCGCATTTACCGGTGTGCTGTACTGCGGGCTAATGATGACGGCGAGGGGGCCGATGGTGCTGGAATACAACGCACGATTCGGCGATCCGGAGACGCAGGCGATTCTGGCGCGACTGGACAGCGATTTGCTGGAGGCGCTGGAAGCGTGCGTGGAAGGGCGGCTGAGCGAGACGGAACTGCGCTGGAAGCCGGGCGCTTCAGCCTGCGTGGTGGCGGCTTCGGGAGGGTATCCGGGCAGCTATACGAACGGATATAAAATCACCGGGCTGAAGGAGGCGGCTGCGCTTCCGGGAGTGATGGTTTTCCATGCGGGGACGGCGCTGGTGGATGGCGAGATTCTGACCAACGGCGGGCGCGTGCTGGCGGTGACGGCTACGGCGGATTCTCTCGATGAAGCGCTGAGGCGGGCCTACGACGGAATCGCGGAGATTCAGTTTGAGGGGATGTATTTCCGGCGGGATATTGGGCGGAGGGCGCTGGAGAAATAAGGGCCGAACGGGGAAGGGCGAATGGGCTTTGTGGCGGTCACACTCGAAGAGTTGCTGGAGGACTTTGACCTGACGGCGGCAAAGTGGAAGGAATTTTTTACGGCGAATCCGGGCGCGGCGGAGGCGCCGACCGATATAGCGAACAGCGGCAATGTGGGCGGGCTGATATGGCACGTCTATATGGCGTCCGCGAGTGTCAAGCATTATTACGATTACGCGACTATATGTGGAAACCTCTAACTGACCATCTTGAGGACAACAAGCGCGAGGATACCAAACAGCAACAAGGCGAGGAACACCCCGGCAACGAGTTTGCCAAACGTCAACGGTTCCGGCGGTGCGGGTTCAAGGTCATCGTATTCGGGTGTCGGAAGGATAATGCCCTTGGCTGCCGCCTTAGTAGCCTCACGTGCGTCATACTCCGCTCGCGTCCTGATCTGCTTCTGTGTTAGCGTCATTGTTTCGATCTTCCTTCCTTTAGTGTTCAATGTCTGCAAATCCGCACGCTTCGACTGCCAAACCGCTGTCAAGCGTACCACATGGCGTCCGCGGTGCACTCGCAGCGGCTGCTGTGTGAGCCGGTGACGGATTTCGACCTGACGACGCCGGTGAAGAATGTTGCCAATGCATGGGAGATGCACGCGCTCGATTCCGCAAATTTGCGGCGCTCTCTATCCACGACTGATGAGCATGCGCTCGATACGTCACTCACAATGCGAACTCGATACGGCACTGAGATTCAAATCCGGCGCGGCAAGCTCTGCCTGCGTGTCTTCGTGCATGCCATCCGGCACTGGGCGCAGATTGGACCGCTGGTGCGGCAGCACGGATTTCCGGTGGGCTGGGAGCAGGACATCACCTTCAGCCCCGCGATTCGGTAGCGATTATTCGTCCAGCTTCTTCGTCACCAACTCGTTGAGCAGGGCCGGGTTGGCCTGTCCTTTGGAGAGCTTCATGACCTGGCCTACGAAGAAGGCGGCGACGGTCTTCTTCCCGCCGCGGTACTGCTCTACCTGCCTGGGGTTGGCGGCGATGACTTCGTCGATCATCTTTTCGATGGCTCCCGCGTCGCTGATCTGTTGCGGTTTTTCGCGCTCGTAGACGGGGCCGAAGTCTTCGTTGGTCTCAAAAGCGGTGTCAAAGAGCTGCTTGAGCTGTTTGCTGGACAGCTTGCCCTCTTCGGCCAAATCGGCGGCCTGGGCGATGCCCTTCATGGTGATGGGCGACTGGTCTAGCTCCAAACCGCTCAACTTTAATCGGCTCGTCAGCTCGCTCTGGACCAGATTGGCGACGCGCTTGGGACTCTTTGCGGCTTTGGCGGCGGATTCGAACTGGTCGGCGAACTCGCGCGTGGCAGTGAGCGTGGCGGCGTCCTGCTCGGTGATCTCGTACTCGGCGACCATGCGGGCCCGGCGTGCTTCGGGCAGCTCAGGGAGTTTGGCGCGAATCCCGGCCTGCTGCGCGGCGGAGACGATGAGCGGTGGAAGATCCGGCTCGGGGAAATAGCGGTAGTCGTGGGCCTGCTCCTTCGAGCGCATGGAGTAGGTGCGGCCCTCGGCGGCGTTCCAGAGGCGCGTCTCCTGCACGACGCGGTTGCCGCTTTCGAGGACCTCGATCTGGCGCTCGATCTCGTATTCGAGCGCGGCGCGGATGAAGCGGAAGCTGTTGACATTTTTGACTTCGGCTTTGGTGCCGAATTTTTCCTGGCCGCGCGGGCGCACGCTTACGTTGGCGTCGCAGCGGAGGGAGCCTTCTTCCATGTTGCAGTCGCTTACGCCGGTGTAGAGGAGAATTTCCTTGAGGCGCGTGAGGTATTCGTAGGCTTCGTCGGGCGTGCGGATGTCGGGCTCGCTGACGATTTCGACCAGCGGCGTGCCGCAGCGGTTGAGATCGACGTAGGTGCGCGTGGCGGAGTCGGCGAATCCGTCATGGATGCTTTTGCCCGCGTCCTCTTCCATGTGCAGGCGAGTGATGCCGATGCGCTTGATGCCGTTGGGCGTGGGCACGTCGATCCATCCGTTCTCGGCCAGCGGCTTGTCGTACTGCGAGATTTGGTAGCCCTTGGGCGAGTCGGGGTAGAAGTAGTTTTTGCGGGCAAAGATGGAGCGCTCGCGGACCTCGCAGTTGATGGCCATGGAGGCCAGCGCGGCGAATTCGACGGCGCGCTCGTTGAGCACGGGCAAGGCTCCGGGCAGGCCGAGGCAGGTGGGGCAAATGTTTGTATTGGGCGCACTTCCAAAGCGGTTGGTGCAGCCGCAGAAGGCTTTCGTTCCGGTCAATAGCTGTACGTGAACTTCGAGTCCGATGACGGGCTCGTATTTGGCGAGGATGTCCGACGCGAGGCCAAGTGCGGTGCTCATGATATGGTTCCAGTTTAGCAACGGACTGGCCCCTTCGGGGACTGCGCGTCCAGCGACACGCGCTTCGCGCCATCCCAAAATCGACTTTCGCAGGCACTCCCGTTGGTCGTGCGACGAGGGTGCTGGTGCTAAAGAACGGTCATTGAGCTTTCTGGGTTAGCATCGATGCGGCGGAAAATTTCGTTTTCATCGGAACAGAATGCAGATTCTTGATTTGCTGTTTGGCAAGCCACTGGCTTCCAGTGAAGAACGCGCGGAGCAGATTGGCTGGACATCCGGAGTTGGAATTTTTGGTCTGGATGCGCTGAGTTCGGCGGCATACGGGCCGGAAGCCGCGCTGGTTTTGATGATTCCGCTGGGCATGGCCGGGGAGCATGTGATCCTGCCGGTCATGACGGCGATCATTATTCTTCTGGCGCTGGTCTTCTTTTCCTACCGGCAAACGATTGAGGCCTATCCGCATGGTGGTGGATCGTACACCGTGGCCACGGAAAACCTGGGCACAGGACCGGGGCTGCTGGCCGCGGCAGCACTAATGATCGATTATGTGCTGACGGTGGCGGTGAGTATTTCGGCAGGCGTTGAAGCGCTGGTGTCGGCGGTTCCGGAGTTGCAGCGGCATACGCTTGGAATTTGCTTATTGATTCTCCTGCTGCTTACGTTGATCAACATGCGCGGCGTGCGCGACGCGGGCGTGGCATTCCTGATTCCCACGTATCTGTTCGTGGGAACTCTTCTTGTCGTCATCCTGGTAGGCCTGACGCGCGCAGTCATCGGCGGCGGCCATGTCCATGCGGTGGTGGCTCCGCCCGCGCTGTCGAAAGCGACCGAGATGATTTCGCTGTGGCTGCTGCTGAAGGTCTTTGCCAGCGGCTGCACGGCGATGACGGGTGTAGAGGCAGTCTCGAATGGAGTGATGGCGTTTCGCGATCCGACAACAAAAAATGCGAAGCGCACGCTCACGGCGATTGTCGTTCTGCTGGCAATCCTGTTGGCGGGGATTGCATTGTTGTGCCGCATTTATCACGTTGGCGCGACGGTTCCGGACAGCCCCGGATATCAGAGCGTGCTCTCGCAGTTGACGTTCGCGGTCATGGGGCATGGCTGGTTCTACTACCTGACAATGGGTGCGGTGCTGACGGCTGTGTCGCTGGCAGCGAATCCGGCATATCAGGACTTTCCCCGGTTGGCGAAGGCCATTGCTGCGCATAATTATCTGCCTCATGTGTTTCTGCTGCGTGGACGGCGGCTGCTGCATTCGCACGGAATTTATGCGCTGGTGGTGCTGTCAGCCATTATCCTGATCCTCTTTGGCGGCATTACCGACCGGCTGATTCCGCTCTACGCGATCGGCGTGTTCCTGGCGTTTACGCTGTCGCAGGCGGGGATGGTGGTGCACTGGCGCAGGCACAAGGGCCCGGGCTGGCTGCGCCGTGCGATCGTGAACGGCGTGGGTGGCGTGGCGACCGGCATTACTCTGCTGATCGTGCTGGTGGCCAAATTCATGGATGGCGCATGGGTGACCGCGCTGTTGATTCCGCTGCTAATCTTTGCAATGGTGCTGGTCCACAGGCACTATGTCCGGGTGTCGGCAGAGACGGCGAATCCGGAGCCGCTGCGCGTGGAAAACATCAAACCGCCTCTGGTGATTATTCCGCTGGATCGCTGGAGCCGGCTTACCGAAAAGGCGCTGCGCTTTGCTCTGGGCATGTCTCCGGACATTATTGCCGTGCATGTCGAAAGCGCAGATAGTGGCGAGAGCATTTGCGATGACTGGGACAACAAAATCGCGGCGCCGCTGATCGCCGCAGGGATGAAGGTGCCGGAGCTGGTGAACCTGAAGTCTCCCTACCGTTTTGTGCTTGCTCCAGTGCTGGATTTCGTTCTCGAAAAGGAAAAGCAGCTTGAAAACAGGCAGATTGCCGTATTGGTACCGGAGCTGGTGGTGCGCCATTGGTGGGAAAATCTGCTGCACAACCAGCGCGCGAATCTGCTGAAGCTGATGCTGCTGCTCAAGGGAAACCAGAGAATCATGGTCATCAATATCCCGTGGTATCTGCAGCGGGGATAGAAGGTCGTGGTTCTGTGCGACCGTTTGTGACTTTACAGCTACGGGATGCGATTTCCGTCTGGCTTTTTATCCTTGTCACCCTTGCGGCCGAAGTCGAGGCCGAAGTGCAGGTTTGAGCGTGTCCCGGTGATCTGGATAGGAACCTGGGTCCCTGCGCCATTCTTTGAGAAGAAGGGATCTACCGGTTTCAGCAGCCAGGATTTCCATCCAGTGACCATCTGCGAGACTGTGGCGGTGAGGCGCGCGGTCCCCTGGAAGTCGACCTGATTGCCATCCAGTGAATAGACACCGTTCAGGGCGATGTTTGCACCCGGAACGGTGTAGCGCAGTCCGGTGATGGTAACTTTGCCGTTGCCGAGAGTAAAGTTTCCTTTCATGTCCGAAGCGATATTGGTGTTGATGTTGTTCTCCGCGTTCTGCTTTGCTTCTTTGGCGTGGCCCTGGCTGCGGAGGCTCAATTCGTCGATTTTTTCTTGAATTTTAGGATCGCTGAAGTGAACGTTTGTGATGTCAAATGCACCGTCGAGGCGAATCTTCTGAGTGACGGATTGCTTTCCGGGGGGCAGAACGAGCTTCGTGTGCAGGACGAGCGCTCCGCTCATCAGCGCCGGCTGAGTTTTTTCGGCGAGGGCCAGCACATCCTGAATATGCGCGGGCTGCACGGTTACATCGAGGGTGATCTGGTGGCCTTGGCCCGGGACAGTAATTACGTCGCCGCGAGCGACGATGTGAGAGTGGAGAAGCATGGCGTCCACGGGTTCAAGATGTGTATCGCCGTTGGTTCCGTCAACGATGGCATGGAATGTTGTATGCAGCGGAACGGGGTTTCCGGTGGTATCGAGAGAGAAGTTTGGCGTGTCGGTTTCTCCGTCAACGGTGATGTTGTTGAGCGTCCCCTGATATTGTCCGGTGGAAGAAAGAGTGCCGCCGATGCCTTTGAGCGGATCGAGATCGGCGTGGCTGAAGGTGTAGGTCCCATTGACGGGCGTGTCTCCGGGGCTGTGTGCGTTGAAGGGGCCGAAAGAGCCGGTGGAGTCGATGTCGCCGATGGGTTTGGCGTTCACGAGAATGGCGTGGAAGCGCATGGGCTGTCCGGCGCCGACGGAGGTCATGCGCAGGTTTATGATTTCGAAGTCGAGGGGAACCTTGCCCGGCTTGTTGGTGCCGAGGATGAGCGAGGCGCGATCGATATCGATGTGGTCAACAAGGATTTGAATTTTGCCCTGTGACGCATGCTGATTGAGTTTGGGCATATTGTGGCGCTGGTCTTTGGGCGGCAGGTGAATGTCGAGTCCGGTGATACGCACGACACCGATGTGCATGGGTGTGCGAAAGAGATCGTGCCAGCTGGTGCGGAAGCGGAATTGGTCCACGGAAAAGAGCGGCTGCTGCATGTCGAGCGTGTTGGGATAGAGTTTGAGTCCGGCGCCGGTGACCTCGAAGCCGTGCAGGACGGAGACGTTGAAGCTGGCTAGCTCGACGCGGCTGTCGTAGCGTGTGGCCAGGGTTTCAACGACGCGCTCCTTGAGGATGGGCCCTGCGCGGTGGAAGTAAATGGCGAAGACGGTGAAGGCTGCTGCGATGAGCAGAAAGGCGATGAATGCAGTCCAGGCAAGCATGCGAATCCAGAGGGGTTTGCGCGGTTTTTGGGGTGAATCGGATGCAGGGTCGGTTCGATCTGCCACGTTTCGTTCTCTCTTCAACGCAGATTCGCAAGACAGGAGGCCAGCAAGCCAGCGGAAATTCTAGTCCGGAAACTCCTTAGGTTAGAAGCGGTCAGCGGCATTTTCGTTGGATATAGCATGAAGCATACGATGAACGGCGGGAAAACGATCGTAGGATTGGGCGAGTTGCTGTGGGACGTGCTGCCCGCGGGCGAGCGGCTTGGCGGCGCTCCGGCTAATTTTGCCGTGATGGCGGCGCGGCTGGGCAATCGGAGCGTGATTGCGAGC
This sequence comes from Silvibacterium sp., assembly GCA_049799415.1. GTDB lineage: Bacteria > Acidobacteriota > Terriglobia > Terriglobales > Acidobacteriaceae > Silvibacterium. The sequence goes on from JBARHV010000243.1 coordinate 8,906, forward strand.
AGGCTGGGCGCGGATGCGCGCGGCAAAAGAGCGCGGGCCGTGCTGAAGGCCTTTCCAGTTGATCTGACGTATTTGCAGAGCGATGCGGGTCAACCGACCGGAACCGTAGGCGTGGAAATTGCCGATGGCGAGCCATGCTACGTGATTCACGATCCGGTGGCATGGGATTTTCTGGAGTGGACCTCTGAGTGGCGCGCTCTGGCGGCGGAGGTGGATGCGGTCTGTTTTGGGACGCTGGCGCAAAGGGAGAGCGTATCGCGGGAGACAATCCGGAAATTTGTAGGCGCGACGCGTTCCGATTGCGCGCGCGTCTTCGACGTGAACCTGCGCACGCCGTTCTTTTCGGCGAGGACGATTGCAGAGTCGCTGCCCCTGGCGACGGTCTTCAAATTGAACGAGAGCGAGGTTCCCATTGTGCTTGAAATGCTGGGTGGGACTGGATTCGGGGTCGTAGACACCTCGGAGCCGGCCCTGCTGCAGGCCGCGCGCTGGCTGCTTGGGCGGTACCCGCTGCAACTGGTGGCGATTACGATGGGCGCGCAGGGAAGCCTGCTGGTAACGCGCGAGGCCCGCCATCGACATCCTGGCGTGGCGACGAAGGTTGAGGATACGGTGGGCGCCGGTGATGCATTCACGGCGGCCTTGATTGATGCCTATCTGCGCCGCGCGACGCTGGCAGAGATGAATGAAGCGGGAAATCGCTGGGGCGCGTGGGTGGCCTCGCAAGCCGGAGCCATGCCGGGGCTGGATGCGGCCACGCAGGCGGCGGTTTCAAAGGAAATCGCTGCACATTTGTAATTTGCATTTGTAAATCGGGGCTGCAAGGTAGTATTGTCCGAATGCTATGACGCACTTTCCCACTCCTCAGGAGCGCCGGGCGCTAGGCCGGGCGCGGCGCAAACAGATGGCCAGACAGGACCACTCGATCTGGAGACCTGAGGCGCGGCGGCATAAGCCGGTGGTGCTGATGGAAGAGTCGATGCACGGACGCCTGCCGCAGCTGATCACCCTGAAGTATGAGCGGATGCTTGCGTCTCCGTTTGGATACTTTCGTGGCGCGGTTCCGGTGATGGCCGCGGACCTGGCGGTGATGGCGAACACGGGAATCGTGACGCAAATCTGCGGTGACGCTCATGTGCGCAATCTGGGCGCGTTTGCGGCCCCTGACGGGCGGCTAGTGTTCGACATCAACGACTTCGACGAGACCATGCGCGGGCCTTTTGAATGGGACCTGAAGCGGCTGGCCACCAGCCTGGTGCTCTCCGGGCGCGCGACCAGCACGAAGAAGGGCGCCTGCGAAGATGCTGTGCTCACCTTCGCAATGCAATACAGGAAATTTGTGGAGATGTTTGCGCGCATGCCGGTGACGGAGGTGGCGTGCTTTCAGGTACACCGGCTGCAGCGCATCTCTCCGGTGACGAAGGCGTTGCTGCAGGCGGAGCGGAGCACACCAATGCTGACGGTAGAACAGATGACTGTTCCGGGGAAAACGCCGGGTAGCCGCATCTTCAAAGAGCAGAAGCCGCTGCTGGCGCGCGTGAACGGATCACAGAGGCGCGCGGTGCTGGCGTCGCTGGTTGCTTACAGTGAGACCCTGCAACCGGAGCGGCGACATTTTCTGTCGCAGTACCATCCGCTGGATGTGGGCTTCAAGGTAGTGGGTACGGGGTCAGTTGGGCTGCGCGATTACATCGTCTACTTTGAGGGAAATGGGCCGGGCGATCCACTGTTTCTCCAGGTCAAGGAGCAGCCGGGTTCTGCCTATGCTCCTTATTTGAGCGGGCAGGGACTGGCTCCGCACCAGGGGCAGCGCGTGGTGAACGGGCAGCGCGCGATGCAGGCGCAGTCCGATCCATTTTTAGGATGGACGACGATTGCGAACCGTCATTACGAGGTGCGGCAGCTGAATGATCACAAGGGAAGCATCTCTGTCGATGATCTGGCGGGTGAGGGATTGCTGGAATATGCGGAGATGTGCGGCGAGCTGCTGGCGCGCGGTCACGCACGGTCGGGCGATGCCTGCGTGCTGGCGGGATACATTGGCAACGGCAAGCGCTTTGGCGAAGCTTTGATGCGCTTTGCCGACGCATACGCGAACCAGACGGAGAAGGATTGGGAAGAGTTGAAGGTGGCTAGAAGGCGGTCAGCTAAAAAGCTGCCAGCTAAGGGCCGGTCAGCTGGTAAAGCGGTCAGAGCTGACCGTCTCACCAGCTAGAATTACTGCATGCTGCAACTTTCCGGGGCCGGCAAGCGGTTCGGCTCCAAACTCCTTTTTGAAAATGCCGACTGGTTGATTACTCCGGATGAGCGCACCGCTCTGGTGGGCGCGAATGGCACGGGCAAATCCACATTGATGAAGGTCCTGGCCGGCATCGACGGTCTGGATTACGGCTCAGTACAGCGCACGCGGGGCATGACGATTGGGTATCTGCCGCAGGATGGGCTGGCGCTGGCCGGGCGCACGGTGTTTGAGGAGTGCCTTTCGGTCTTCGACGAGTTGCTGGGCCTGGAAAAAGAGATGGAGACGCTGTCGGCGTCGCTGGCTGAGCTTGATCCGTCGAGCGCGGCGTATGCGGCGGTGGCCGATCGATATTCTCACATTGACCAACGGTTTCGCGCGCACGACGGCTACGCTCTGGACGCGCAGGTGGGCACGGTCCTGACCGGGCTGGGCTTTTCCAAGGCGGACTGGGCGCGGCGGATGGAAGAGTTTTCCGGCGGATGGCAGATGCGGATTGCGCTGGCCAAGCTGCTGCTGCAAAAGCCGAGTTTGCTACTGCTGGACGAGCCGACGAATCACCTTGATCTTGAGACGCGCAACTGGCTGGAGCAGTATCTGCGGACGTATCCCAACGGCTATATTCTGATTTCGCACGACCGTTATTTTCTGGATGTGACGGTGGGCAAGATTGTTGAGATTTGGAACAAGCGCCTGCATGTGTATCACGGCAATTACGAGAAGTACCTGCAGCAGAAGGCCGAGCGACGGGCGCAGCTGGAGGCGGCATACCGCAATCAGCGCGATCAGATCGAGCATCTACAGGCCTTCATCAACAGGTTTCGCGCGCAGGCGACGAAGGCCAAGCAGGTGCAGAGCCGCATCAAGGAGCTGGAGAAGATCGAGCGTATCGAGATCCCCGAGGAGGAGGCCGCGATTCACTTTACCTTTCCGCAGCCTCCGGCATCGGGGCGAGCGGTGGTTGAAGTTGCGGAGTTGTCGAAGAGCTACGGGCCGAAGCAGGTGCTGCATGACGTAAGTTTCACCATCGACCGTGGCGATCGCATTGCGCTGGTGGGTGTGAACGGCGCGGGCAAGTCGACGCTGGTGCGGCTGCTCTCGGGCGAAGACGCACCGACGAGTGGCGTACTAAAGCTGGGCCACAACGTATTGGCTGAATATTTCGCCCAGGACCAGTACAAGGTGCTTGATCCGGCGGCACGCATGCTGGATGACATTGGGCGAACAGCTCCCAAAGTTTCGGAGACGGAACTGCGGAGCCTGCTGGGATGCTTTCTGTTTTCCGGCGATGATGTTTTCAAGCCGCTGGGCGTGCTCTCAGGCGGCGAGCGCAACCGCTATGCGCTGGCGCGGATTCTCGTGAGTCCGGCGAACTTTCTGCTGCTGGACGAGCCGACAAATCATCTTGATTTGCGTGCCAAGGATGTTCTGCTGGAGGCGATCCGCAACTTTACCGGGACTGTGATCTTTGTCTCGCACGACCGCTACTTCATCGATCGTCTGGCGACGCGCGTGTTTGAGGTTGAGGGTGGCAAAGTCCACGTGTTTCCGGGCAACTACGAAGACTTCCTTTGGCGCAAGGAGGGCGGCGCGGCAGAGCTGGCCGCGGCTACGGTGGCTGCGGCTCCAGCGATCAAGGCTCCCGCGGAGATCGCGCAGATAGAGAGCGCGCCGGCTCCGACGAAGCGCGTGAATCCGATCAAGCTGAAGCAGATGCAGGAGCGGCTGAAGTTTGTGGAGGAAGAGATTCCGCGCGTCGAGGCTTTGATTGGCGATGCGGAGCAGTCGCTGGGCGTGTTTGTGAGCGTGGAGGAGACGGCGCGGGTG
>JBARHV010000244.1:0-28293 GCA_049799415.1 Silvibacterium sp.
TCGACTTTGAGACGGCTCAGCCCGGCTTGTTCGCCGGGCTGAGTCGTCTGCTGACTTTCAGAAGCGGAAGTAAGCGCCGATCATCGGTTCGGCGGTGTGGGCAAAAGTGCCTGTGGATGAGGCCGCCTTAAGCAGGTCGGGAGCGTGGTAGAGGTTTCCGCGATACTGGCCGCGCAGGCCGAAGTGCGGGATGATCGCCCAGTCGACACCTCCTCCGTAGACGAAGGTTGGCTTTAGCTGGGTCGATGTTCCGGGCTGATTCCCGTCGGGCTGGAAAACGATCAATCCTACTCCCGCCAGAACGAATGGCCGAAAATTGAGCACGGGAACCGAGACGACCCAGTCTGCGCCTGCCTCGTGCGCGGCCGCCTTCACCGAATTGAGGTTGTAATCCTGATTGGCGCGGTTGAAGGAGTAGTTCAGCTCATACCCCATGAGAGGGTTTGAGATGTAACGCAGCTCCAGAATGCCTCCCGCCTGGTTCGATGGACTCTGGATGGTTCCATTGCCCTCGGTGGTACCGGTGAAGGCTCCGTAAAAGCTGGCGGAGATGGTGGTCTGGGAAATGGTCTGGGCACGCGCGGAGAACGCGGCAACAAATGCAAGGAAGGCCAATACGGCAAGAATGCGAAGAGATGGGGGAAATGAGTCTCTCATGATTCCAGTATGATGCAAGACTGCCGGAACTCGCCGTCCGGGGACTGGCCGTCCAGGCATGAGCCTGCCCTGAGCGAAGCCGAAGGGCGCCTTCGCGCCATCTTTTCGCCGACTACCGCGGCACTCCCTTTGGTCGGGAATTTGGATTTCTCCGGTATCAGGCCTGGGCTCTATCCAGACCTTTATACTGGAACCACCGATGGCTAATTTTCTTCCTGTAGAGGAGCAGCTTGACCTGCTCCAGAAGGGCGCGGCGGAGATCATCCGCGTCTCCGACCTGCGCGAGCGGCTCGAAAAGTCGCGGCAGACGGGCGTGCCGCTGCGCGTGAAGGCGGGGTTCGACCCGACCGCTCCCGATCTGCACCTGGGACACACGGTGCTGATGCGCAAGCTGAAACACTTTCAGGACCTGGGGCACCAGGTGATTTTTCTGGTGGGCGATTTTACTTCGCTGATCGGCGACCCGACGGGACGGTCGGTAACGCGCAAGGCGCTTACGCGCGAAGAGATCGAGGAAAACGCAAAGACCTACACGAATCAGGTGTTCCGGATTCTGGATCGTGAAAAGACTGAGGTGCGTTTCAACTCGGAATGGCTGGATAAGCTGGGGTTTGAGGGCATCATCCGGCTCGCAGGAAAGTTCACCGTGTCGCAGATGCTGGAGCGCGATGACTTTCACCGGCGCTTTCAGAAGGAGCAGCCGATTTCGCTGCACGAGATGCTGTATCCGCTGGCGCAAGGGTATGACTCTGTCGCCCTGAAGGCGGACGTGGAGCTGGGCGGCACGGACCAGAAATTTAACCTGCTGATTGGACGCGAGCTACAGCGGCATTACGAGCAGCCCTCGCAGATTGTCCTGATGACGCCGATTATCGAGGGGTTGGACGGCGTGCAGAAGATGTCGAAGTCGCTGAATAATGCCATCGGCATTCACGAGCCGGCGCAGGAGATGTATGGCAAGCTCATGTCGATCAATGATGAGCTGATGTGGCGTTACTGGACGCTGCTGACCGATCTGCGGCAGAGCGAGATCGATGAGATGCGGGCCGAGGTGGCGGCAGGAAAGCTGCATCCGATGGAGGCCAAGAAGCGCCTGGCGCAGACGATTGTGTCGGGGTTCCACTCGGAAGAAGCGACGCGTGCGGCCGCCGAGAACTGGGCGCGGCAGTTTCAGCAGAAGAGCGATGATGTGGAGGGTCTGGAAGAGGTGCATGTGACGGCGTCCGACTTAGGGCAGGATGCTGACGGGCGCGTGCGCGTATCGAAGCTGCTGACTCTGTCCGGGCTGGCGGCTTCGGCATCCGAAGCCGACCGCAAGATCAAGGAAGGTGCGGTGCGCGTGGAAGGCGAGGTTGTAAAACAGGCTCACCTGGCGCTGAACGGGTCGGGGAGCGGGTTGGGTAAGCTGACCGTTCGTGTGGGTAAGCGGGCGAAGGTTGTAGTGGTCGAATAAGCTGGATCTGGAGGCGTGTTCTTGCCGCGGCGGGCATTTTCGCCTATTTACGACCAGCCCAACTCTGTATCCTGCTCTATTTATAGGGTTTTAGTTATTCCAAAATGAGAATTGCAAATGGCGATTTGAGGACGAGAAACTACTTCTTTTGGTTGACCCGAGGCCGCTAAGCTGATAGCGTTTCCAAAGATTCACGAAACGTTTATGGTTGCAGGCGTGCATCTTCCGCCTGAGCGAAATATGGTGTTCGATACCCAGACGCTGCAGCATTGAAAATTTTTGATTCAGGTGAAGGTATTTTGCGGAAACGGTATTACATCATTTTTGTGGCGCGAGAAGAGGATGGACGCCTCCGCAAGATCCCCGTTCCGTTGCATTATGCCTATGTTTTTGTGGCCGCGGCAGTGGTCGGTGCCTTTACGCTGACGGGCATGGCCGGCTCTTACAGCCGCATGCTGCTGAAGACGGCCAGCTTTGACCAGATTCGCACCGAGCACGAAGCGTTGCGCAAGGATTATAAGCAGCTCCAGGCAGTGGCCCAGCAGAAGGACGTGCAGGCCGCCTCGCTCGGATCGCTGGCCAGCGAAGTGAGCGCGCTCTACGGGCTGCGGCAGAATAAACTGGCCAAGTCCGCAACGAATGCCGCTCCTGTCCAGACTGATTCCGACGCGACATTTTCGGATTCTGACGGGACATTTTCGAACGCGGCCTATACGCAATCCTTCGATCAGCTTTCCATGCTGCGCTCCACGGCACTTTCCGGCCAGCTTTCCCAAGCCTATCAACTTGGCATCAATCCCACGACCAGCGGTAACTGGGTAAGCCAGCTGGGCGCGCCTTCACTCTGGCCAACTGTAGGCCCTATCACCAGTTCATTCGGCGAGCGAACGGACCCGTTTACCAGCGAGGGCGAGTTTCACACAGGCATTGATATCGGCGCGGCTTTCGGCGCAGCGGTACGGGCCACTGCGGATGGCATTGTGCTGAAGGCAGGATTCGGGAATGGCTATGGCCGGGAGGTCCTGATTGACCACGGCAATAGCATTGAGACGCTCTATGGACACCTTTCGGGCTTTGCCGTAACCGCGGGCGAACGGGTGAGACGAGGCCAGGTCATCGGCTATGTCGGCAGCAGTGGACGCAGCACCGGCCCGAACCTGCATTACGAAGTCCGCATTCACGATACCCCGGTAAATCCGCACAAATACCTGCGCGAGACAATGATCCAGTTCGCCGCGGCGGGTGGAGACGGCACGGCTTCTGCCGGAAGCTAGGACTTGATGTTCTGGCGCGATCCAGCGCAAAGAATCAAAAAGAAGGCCGCCTTGTGGCGGCCTTCTTACTTCCAGACTGAGTCTATTTCTTCCCGACATACGAGACGTGCCAGATGGAGCCTGATCCGTCATCGGTGACGAAGAGCGAGCCGTCTTTGGCTACCGTGACTCCGACCGGACGGCCCCAGACCTTGCCATCGGGAGTGGTGAAGCCGGTGAGGAAGTCTTCAAATTCCCCGGTGGCTTTGCCTTCGTGTAGGGGCACGCGAATAACTTCGTACCCTGCGCGCGGTTCGCGGTTCCATGAGCCGTGCTCGGCGGCGAAGATGTCGCCCTTGTACTCGGCGGGAAACTGCGCGCCTTCGTAGAAAGTCTCTTCCAGCGAAGCGAAGTGCGGCTGCAACAGCACGTCGGGAGTGATGACTTTGTTCTTCAGCTCGGGATGCTTGCCTCCCATGCGCGGATCCGGATTGCCGCCCATGTAGTACCACGGCCAGCCGTAGAAGCCGCCCTCCTGAATGTGCGTGATGTAGTCGGGGACCAGGTTGTTGCCGAGCATGTCGCGCTCATTCGTGGAGCACCAGAGCTGGCCGGTGGTGGGGTTGATGGCCTCGCCCACGCAGTTGCGGATGCCGTAGGCGTAGATCTTCACGAACTTGCCCTCAGGCGTAAATTCGAGCACATCGGCGCGATGGAATTCCTCGGGGTGCGTGTCGGAGTCGTCAACATTTGAATGCGAGCCGACGGAGACGAGCATCCGTTGGCCATCCTTCGAGAAGGCGATATCGCGGGTCCAGTGGCCGCCGCCACGCAGCCGTCCGCCACCGGGCAGGTCGGCCAGTTTTTCGACGGCGCCAGTTGCCTTGAGGTCTCCGTTTTTATAGGGGAAGCGCACGACGGAGTCCGTGTTGCCAATGTAGACCCATTTGGGATTGGGCCCGAGTGGATAGAACGCGATCCCGAAGGGCTGGCTGAGATTGTCTGCGAAGGTGGAGACGACCTTCGGCTTGCCCTGCGCGTCGACTCCGCGAAAAACCATGATCTTGTTCTGGTAGCTGAGCGCGACGAAGAGATCGCCGTTGGGCGCGGTGCGGATAAGGCGCGGCTGATCGAGCCCGGTGTAATACTGCTCGACCTTGAAGCCGGGCAGCGCTTTAGGCCATGCGCCGTCGGGGCGCGGAACCATTTCTGCGCCGTTGTCCACGCCCTTGGTGGCGTAGGGCTGGGGTAGATCGGCGAGGGTGATCTTATGGGTGACGCCGGGTGTTTCTTTTGAGTAGTCAGTAAATGCCGCCTGCCCGGTAAGGACTTTGCCAGACTGGGCGTGCAGCACCGGAAGCGGTGCAAGGCTGACGAGCGCAGCTAGAGACGCCACTTGCAGCGGATGGAAAGAAACCTTCATGGTGATCCTCCGGTTTTGAAAGAAGAAAGATGAGCACAGTCCTGGATGTTTGGATGTGCAGCCGGTTAATGTTGCTGCGAACTTTTTGGAGCAGGTGTGGTTTGGAGGTCCACCGGGGCGCTGATCAACTTTTCAAGCAGTCCGGTGGGAATGGTTGCAGTTAAGACGGCACGATCCTTATGGTGCGTGATTTGCGCGCTGGCCAGCATGGCTTGAAGGTCGGCCTGCACCTGGGGATGGTCGGCATCGGGCGGCGCCGCGGTCTCTATATTGCGCGCAAAATTCAGTAGATTCTCTATCGCTGTTGCTGATTCGCCTGCAGCCTGGGGCGTGGGTACGATCTCTTCGACGCGCAGTTTGGTTTTACCGGCCCAACTCAACGAGGCGATGAAGGTTGTGTCAGGAGAAAAGGGCAGACTTACGCCCATTACGGTGATGCCTCCCTCGGCGTCACTGAGCGGGAGGCCGATTTTGCCAACGCCCCAGGCGACCGCAAGCAACGGGACATCGGAGTAGTGCGCAGCCAGAAGCGAAGAACCGGTAAAGGACAACGCAGCGGTACGGTAACGGTCAATGATGGAATGAACCTGCTCCTCCGTAGGCGTGTTGCTCACGGCAACCATGTCGTAGCCGAGCAGCGCGACGCGAACCGTTCGTCCATCGCTGGGAATCTGGTAGATGGTGCGGCCAGCGTAGGTATCGGTACCGGAGGCGACGCTTTGAAGATACTTTGTCAAACGGCGGCCATCGAAGTGGCCCTCAAAAACCTCAGAAAACGCGACGGGACCATTGGGCCCGCTGGGGTTGGGCATGCGGTCGAGCGCAAACGCCACCTGATCGAGGTCGCGTTCGGGATCGACGCCGGTGGCATCGATGAACTGCTGATATTCGGCGGAGTGCTGCACGGGATGCTGCTTGAAGTGGCTGGCCGTGCGCAGTGGGCGCAGGTTGAGATAAACGATGCCGTCCGACTCCGGCAGCAGACGCGCCACCTCAGGTGGCGCCTTGACGCGGAGGTAAATCGCGCCGGCCAGCAGCAGCAGAACAACGACGACGATCGAAATGGTGATCCTGGTGCGTCGATGCATCTTCAAAAACGTGCCGGGTGAAGTTCTTCGTCCCGTGCTTTCATCATCTCACCTTCGGACTGGCACCGCGAGCGAGTCGATCTGCTTCAAAACCCAGCTTCGCTGTGGAGTCGCGCAAGACCAGCGCAGGCGGAAGCATCTCGAGCACAGGGTCGAGGTCTTTGCCTTCGCGCAGCGCGTCGAGCACGCGGCGGGCGGCGACCGCACCCATCTCTTCCATGGGCTGGCGAATGGTGGTGAGCCCGGGCGTGCTGAGCGCGGCCAGCGGCACATCGTCAAAGCCGAGGATGGAGCAGTCGCGGGGCGCACTGCGTCCCGCCTGCGCCAGGGCGCGCACGGCTCCGAGGGCGGTGAGATCGTCGAAGGCCATCAGCGCGGTAAACTTCAGACGCGAGGCGAGCAGTTCCGCTGTGATCTCCACGCCGCCTTCAAATGGGGAGATGGGATCGAGGGCATCGGGCAACTGGCGCACGCGGCGCGGATCGAGCTTCCATCCGCTCTCGCGCGCAAAACGTTCCACGCCCTGCCAGCGGCGGGCGCTGTCGATAAGCTTCTCTGGGCCACGAATCAGGGCGATCTGCCGGTGGCCCAACTCATACAGGTGCTTCATGGCCTCGTAACCCCCGGCCTCGTTGTCGACAATGACCGAGCCAATGTTTTTTTCGGAAAGATCACGGCCCACAACGACCGTAGGCATGGCCTCGCGACTGGCCTTTTCGAGCAGGCCGCCCTCGTCGAAGAGCCAGTTTGCCACAACGATAAGGCCTTCAACGCGCCGCTCCATGAGCAGATCGAGATAGCCCTCGAACTGGTCGCGCTCGTTGTGCGCATCCATGAGGATGGGCATCCAGCGCGTGCCGTGCAAAGCCTTTTCGATGCCGCGCAGAATGAGCACGCAGAAGGGATCGGAGATGTCGAAGACCAGCACCCCAATGGTATTGCTGCGGCGGCTGCGCAGCGAGCGCGCGAAGATGTCTGGCCGGTAGCCGAGCGTCTCCGCGGTTTTGCGGATGCGCTCCTTGGTTTGCGCTGCGACATAACGCGACAGCGGTGCCTCGCTGAGCACAATGGAAACGGTGGAGGGGGAGAACCCGCTTCTGCGCGCAACGTCCTGCAGAGTTACACGGGTTGATTTCGGTTTGCGTCCTGGCATCGTCTTCATCCATACCCATGCTCTACAAAGGCAGCGCGCGGGTCTAGCAGAAAGTTTCGTCCTCCCATATTAAAACGATTGAATGCCCAGTCAATCCTTATGTATAACCGAGGCGGGAGATTTCCATGCGATTCCGTCCGGCGTTGTCTTCACTGCTGCCTCTGGTTTTTGTGCCCTCAGCTCTTGTAGCAGCTCAAACTGTGTTCGCCCAGACGGAGGCTCGCGGTTGACCGTCCGGGGTGGGTCTGCGAGACTCCGCCTATGCGATACGGCGGGAAGGTGGAGTATGCCGAGGCGCGCAGGATGCGCGAGCGCAATACGCGCCTGTACCGGCTGGCGCACTGGCCGATCTGGATCTGGGTGTTCTTTCTTGCGCCGGGGCCGCTGACGTTCGCGCTGTTTGCGCATGGATTCGGACGCGGCAATCTGGCCTGGCTGGCGCTGGTGCTTCTCGGGACGGGCATTGCAGCGGTGCGCGGCAAACTGCCCGGCTCCGAGCCGCAGCCTTACATTCTGCGCTTTGATGAGGACAAGCCGAATCCGCTGTACCGGCGCGTTTGCTATACCTTCGCGTGGAATGCGGTGTTGAGCTTCGCGCTGCTGAACCTGAGCGGACTGGCGATTGCCACAGTGACAGGCGTGTGGGCGATGAAGCCGATCTACAACTACGCCTACCTGCCGCTGTGCCTCGCGATTCTGCTGCTGGGAGCGGCGGGGAAACTGCCGCGTGTGGGACGCTCGACCAAGGGCGAAGGCACGGAGCGGCGCTACTTCTACGGCTCGGTGTGGGCGGTGACAGTGGCGCAGACGCTGCTGCTGGTGCTATGGAAGCTGCTTCCTGAGACGCGGGTGGCCAGCCTGATCAAGCTGCTGGCCTTTGCGGGCGCGCTAGTGATGATGGGGATCTTGGCGCATCGCGGTGCGCTGCCCCGGACGCGCCCGATTCTGCCGGGCGAGAGTATGGTTGCCGATTAGGGTGGCATCCATCGCAGGCGGGATTGCCATCAATCCTAGTTTTTCGACGATGTGTGCAATTGATACTTGCCGCAACTGCAGACGTCCACGAATGTGAAATCGACATTCTCTCGAGTGGCTACGACCGCTTTGTACCGAACTGCGCCCTGCATCCGGCCAGGAGGCGCATATCCCTGAACCTGCCGATAATGCCATACTTCGAAGGGCATGGATAAGCTGTTGCCTCCGGAAGGGTGAGCATCGATCGAATCGGGCGGCCCATAAACGATGTAAATATGTCCTTGATCTGTCTCCCACCCCGGAATGGAGTTTGCGAAATGCTCGTTCGCATAGGCGATTCTGCGATAGTGCTCCTCCCTGAAGGTATAGGGAGGCGCACCGGGCGGATTGCGGCGCTCCCAGAACTGCTTAATAAACTGGTCACGCTCCTGGCCGGTCTTAAGCGACAAGTAGGCTGCACGCTCCTCCGGCGTGATGATCCAGCGCACATCCTGATTCAGCCATCGACTATATGGACCCGAGAGCGTCTGCACCTTGTGACTGTCGAGAGCGGTTCCGGACCCGCTGTCCGATTGCGCACGCGCTGACACGCCGATGCATAATGCCGTTGCAGCTACAAATATCGCCAGCAGTGTGACCACCGCCAGCTGGGGAGCCTGAGTTTCGTTGTGTCCAAGCAGCCGTTTGATTCGCATAGCAAGAGCGCCTCCATTTTTTGTCGAGAGCCACTGCGGGCATTGGCTAAGCTGTCGCCATTGATGTTTCCGCTTCAGCGGGAAGTGGCGCTGTGGATTTGCATGAGTTTCTCCGTCTCATAACGACCACCATAGTACGACATTCATCGCATGGCAACGAGGTTTGTCATATTGAGGATTGAACCAGAGACACTGTGCCATCCAACCGTTTGTATTTGGGCCATCACAGACATTCGATTTGATGCCGCATCGGAGGCCGTGCTAGTATCCTTTGCCTCCGGAGATGCGGCAGTTTTGCTGCGATGAAATGGTGCGCCTTCGGCATACGCCTCTTATGGGCGATAACGGCATCAGATTCGGTTGGAGCATAGCCGGGACACGGTCCCGGACGTCTGCACTCTCTCCCTGTCTGCTGTTTTCTGCGTCTATCTCATCAGCACCTTTGTTTTGTTCGCTCGCCTGTATACAGGCGGGCGCGGAAATTCTCTTTTTCGGGAGCAGTTTATGAATTCCGTGAAGTCCTATCAGGGAAGCGAGATTCGCAACGTCGCTGTTACAGGCCACTCGCACAGCGGCAAGACCACGCTGCTGGCCGCGCTGCTCCATGCCGCGAAGATGACGAGCAAGCTGGGTCGCGTGGAAGACGGCAGCGCGGTGACCGCATACGACGAAGAAGAGATTTCGCGCCGCATGACGATGCAGAACGCCGTGGCCTTTGCGGAATGGAACGGCGTGAAGGTGAACTTTGTGGATACGCCGGGCTTTCACATGTTCGTTCATGAAGCGCGGTCGGCGATGTTGCCGGTGGAATCGACGCTGGTCGTGGTCAATACGCCGAACGGCCCGGAGACAGTAACGGGCAACGTGTGGAAATATGCCGAAGAGTTCAACCTGCCGCGCGTGGTGGTGCTGAACCAGATGGACCATCTCCGCGCAGCCGCGTCCGTAAAGCCGACACTGGAGGCGCTGCGCGAGCGGTTTGGGCGCAACGTGATTCCGGTGCAGCTGCCCATTGTGAATGGCAAGGGATTTGAAGGGGTGGTGGATCTGGTAACTATGCAGGCCTTCACCTACACGCCCGGCGGCGACGGCGCGGGAAAGATCGGGGAGATTCCGGCAGGGATGCAGGAGGCCGCGAAGGCTGCCCACGAGGCGCTGGTAGAGCTTGTGGCCGAGGGCAAGGACGAGCTGATGGAGGAGTTCTTCGCCGAGGGGACCATTCCGGAGCAGCACCTGATCACTGCGTTGCATGAAGCCATCCGCGAAGACCGCATCTTTCCGGTGCTGTTTGCCAGCGGGCTGACGAACGTGGCCACCGATCACCTGCTCGACTTCCTGAAGGTGTATGCGCCCGCGCCCGTTGAGCGCGAAACCGTGGCCGCGCGCGCCATGCTGCAGGCTGTGGCCAATGGCCATACCGTCTCAGACGACAGCGCTCAGGAGATCGTGATGCGCAAGGTGGATGACCGTGAACCGGCGGCGCTCTACGTTTTCAAAACCATGACCGATCCTTTTGCCGGACGTATTACCTTCTTCAAGGTCTTCTCCGGAGTGGTGAAGAACGACGCCACCTTCACCAATTACACGCGCCGCAGCCAGGAGAAGTTTGCACACCTCTCGATCATGCAGGGGCATTCTGCCGTGCCGGTCACGGAGCTGCATGCCGGAGACCTGGGCGCCGTAGCCAAGCTTAAAGACACTCTTACCGGCGACACGCTGGGCGACAAAGGCCACGAAATCTTTTTCGAGCCTGTGACACTGCCCGAAGCCGCGATGACCTACGCCATTGAACCGAAGACGCGCGCCGACGAAGACAAGCTTGCGCCCGCGGTACACAAGTTAATGGAAGAAGATCTGCTGGTACGCTTCTTCCGCGACCCGCAGACGAACGAGTTCCTGATTGCCGGAGCAGGACAGCCGCATATCGAGGCCATCGTCTCGCGCCTGCGCCGCCGCTACCACACCGAGGTGACGCTGAACGCACCTAAAGTGCCCTATCGCGAGACGATTCGCGGGCGCGCCGAGGCGCAGGGCCGCCACAAGAAGCAGACAGGAGGCCACGGGCAGTTCGGCGATTGCAAGATTCGCATTGAGCCGCTGCAGCGCGGAGCGGGATTTGAGTTCGTCAACGATATTTTCGGCGGAGCCATTCCGCGCAACTTCATTCCCGCGGTCGAGAAGGGCATTCAGGAGTCCGCCGTACGTGGATACATGGCCGGATATCCGGTGGTCGATTTTCGCGTGACGCTCTACGACGGCAGCTACCACGATGTCGACTCGAACGAGCTGTCGTTCAAGATGGCTGGGCGCATCGCCTTCCGCAAGTGCATGGAGCAGGCGAAACCCGCGCTGCTGGAGCCGGTGATGCGCGTGGAGATCGAGGCCCCTGAAGATTGCGCTGGAGCCCTGATGGGCGACCTGAACCAGCGGCGTGGGCGCGTTCAGGGCATGGAAAGCCGCGGGACAACGACGGTCGTGCGCGCCGAGGTCCCCATGGCCGAGATGCTGACGTATGGGCAGACTCTAACGGCGATGACGCAGGGCAGGGGAAGCTTCCACATGGAGATGAACCACTACGACATCGTTCCCCAGCCGATTGCGGAGAAGGTATTGGCCGGTACGAAGCAGCCGCATCACGACGAGGACGAGGAGTAGCTCGAAGGCGGCTTTCCTAAAGGCCACTCGACGCCGTGGCCCATCACAACAATCCTGTTTTTTCTTTAATCGTTTTGCTTTAATCACCGCTTACACGGAGCCGCATAGGCGCCGGTGAATGCCGGCTTTTGTCCGGCGCATCCTCAATGGCTTCAACAGAAGATGCAGTTTCCTGTCCGACCAGGCGAAGACCTCGCCTGTGTGAGATGTGAGTTCCCGTCATCGGCGTAGTCTCAGCCTCGCCGCCGCCGGGAATCACGGCCAGGGGACGCAGGTTCAAGGGCAGGAAGAGACTGAAGACCGTGCCGTGCCGGTCGGGTGCGGTGGAGGAGCGGATCTGCAGGGTTCCACCGAGGTTATCGACGATGGACTGCGTGACCCACAGGCCAAGCCCGGTCCCGCTCTGGCCTTTCGTTGTAAAAAAAGGCTCGCCCAGGTGGCTGCGCACCTCATCCTGGATGCCCGACCCATTGTCGCCGATGGAGAGCCGCAGCCCGCGCCCATCGCGCCCAGACCACCTGCGGGCGGCGCGAATGCGAATGACGATGCGCCCATGCGGCGAGGTAGCTTCGATGGCATTTGAGATCAGGTTTGAGAACACCTGACGCAGCTCCCCGGGAAAGATCAGCACAGGCTCATGCGCCTCATACTGACGCACAACGCGCAGGCTCTTATCGCCGATTCTGCGCGCATGGAGACCAAGGACCTCTTCCACCAGATCGGCCAGCTGAACACGCACCGGCATGCTGGTGTCGCGGGAGAAGGTGAGCGTCTGTTTGCTGATCTGCACCACGCGGCCCATCTCACGTTGCGCCATTTTAAGGTATTCCGGGGTCTTCCTGGGCTCATCCTGCTCCATCAGATAGAGCAGGTTGGTGATCGACTCCAGTGGATTGTTGATCTCATGCGCGATGCTCGCCGTCAGCCGCCCCAGGGTAATGAGCTTCTGATTTTCGCGCAGGATTTCAGCCACCTGGTCCAGGCCCATCCGGCCACGTTCCGCCGCGGGGTCATGGCCATCTGCACCGTTCCGATACGTGTCTACTCTATTCATTTCCGCACGAATCCCAGTACTACTCCCTCATATCCTGTTCGATGAAAAGCCCTCGCCGAATGTTGCTTTTGTGGCTGATCGTGGGTACATCTACTGATCGCTCTCCTGGCACTGGTTCGTCCTTCATCCAACGGTCATGCGGTTGAATGGGACGGCGCTCACGGCTATCTATCGGCAAAAGCGGGGCTTTCTTAAAGAGGTTCAGGAACAATGGGGGATCTTCTGTCTTCGACGGGATGGAAAGCACATCAAAAGCAGCAGCGGCAGGACGCGGAAGTAATAGAATCGCAAAGTAGACTGTTCCGCCCTTTCCTTGCCGTCAATGCGCGTTCTCATCCTTTCCGATATCCACTCGAACCTCGAAGCGCTGAACGCGGTCCTGGCCGCCGCACCCGCCTATGACGCGGTTTGGAACCTGGGCGACGTGGTGGGGTATGGGGCGAACCCGAATGAGGTAATTGACCGGGTGCGAGCCCTGGGCTCAGTGTTCGTGCGTGGCAACCACGATAAAGCGTGCGGCGGCGCGGCCGGTCTGGAGGACTTCAATCCTATTGCGGGACGCGCGGCCCGATGGACGCGTTTTGTGCTCAGCGCAGAACATACGGACTGGCTACGGCAGATGGCTGCCGGACCCATTATGCCCGATGGTCCTGAGGTAAGCTGCGTGCATGGCTCGCCGCTGGACGAAGACGAGTACGTGCTGACGGTGCGCGATGCGTGGCTTCCGCTGACCAGGGCCGAGACCCGGATCAACTTCTTCGGCCATACGCACATGCAGGGCGGCTTCGCCACTAACGGCGAAGAATGGTTTCGGATTACGCCGCAGTACCGCACCCGCGGTGCGGACGAATTTGAGTTGCCGTTGCGCGAGCATGGACGCTATCTCATCAATCCGGGATCGGTAGGGCAGCCCCGCGACGGCGATTGGCGGGCCGCGTTTGCTGTGTACGAGACAGACCCGGACACGGGCGCACGCAGGGTGATGTTCCACCGCGTTCCCTATGACGTGAAGCACGCGCAGCAGCGCATTGTAGCCGCAGGGCTGCCGGACAGGCTGGCTTCGCGACTGCGTGAGGGAAGGTAACAGCGCTGGAATCGCGAACTGCGAAGGTTATGATATACCGCAGAATATTGCGGTTCTCCCATGCGATCGCAAACAAGCTCCAGCTCACGCCTGTCGGCCATTGACGCGCTTCGCGGCGCCGTGATGATCTTTATGGCGCTGGATCATATTCGAGATTTCTTCCACGCTGAGGCGATATTGTTCTCGCCGACAGACCTCTCCAGAACGACCGTCCTTCTGTTCTTCACGCGCTGGATCACGCACTTCTGCCTGCCCGTTTTCATGTTTCTTGCCGGCACAGGAGCCTTCCTGCGGGGCCGCAAATATACAAAAGCGCAGCTCTCGCAATTTTTATGGACACGCGGTCTGTGGTTCCTCGTGCTTGAGATTACAGCGATGCGGCTGGCCTATAACTTCAATTTTTCTACTCAGTTCATGTTCTTTCTGCTGATTCTCTGGGTCTTCGGCGTTTGCATGATCGTAATGGCGGCCTTGATTCATCTGCCCATTCGCTGGTTGGCCGTGCTCAGCGTGGCTGTCATCGCGTTTCACAATCTACTCGACGGCATTCCGGCCTCACAGTTCGGGTCCCACACGTGGATTTGGAATTTCCTCCATCAGCCGGGCGTGTTTTCTCTCGCTGGAATCCGAATCCTGATCGCCTATCCGCTACTTCCGTGGGTCGCGGTCATGGCAGCGGGCTACTGCTTTGGAGAAGTCTTCCTGCTGGTGCCGGAACGCCGGCAAAAGATTATGGTGAGACTTGGGCTGGCACTGACGATTGCCTTTGTTGTGATTCGCGCCGTCAACCGCTATGGAGATCCCGCGCCCTGGTCCCATCAGAAGTCCGGTGTATTTACGCTGCTTTCGTTTCTCAACTGCACAAAGTATCCAGGATCGCTCGACTTCCTGCTAATGACAATCGGGCCTGCTTTGCTAGTCCTGGCATGGTTCGATCGATGCACGTGGAAGAACAGCAATCCGCTCATCGTATTCGGGCGCGTTCCGTTCTTTTATTTTGTGCTGCATTTCTACTTGATGCACGGGCTTGCAGCGGTGATGGCGTTGCTGAGATATGGCACACGAGCCTTTGCTTTTATCTTTAACCCTGTACCGACGATGGGCGGCCCTGCAGATCTGTATCCGGCAAACTTCGGATACCACCTGTGGGTTGTATACGCGGTGTGGATAGGAATGGTTGCGGCCCTTTACCCGTGCTGCAAATGGTATATGGGAGTCAAAGCCAGACGGCACAACTGGTGGCTGAGCTACTTGTAACTGCGTTGGTTACTTATTAGGAGCATGGCCGGTAATATCGATCCTCCGGAGCGGCACAGGCCAGGCAAAGCGTCTTCCCCTCGCGGTGAACGAAGCGATCGTAGTTGATGCCCTCGCTGCAGTTGTCGCAGGCTACGCGCTCGCCTTTATAGCCGGGAAACTCCTTTGCGTCGAGCGTAACCTCGACCCATTCTTCGCTGAATAATTCTTCGTCCGGCATCTCGCGGTAGGCGCGCATCTGCTGCTGGTTCTTGTTTTCGATTTCCGGATGCAGCTCACGGGCGCGGGCCTTCGATGACTCGTTCGCGGCGATACGCAGCGCGCGTCCGCTGGGGAGGTCGATGAAGGTCGCGGCCATCTTGCCCCAGTCACGAAACTTGAGCGCGCGTTTGCCCAATCGGCATCCGGTGACGACACCGATGGCGTCGGTAGCGCAGCGGTCGATCTCGATGTAGGTCACCAGGCGCTTGCGATCCTTGCCGCGCGGCTCGTCCACACCCAGCCTGCGGCAGCCGAGCATGGCCATGCGCACGCCGAGGATCTGTCCGGCGCAAAGATGTCCGTGTGCCTCTTCGGCGAGCTTAAGCAGATCATCCAGAGCTTCCATGGCTCCATGGTAGACCTGCGAAGCGCTAGTTGCTGGAAGCGCTGTCTCCTGAGTCGCCGTCCTCGACCAGCACAGCGGACGCCCCCACGAGGTCAAAGCTTACTTTCGTGCCACCTGTAGGCGAAAAAGAGATTTGCAGCGGGCTGCGCTGCCAGAGGGCAGCGGCGCAGGCAGGCGTGGGATGATCGCCGACGTCCCAGGGCCCGAGCTTTTTGCTGAGTACGGGCCGGCGCACGGCGAGCTGCGCGACCACGGCATAAAGCTGCTTGCCGCTGGCGGTGAGTCCGCAATAGGCGGCATAGTCGCGAAACCAGACAACATCGGAAACAGAGGGATCGTAATCGGGCAGGTGCAGCGCGGTCACCTTGCCGCTGGTGCGGTCGATGAGCAGCCAGGGGCCGCGCTGCCATACCCAGTGCTCACCGTGATCGGTCGGCAGTGCGTCATTCACGCGGATGGCGCGGCGCACGGCGTAGGTGCGGTCAGTGACGTAATGCTGTTCGCCGGTGGTCCAGTCCTTGACCTTGCCGTCGACCACCAGCGGGCGCACGCGCAGCTTCGTCTCATCGGCGCGCGCTCCGGAGGGATCGCCCTCGACCGAATAAGGAACGGTGCGCACGCTTCCCAGCACGACGGAGTGGAACTTGAGCTTCGCCGCAGCGGCAGGCTGAATCGCATTCAGCGCAAGAAAAGCCGGCAGCAGGATTGAAAACAGTCCAGAACGCAAGAGAGGGCGCAGGCGGATCATGCCGCCAGCATAGGCGGGGGTGCGGCTTCCGCACAGGTCACGAAAGTAATGGAGCGCAAACCATTCGGCAACTTTGGTTTTGCGCTTTACGGCTTCGCGAAGGCCTCGCGCAGCCGCTGCCAGGTGACTGCCAGCTCTTCGGGCAGCACGCGGGTTTCTCCGGTGACGGTCATAAAGTTGGTGTCGCCCATCCAGCGCGGCACGGCGTGCAGGTGCAGATGCATGGCCACGCCTGCTCCGGCGGCTTTGCCGAGGTTCAGGCCAAGATTGACGCCGTCGGGACGATACGCCTGCGCGAAGGCCCGCTCGGTACGCTGCGCCATGTCCATTAGCTCATGAGCGGCCTCGGGCGGCAGCGCAGCCAGCGACGCCTGGTGCTCATAAGGCACCACCATGATGTGTCCGGAGTTGTAGGGATAGCGATTGAGGCACACAAAGACGCGGTCTCCGCGCACAACGATCCCGGCAGCTCGCTCGGCCTCGGCCGGCGGCGTGCCCTGCGCGATGGCGTGATCGACCGCGGCGATCATGTTGCAAAAGAGGCAGCCATGGTCGCCCGTCCAACTGCCCAACTCGGCGGGAACGCCCTTGCGCGCATCGCTCTCATCGGTGATGTAGGAGTAGCGCCACGGAGTCCAGAGATGATCCATGCACAGTATCTTAGCTGGTGACTGGCCCCTTCGGCTCCGCTCAGGGCAGGCTCCCGGGCACACGCGCTTCGCGCCATTCTGATGATGGGCCTTTGTGGCCCTCCCTTTGGGAGGGATTTCGCGATCTCTTCTAAAAACACAAAAGGCAGACTCGATAAGAGCCTGCCTCTCGCTAACCGGTTTTTTGCTGACCGCCTTTTAGCTAACCGCTTTTACAGCTTTCCCCGCCTGCTCCTTGAGCGCGGCTGCCTTGTCCGTGGCTTCCCAGGTGAATTCCTTCTCGGAGCGGCCGAAGTGACCGTAGGCTGCGGTCTTCCGATAGATCGGACGGCGCAGGTTCAGGCTTTCGATGATGCCTTTGGGGGTGAGCTGGAAGTTGGCGCGGACCAGGTCTTCAAGCTTGCGCTCGTCGACGGTGGCCGTTCCAAAGGTGTCGACCAGAACGCTGACCGGCTCGGCTACGCCGATGGCGTAGGCAAGCTGCACTTCGCAGCGTTCGGCGAGGCCCGCGGCCACAATGTTTTTGGCAATGTAGCGCGCCATGTAGGCTGCCGAGCGGTCGACCTTTGTCGGGTCCTTGCCGCTGAAGGCGCCGCCGCCGTGACGGCCCATGCCGCCGTAGGTATCCACGATGATCTTGCGGCCGGTGAGGCCGCTATCACCCATGGGGCCGCCGACTACGAAGCGTCCGGTGGGATTGATGTGGTACTTGGTGTTTTCGTCGAGCAGGTTTGCGGGAAGGACCGCCTGGATGACGTGCTTGAGGATGTCGGCGCGCAACTCCTCGTTCGACACGGTTTCAGAGTGCTGCGAGGAGATCACGACGGCATCGATGCGGATGGGCTTGTGGGTCCTCGCGTCATACTCGACCGTGACCTGGCTCTTGCCGTCGGCGCGCAGGTAAGGCAGCTGGCCGTTCTTGCGAACCTCGGTCAAACGATGCGTGAGCTTGTGCGCGAAGGAGATGGCCGCGGGCATCAACTCTGCCGTCTCGTTGGTGGCGTAGCCGAACATCATGCCCTGGTCGCCGGCGCCGCCAGTGTCCACGCCCATGGCGATGTCGCCTGACTGCTTGTTGATGGACGAGATCACGGCGCAGGTGTTCGAGTCGAAGCCGTAGAGAGCATTGTCATAGCCGATGGCTGCGACCACTCCGCGCACCAACGACTGGAAATCGACATACGCGCGCGTGGTGATTTCGCCCGCGATCACGACCAGCCCGGTGGCCAGCAGGGTTTCGCAGGCTACACGGCTATAGGGGTCCTGCTCAAGGCAGGCGTCAAGAACTGCGTCGGAAATCTGGTCAGCCATTTTGTCGGGATGGCCTTCGGTTACCGACTCCGAAGTAAATAAAAATCGATCGCGTTGAGACAAGGTGAATCCTCCATGGCTGGCCACCGCTGGCTTGAATTTCGTTCTGCCCTGAATCTTGTTCTGGGGGACATACCGGGCGGGAACGGGCGGTGGATGTGTGCCGATGCAGCCTTTATGGTACTAAAGCGGGAGGCACGCGGCAAAGGCTTAGGCCTAAAGGGGAAAACAAGGTTCTCAGCGGGGATTCAAGCGCAGCGAACGGGGACTGGCCCCTTCGGCTCCGCTCAGGGCAGGCTCCCCAGGCACACGCGCTTCGCGCCTTCTTAGCGCAGACTCGGGTGGCTGCTCCCTTTGGTCGCTGATATGTGAGCTGGGCGGGAAGCTCGTCTTGCCGGGTGGCGAGTATTCCATTGCGAAAATGATGGCTGGGCAACAGCAGTTGCGGTCACTGCCGGTTGGGACGCTGCGGATTCGGCTGTCATTTTGTCGCTCACATAATGCCATACAAACCAGCCGAGCGCCGCGAGCACCACCAGCAACACGACAACCCCGGCCCATTTGAGCCGCATTCGGGGGCGGTCCCCTTTCAGAGGACGGTTTCTCCCTACATTCTCAGCAAAGGCGATCCAGCTCGCGTCGTCGTCCTTCACTTGGCCGCTGTTCTGGTATGCGGACATGAAGTGGCTTACCCACTCCTCTTCGTCCAGGCCCACCACGCGTGCGTAGCTGCGCACGATGCCCTTATTGATGACGCCTCCGGGCAGATGGTCGAACTCACCGGTCTCCAGCGCCATCAGATAACGGCGGCTGATCTTGGTCGCGTCCGTAATGGACTGGAGCGTAACCCTGCGCGACTCCCGCTCCCTCCGCAACTCCTCGCCGAACTCGTTCATTTCGCTACCAATCTTTGGGCTCTCATGGGACTGCCCGTCCCAGCGGACTGAGACGTATCTATCAACCATAAAACCGTCTTGGCCGCAAGGTCAAAAGGAAAATCCATATTTTCCTTTATTTTCAGTAACCTGGTCTACCCTGTAGCACTATGATCGGTGCATCTGAGGGAAACTTGAGGGTGTCCTGGGCACAACCAGGGCCGGGAGTTCCTGTTTTGTTACACTTTTCACAATGGGACATGCCCGCATAACGACCATTCCGGCCTCGTCTACCGCGCCTTTTCCCGCCTCCTCCCATGAATAAACTCGTTCTCGGCAACGTTCTGCACCGCCCGCTGCGCACCCTCATCAGCATGGTGGCTGTGGCCATTGAAGTGGTGATGATCCTGTCGATCGTTGCCATTATGGTGGGCATGGTCAACAATGCCCGCAATCAGACCAGCGGCATCGGCGGAGATATTATTGTGCGTCCTCCCAACGCCAGCTTTATCAGCTCGGTCGGAGGCGCACCCGTCCCGGCAAAGATCTCCGACGTACTGGCCAAACTGCCGCATGTCGAGGTCGCCGCGCCCACCATCGCCGACTTCAACATGGCGGGCAGTGTGGAGACAATCTGGGGCATTGATTTTGCGAGCTTTAACGCGCTGCGGCCATTTGTGTTTCTTTCTGGAGGGTCGTTCCAGGGCCCCAACGACGTGATCGTCGACGATCTTTATGCCCGCTCCGCACCCAAAGGCCAGCAGCGCACCGTTGGAACCTATATCAAGGTGTTGAACCACGAGTTCCGCATCTGCGGCATTGTGGAGCACGGCAAAGGAGGCCGCGTCTTTCTGCCCATCCGTACGCTGGGCGGGCTGATGGGCTCGCCCGACAATGCGTCGGTCTTTTATATCAAGAGTGACGATCTCAAAAATCAGGGCCTGATCCAGCAGGAGATCAATGGCACGCCCGGTCTCGGCAACTACCAGGTGCAGACCCTCCAGGAGTTTATGTCGCTGATGACGCCCGAGCACCTGCCCGGCTTCAACATTGCTCTGGACACGGTGATTACGATTGCCGTCATCGTGGGCTTCCTGGTGATCTTCCAGTCGCTCTACACGGCGGTGATGGAGCGCACGCGCGAAATCGGCATTTTGAAGTCGCTGGGCGCGTCGAAACTCTATATCCTGAACGTCGTTCTTCGCGAAGCCCTTCTCGTATCCATTGCCGGAATCATTCTGGGGATCATTTTTACCCAGTTGATCAAGTTTGGCATTGAGCTGCACTTCCCGAAATTTTCGTTCATGCTCACCAACGCCTGGCGCATCAATGCAACACTGATCGCGCTGGCCGGTTCCATGCTCGGCGCCGTCTATCCGGCATGGAAGGCCGCCCGCAAAGACCCCATCGACGCCCTCGCCTACGAATAGGACTCGCCGCCCAGGCACACGCGCCTTCGGCGCCATCCTTACGCGGATTCTTGTGGCCGCTCCCTTTGGTCGCGGGAATGGCGTTGAGTCATAACTGCAATCTTCCGACCAACAGGAAGAACCGCAGAAGCCGGTTCAAGGTTTGCATCAGAGTTGCGTATCGCTGAACAGCCTGCCCTGAGCGAAGCCGAAGGGCGCAGTCCTCAGTCGCTCGTCAGGCCTATCGACCGCATCAATTCGAGCGCGTTGGTGCTCTCGGCGATGCCCGGAGAGAGCCGGTAATCGAAGGAAAGTTTGCCTTCAGCGAACGTGTCGCCGAAGTGGTAGTTCGCCGCCTGTCCATGGAGCGTGCCCACAATCTCCGTGAGAGCCAGATCGTGCGTGGTCACGATTCCGATGGCACGATGCCCGAGGAGGCCGCGCACGATGGACTCGGTGCCTACCCGCCGGTCATGCGAGTTGGTGCCCGACAGCAACTCGTCCATCAGGAACAGCACGGGAAGATTTTTCGCGGTGAGATCGTAGATCAGTTTGAGGCGCGTGATCTCGGCGTAGAAACGCGACAGGCCGCCCTGCAGCGAGTCGAGGACGCAGATGGAGGCGGCTACCTGCAGCTCTGACAGCGCCATGCGGCGCGCGCGCACGGGAGCGCCAGCCTGGGCCAGCACCGCATTTACGCCGACGCTGCGAGTGAAGGTGCTTTTGCCCGCCATGTTTGGCCCGCTGATGATGATGAGCCGAAGGCCTTGTGCGTCATTCTCATGGGGAGTTTTGCCCAATTGCACGCTGTTGCCGACGGCACGGCCCTGCACCAGCGGATGGGCTAATGCCTCTGCCTCAAGATACGGCGTCGCCTCCGGCTGCGGCGGCACAAACTCAGGAAATACGTATTGCGGATGCTCATGCGCGAAGAGCGCCAGCGCCAGCAGCGCCTCTATCTCCGCCGCTGCGTTCATCCACTCCCGCACCGAGGACCCATGGCGGCTGCGCCAGCGCTCTGTGGACCAGACCCACTGGCGTGTCCAGAAGATGAAGGGATCGGCAACCTTCATGAGCACGTTATGCGCGTTCATGAGGTTTTCCCGGTAGCCGTTCAGTTTTGCAATTGCGCGTGAGGGAGGCACTCCGCTGGACTGCAGCGCGGATTGCAGCGCGGCCAGCTTTGGCGAGGTGAAGTTTTCCTGCTCGATGGCGTTGAAGACAGCAGCCAGGAGAGGAAGCTCGCGTCCGGCAGCCTCCAGATCCCTGGAAGCAGCGGCGACTTGTTTCCGCCATGTGGAATTGAGCGCGAGATTGGCCACGCTGAAGCCAATTGCCACCGCTCCCCACTGCCACAGCGGGATCGCGTTGAGCCGGCTGAGGAACCACAGTAGAACGCTGATCATCCAGCATGCGGCCAGCGCCAGAGCCAGCAGTCGTATTGCAGCATGTCCACTGGGGCCTTTCGGTTTTGGCTCTGACTCGGCCCATGCGGTCAGTGTCTCCGGCGTGTGCGCGCCTTCGGCCTGAATATCTTCCCCGGCCAGCGCCATACGCTCCTGGAAATCCAGACGCGGTGCGAGCTCTGCCACGGCGGCCTGGCGCTGCGCGATCTCCTCCACCGGAGCTGCCGCCAGCAACCACGCTGCAAGCATCTGCTCGCCGGCGCTGGTGCGGGCCGTGCAGAGCAGCTCAAACAGGCCGCCCTTGCCAAAGAGGTCGAGGTCGCGTGCATAAGGATGCGCGGCCTCAAGGAATTGATCGCCCTGCCGCCCGGTTCCGGGCCAGCGGCCTTCGAGCCGCGCCAGACCCCGCTGATAGAAGTTGATGCGCTGCCGGGTGCGCCGCAGGCTACGCAACACGCGCTCATGCAGCACAAAGGTCAGCGCAAAGATTGCCAACACAATGGCCAGAAGCGGCAGGCGGCCGGGAGCGTATTTCATGAGCCATGCGGCCAGCAGAGCACCGATCGCAAATACAGCGATCTTTGCTCCGACGTAGCGACGGTCGCTCGCGCTGAACGCGCTCTCTTCGCGCGCGAGCACGCTCAGGCGGACGCGGTATTCGGCTTCAGGACCGGCAATGGAGTCGGCCTGCGATGGATTCTTTGATTCAGCCTGGGAATCTGTTGACGACGCGCCCTCGGGCATGGACTCCTCTTTCCTGCTTCATCATACAAAGGACGCGCAGGGATTTCCGGCTCTCGAATGACGGAACCGGAAGCAGGAGCATGTTGCGCGATCAGTGCGGCAGGCTGACAGCGTACAGATACCATGCCGCATGCGGCAGCCACTGTTCGGTCCAGCGCCAGTCTTCGTCTTTGCCGGTCACGGCGTAGCCCTCGTTGAAGGCGATGCCGTCCTCATTGTTGAAGGCGGCTGTGACGCCATTGACGATGGCGCCGGGCGCGCTGGTGTACTTCCAGGAGTAGAAGAACATATACGGCGCATTGCCATGCCCGCTGCCCATCAGCATGCTTGCGTCATAGGGATTGCGTCCGAGAATCCAGTGGAGCTGGTTCCAGGCGTAATTTTCGAGCTGCGCGTGGAACGCTGGGTCATCGACAAAAAGCGGCGCGGCCATGCGCGCGGCGGCGGCCAGCGAGGCCAGCCGCGCATCTTCGCCCTGCCACCACGGAGCCGCTTCGGTATCGTGCGGGAAGAAGAACGCACTGCGCACCTGTCCGTCGCTCATGCGCACCAGCTGTCGCGCATAGCCGAAGGGATTATTCACCTCAGAGGTGATAGCCAGCTCAAAGTGAAGCGAGCGGTCCACGGCGTCGCGCACCTTCTGCTGCTGCGCGGCGGACGCGATCTCGTCGTATTCGAGCAGGCTTACCACCGGCAGGCCTGCGTCGGAAGGGTGAAAGAAAGGCCGCGTAGCATCATTCGCGCGCCAGTAATTGCGATACTTGCCCATGGTTGTAAGCCGCGCCATGAGATTGTCGGCGCGCTCAGTTGCAGCGGCAAGATATTCCGGCTTATGCGAAGCGCGGTACAGCTCGGTTGCGGCCATGAGCGCGCAGTAGTCGTCGAGGATGTTCGGCTTGCCATCGTTGAGCAGCTCGCGGTTGTGGTGGCTGAGGAAATCGAAGGCCTCTTCCGCGGTGCGCAGATAGGTGGCGCGGGTAAAGTCTCCGTCGGCAGGCATGGTGCTGGCCAGCGCGAGCGCGGCAATGGCCATGCCGCCGCCGGAGCGGAAGCTCACCTGATAGGCATACGGCCCTTTGGCCGGCTCAATATGTTCGGTTGACTGCGTGGCGCTGGTCTTGATCTGCGTGCGCCAGTTGGGATTGCCGATTCCGCGGTCCCCGGCCAGCTTATGCGGCCCCGGGCCGTCGATGCTCTCGAAGAACGATCCGTTGGGGCGCTTCATACGCACCAGAAAATCAGCGCCGAAGAGCCCCTCGTCGAGCATGCGGCGCTCATATTCGCTGAAGTTGTCGTCGTGACGAGCCTCAAGCACGTTGTAGCTCTTCAACATGCTCCACGCGACCAGCGGAACCTGCTGCGGATTGAAGTACGAGGTCAGGTTCTGGTGCGAAAAATGAATGCCGTAGTCGCCGGTCGCGTCGTACCAGCCGCCATGCACATCCACATAGCCGGACTCTCCGCCGGGGAGCTTCAGATGGCGGTCGGCGCGATCCATCAGTCCGCTGGCGCGCTGTCCCTTGAAGTAGTAAATAACGTTCGAGAGGGTGGTCCGCTCGAGGAGATCGTCCGCGATCTCAAACGCGCAGGAGTGGGCCTCGCCATTCGCGTCACTGATTTCGAGGGCATAGTGGCCGCTCTTGTTCCAGGCGGAAAAATCGGCGGTCCAGTAGGTGTCGGCCCCCGCGACCTTCCAGTCCGCGACCTTCCAGTCGTAGACCTGCCCGGCGGGCTGCAGCGTTCCGGTGAGGACGGCCTTGCCTGTCGCGGTGTCGATCAGCTTGAACTGCTGCGGATCATCCTGCTTTGTGCCCAGAACCAGTGCCTGCTTGGGTGCGCCCGTCTCGTAGCCGACCTGGTCAACAAGCACGCGCAACTCGCCGTGAGAGACAGGAACGAAGAGCGCGATGGCGCAGACTGCTGTAAGCTGGACTCCAATTTTCCTGAGTCGGCTGGACTGCACTGAAAGAACGTTTGCGAGGATCATTTATTTCTTTCCCTGACCACACGGTTTGTTAACATCATTGCATAAGTTTTTGCCATAGCAGGGGAAAAGCTGATAGGAAACAGTACATGAGCCTGCACCTGGAAACGCGTCTGCGCGGAACTGGAATCCCCCGTAAAAATCGATTTAAACTGCTGCGAGGCAAAAACCCCATGCGCGCGGTTACGCGATGCGGTCTGCTGCTGGCTGCAAGTCTACTCTGCTGCCCGGCCCTGTTCGCGGCGCAAAAGAGCGCACCGGCGCCGCAGATCATCGCCTACGTTTTTCCGCAGAACCATGTGCTGCAGCCGGGGGAGATCGCCGCACAAAAGGTTACGCGTATCAACTACGCCTTCGCCAATATCCAGAATGGCGTGATCGTAAATGGCTTTCCAACCGACGCAGCGAACTTTACCGCACTCAACGCGCTCAAGCAGCAGAACCCTTCGCTGACGGTGCTGGTCTCAGTTGGCGGATGGCTGTGGTCGGGCAACTTCTCTGACACTGTGCTGACCGGGCAGAGCCGCAAGGCCTTCATCGACAGCGTGGTTGCGTTTATCGAGAAGTACGACCTCGACGGGCTGGACATCGACTGGGAGTATCCCGGACTGGCCGGCGCAACCAACCACTTCCGCCCCGAGGACAAGCAGAATTACACGGCGATCCTGAAGGAGCTGCGGCACCGCTTTGATCAGGAGCAGAAAAAGCTGCACCGCCGCCTGTATCTCTCCATCGCTACCGGCTCGGACACCAACTTTTTGCAGCATACGGAGATGGGCACGGTGCAGAAGTACGTCGATACGGTGAACCTGATGGCGTACGACTACTATGAGCCTAACGACGAGCCGATCACCGGCTTCAACGCGCCGCTGTTCACCAATCCAATGGACCCCAAACACGTGTCGGCGGATGAATCTGTTCGCGAATATGAAGCGGACGGAGTTCCGACAGCGAAGATCGTGCTGGGCGTTCCGTTCTATGGACACGAATGGGGACAGGTGCCGGACAAGAATCATGGCCTGTTTCAGCCGGGAAAGGCGGTTCCGGGCGCCTATGCAAACTACGGACACATCATGGCAACCATGCTGAACCCGGCAACGCCGAATAACGGATATGTCCGCTACTGGGATTCCGCATCCTCGGTTCCATACATTTACAACGCTGCTGAAAAGATCTTTGTCTCGTATGATGATCCGCAATCCATGACCCTGAAAAGCCAGTACGCGGTGAACCACAAGTTGGGAGGCATTATGTTCTGGGACTACGCCGGCGATCCGACGGGCGCGCTGCTCGACGCCGTGGACGCCACGCTGCTGCATCAACCCTCCAGCAAAAATGCCGGCGCGGAGGCGCAATGACCACCGCGAGCGCTGCACCCTCCATTGGCATTGCGGGCCAGGCCAGCCCGGCGCGTATTGCCTCCATTGATATTTTTCGCGGCCTCACCATGGCGGTCATGATCTTCGTCAACGAGCTGGCGGAGGTGCATGGCCTTCCCTGGTGGACGTATCACGCAAAAACCCAGTGGAACGTGATGACCTACGTTGACATGGTCTATCCCTTCTTCCTGTTCATTGTGGGCCTTGCGATTCCGCTGGCCATCCGGGCCAGGCTGAAGAAGAAGCCGTCGATGCCCGCGCTGTGGTGGCACGTTCTGCTGCGCTCGGCCAGCCTGATTATTCTTGGACTGATTCTGGCAAATGCCGACAAGGTTGACCCGGCACGCACCGGAATGAGCGGAAGCGCATGGGGGCTGCTGGGGCTGCTGGGCGGCGTGCTGTTCTGGAATGTCTATCCCCCGTCGAAGCGCTACGACAAGCTGTTCCGGGTGCTGCGCTGGATCGGCGTGCTGCTGCTGATTCTGGTCTATGCCATCTTTCGCCGCACCACGCATAGCGGACACGTTGGTTGGATCGACGGCAGGTATCCGGAGATCCTTGGCCTGATCGGATACACCTATCTCTCCGTCGCCGCGCTGTATCTCATCACGCGCCGCTGGCTTTGGGCGCCGCTGGCGTGGTTTGTCGCGCTGGTGGCTCTCTGCGCCGTCTCCACGCTTCACTGGCTGAACTTCCCCAATACGCTGCCGCTCTACTTCTGGCCCTTCAGCAACGGATCATGGGCGTGCATGACCATGGGCGGCGTGGTCACCTCGGCGATCTTCCTCGGCGATCATCGCTGGCGCACCGCGAAGCAGAAGATGCTTTTGGCCATTGCGTTCGCTGTTCCGGTACTGGCGGCGGGATGGCTGCTGATCCCGCTCGGCATCTCGAAGAATCGCGCGACTCCGACCTGGAGCTTGTGGAGCGTGGGCGGCGCGGTGCTTTGCTTCACGCTGCTTTATTGGATTTGCGATGTGAAGAAGCGGACCGGGTGGGCCTTCTTTGTGCGCTCCGCTGGAGCAAACACGCTGCTCACGTACCTGCTGCCCGATTTCTACGCCTACCTCATTTCGTTCACCGGGCTGCTGTATTTTGAGACGCACTTCAGCTTCGGCTGGCCGGGTGTCGTGAAATCCATCGTGTTTACGCTGTTCATTCTGGGGATCTCAACCCTGCTGACGCGGTGGCGCTTGCGGATGCAGCTCTAAAAACCGGGGCTCAAGCCGCTCGACCGGAACGGGAACAGGAGGGGAAGACATACGGGTTTCCCCTCCTGTATCTTGATTAGGTTCGATTCCCGGGATAAATCGATTGAGTGAAAGAAATTTTGACCTTCACGGAAGATGCGCTGTGGTCATCGGAGGCACCTCCGGGCTAGGTAAATCCATCGCCCTTGGCCTGGCCTCCGCCGGAGCGAATACCGTGGCTGCTTCGCGTCGTCCTGCGGAAGTGGACGCAATGGCAAGCGCCATTGAAGTACTGAGGCGGCGGACGCTGCGTCGCACGGCTGACGTGCGCGACCGCGCCTCGCTGGAGGCGCTGCACAGAGACGTGCTCCACCATTTTGGACGCATCGATATTCTGGTGAACGCCGCCGGAACCACGCTGCGCGTCCCCACTCTGGACTGCGCGGAAGAAGATTGGCAGAGGATTCTGGATACCAATCTCACAGGTACGCTGCGCGCATGCCAGATCTTTGGACGTACCATGGTCGAGCAGAAGTATGGGCGCATTGTGAACGTTGCCTCGCTGGCGACCTTTGTCGCCTTTCGCGACGTAGCCGCCGATGGAGGATATCCGGCCAGCGGAGTCAACCAATAAACAACCATGCAAAACGGATCGCGAAAGGCAGGAAAGGCAAAAACCATGACGGTAAAAAAATGGATGCAGTTCAAGACAGCAAAATCCGCAGGCGTAGCGCTGCTGGTCCTTCCGGCTTTTCTCGCGCTCGGCAGCCTGTCCGGCCAATGCCAGACCAAACTTCCGTATCAAAACCCTGCGCTTACACCAGAGCAGCGCGCCGCCGACCTGGTTTCGCGGATGACTTTGGAGGAAAAGGTTTCGCAGACCATGAACAGCTCGGCGGCTATTCCCCGGCTCGGCGTGCCTGCGTACGACTGGTGGAGCGAGGGCCTGCATGGCATTGCGCGCTCCGGCTATGCGACGGTGTTTCCGCAAGCCATCGGCAACGCGGCCACGTGGGACGCTCCGCTTGTAGGCCAGATGGCGACCGTTATCTCCACAGAGGCGCGCGCCAAATATAACCAGGCCATTCGCGATCACCTTCACAGCATCTACTTCGGACTCACCATCTGGTCGCCGAACATCAACATCTTTCGTGATCCGCGCTGGGGCCGTGGGCAGGAGACCTACGGCGAAGACCCGTTCCTCACCAGCCGCATGGGAGTGGCGTTTGTGAAGGAGCTACAG
>JBARHV010000245.1:0-5199 GCA_049799415.1 Silvibacterium sp.
CCCTGCTCCAGCAACCTCTGCGCCAGCTTTTCCCCTAGAGCCACCGGGCTCGCGCCTTTCTGATGGGTAAGCTCGGCACGAAGAATACTCGACCCATCCGGTGCAGCGACCACCCCAGCAATCAGAAAACTCTCGCCCTCAGGCTCGCAGTAAATTCCAATCGGCACCTGGCATCCACCGCCCAGCGCCGCCAATGCAGCCCGTTCCGCAGTCACCGCAAACCGTGTAGCCCCATCATCCAAGAAACCAAGCGCCGCAATCGTTTTCGCGTCGTCAGCCCGCGTCTCAATCGCCAGCGCGCCCTGCCCAGCAGCCGGGCAAAGAACCAGCGCAGGAAACCGCTCGCGAATATGTTCCGTACGCCCTAGCCGCTCCAGCCCAGCCGCCGCCAGGATGATTGCCTCCACCTGCCCTTCGGCCAACTTGCGAAGCCGCGTATCAACGTTTCCACGAAACTCCACGTACTCCAAATCCCGTCGCTGTGCGCGAAGCTGCGACTGACGCCGAAGGCTGCTGCTTCCAACCCGGGACCCAGCAGGCAGCGCAGCAAAGCTTTCAAAATGCACCGACACAAAAGCGTCGCTCGCGTCGGCCCGTTCCGGAATCGCAGCAAGCGTAAACAGACCGGCTAGCGTCGTCGGCAGGTCCTTCAAGCTGTGTACAGCAAGGTCGATGCGGCTCTCCGCCAGCGCGTCTTCAATCTCTTTTGTAAACATGCCCTTTGAGCCCACCTGCGCAAAGGTCAGGTTCTGCATAGCATCGCCGGTCGTGCGGATAATCTCGATTGAGGCGGTATAGCCCTGCGCGCGAAGTCGCCCGGCAATGTGATTCGCCTGCCACAGCGCCAGCTGCGAGCCGCGTGAGCCAATCCGAAGATGCGAGGGATGAGCCATTAGCGCTTTGAAATCAGAGGTTCGGAGGCGCCGGATTTGAGCGAAGCGTCTTTCGCAGGCGTATCTACCTCGTGCTGTTCATTGTCTGGCACTACGTTCTCCGCAACGCCCTTACCATCGCTCCGTTGAAAAGCCGCGCGGATTGCTTGCACTGCGGCAACATCCCCTTCCCGCGCCGCCGCCTTCAGCGTTTGCAGCGGCTGATGCAGAAATTTGTTCATCAGGCCGCGCGTAATCGAGTCGATCACTTCTAATTGCGATGGAGAAAGCGACCGTAAGCGTGCCTGATTCCTGCGCATCTCTCCCTGGCGCATCTCCTCCGCCGCAGCCTGCAAATCCACGAGCACCGGTACCACGTCCAGAGTCTCCATACGGCGCTGGTAACGAGCTACTTCCTGCTCCAGAATCGCCTCTGCCCGCCGCGCCTCACCACCTCGATCAGCAAGGTTCGATGCCGCCACCGACTGCAGATCGTCAATGTCATACAAGAAGATGCCTTCAAGACGGTTGATCTCCGGATCAACATCGCGCGGCACGGCAATATCAATCAGAAACATGGGACGGTTGCGGCGGCGCTGTAAAAACTGCTGCGCATGCGGCGTGCGGAAAAGAAACTCCGGCGAGCCTGTAGACGTAATAAGAATGTCCGCCTCATGGGCCCGTGCATACAGGTCTTCAAAGCGGATCACGTGGCCATTGAACTTTTGTGCCTGCCGCACCGCGCGCTCCTGCGTGCGATTGGCAATCAGCAGCGACCCCGCTCCCTGCTGCATCAGGTGCCGCGCGGCAAGCTCGCTCATCTTGCCCGCGCCCACCAGCAGAACCCGCTTGCCTTCCAACGATCCAAAAATTTTGCGCGCCAAGTCTACAGCAACCGATGCAATCGACACCGAAGACGCCCCGATCTGTGTCTCCGTGCGGACCTTCTTCGCTGCGGCAAACGTGCTTTGCAGCAGCCTTTCCAGCGCTGGCCCAATCGCTCCTACCGAACGCGCCGCTGCGTATGACTCTTTCACCTGCCCCAGGATCTGCGGTTCGCCCACAACCATCGAATCCAGGCTTGAAGCCACACGGAATAGATGGCGCACCGCCTCCGTATCGCGGTACTCGTACAGATGAGGTTGAAGCACCTGCGCATCCACAGAAAAGTGACGGTTCAGGTACGCCGGAAGCTCCGGATCATCGTCGTCGTGGCAAATCAGCAGCTCCACACGGTTGCACGTAGAGAGAATCAACCCTTCGCGTATTCTCGGATGCAGCAACAGCGATTGTGTCTCAATGGCAAGCTTTTCCGGAGCAATCGCCAGCCGCTCGCGCAACTCAACCGGCGCGGTCTTGTGGTTCAGCCCTGTCAGCAGAATCCTCATGGCGCGCTGAACCTGTGGACCGAGCTAAACACGTTCGCAGCCCAGACGCTTAACATCGCCAGAAACACTAGAGAGGAAACATAAACGCCCCTCAGCCCGCGCAGCCCCTTGCTGCGGCGCACAAAGAGCATGGCTACGTAAAGACCCCACATCAGAAACGAAAGCCAGATCTTCGGATCGGCAAAGTAAATTGATCCATAGCTTTCCTGCGCGATCAGCGATCCGGCAAACAGCCCAATCGTCATCCCGCAAAAGCCCACCACCAGCGTCGTCTCCGCAATTTGATCCATGGTCTCCAGCGGAGGCAGCCACGCCATAAAGCCCGGCGAGCGCTTATTCTTCAACCGCCGTTCCTGCATCAGGTAAAGAAGGCTAGCCGTCAAGCTGAAAATCAACGCCGCATAAGCAACCAGCAGCCCGGTGATATGAACAAAGAGCCATCCGCTGCGAATCACCGGCGATTTAAAGGCGTATTTATCCGAACCAAGCGCCGGAACCACCGTTAGCAGAAAGGCCAGCGGCAGCGCGAAGATGCCAAATGAAAGTGTGCGGTAGCGCCACGCGATTAGAAGGAAGACCGTAGCAATCAGCAGCGCCAGCATCGACTGCACTTCGTGCATCCCCGCCGGCACCCAGCGGTGCGCCTTGGCCAGCATGTCCGTGCAGGAAACTCCATGGAAGAACCACGCCAGAATGGCAATCGGCACGCAAACGCGCTGCCATTGTGGACGATGGCCAAAAACCGCGGCCAGCGTTGCCACTGAGGCCAGCCCGTACAGAACCACCGCCACTCGAAGCCATAGCAGAAACATGCGTGTCTTAACCGGAGATCGTAACACTTAGTATAGCGGTTGCCCCGCGCAGGACTACACGCCGGCATGCGCTTCACGGTATGCTGGCGTATCCGTGTCCGAAACTTTCCCATCGCAGGATGCCACCAGTCAGACGCCGCTGATGCGCCAGTATTGGGCCGCAAAACGCCAGCATCCCGATGCCCTGCTCTTCTTCCGCATGGGCGACTTCTACGAACTTTTCTTCGACGACGCCAAAACCGCCTCACGCGAGCTTCAAATCACCCTCACCGCCCGTGATCGGGAGCGCACCGTGCCAATGTGCGGCGTCCCCTGGCACGCAGCCGAGGGCTATATCTCCCGACTGCTGCGCAAGGGATACCGCATCGCCATCTGCGAGCAGCTTGAAGACCCCAAACTGACCAAGAAAATCGTCCACCGCGACGTCACCCGCGTCCTCACCCCCGGTACGGCCATCGACCCCTCCTTCGAATCGAGCGAGAACAACTATCTCGCCGCCGTTCACGTCACCGCCGACGCCGTCGGTCTCGCCTATCTCGATCTTTCCACCGGAGACTTCCGTGCTACCGAGTTCACCGGCGCAAATGCAGTCACATCCTGCGCCGACGAGTTGGCCCGGTCAAACCCCAGCGAGATTCTCGCTGCCTCCAACGCTCCTTTGAACGAAAATCCGGCAATGACCGCAGCCATCGAGCGCATAAAGACGCGCTCGGTCGTCGAAGACTGGGCCTTCGCCCGCGACTACGCCGTGCCATTGCTTGAGCGGCAGCTCGGAGCCGCATCGCTCGAGGGCTTTGGTCTCGCGCAACATGCCATGGCCGCCATTGCAGCTGGCGTTGTCGTTCACTACGTCCGGCATACACAGCAAAACGACGCTGGCCACGTTGACACCATTCGCTACTATGAGCGCAGCCAGCACATGCACCTTGACCAGGTGACCGTGCGCAACCTCGAATTGCTGGAGCCGATCTTCAGTGATTCCGGAAGTGTCGCAACTCTCTTTCGCACCCTCGACTGCCTCAAGACCCCCATGGGCAAGCGGCTCCTGCGCGCTTCCATCCTGCGCCCCTTGCTCGATACTGCCGAAATTCAAAAGCGCTACGAAGCAGTCGCCGCTGCAAAACAGGACCTCATCCTCCGTGAACAAACTCGGCAATGCCTCAGCGGCATTCTCGATCTGGAGCGGTTACTCGCGCGCATCTCGCTCGACAGCGCCGGGCCCCGCGACGTCCTCGCCCTCGCCGCATCCCTCCGGCATCTGCCCGAACTCAAAAGCAGTATCGCCCGCCTGGAGAGTGCCTTCTGGCAGGCCGCCCATTCCGGGCTCGACGCGCTCGAAGACCTCTGTTCCACAATTACCTCTGTGCTCATGCCCGAGCCTCCCGTCACGCTCGCCGAAGGTGGAGTGATTGCCGCAGGTGTCAACGCCGAACTGGATGAGTTGCGCGCCATCAGTCATAGCGGACGCTCCTCCATCGCCGCCATCGAAGAGCGTGAGCGGCAACGGACAGGCATTTCATCGTTGAAGGTTCGCTTCAACTCGGTCTTCGGCTACTACATCGAAATCACGAAATCGAATCTATCCAACGTTCCCTCCGACTACGAGCGCAAGCAGACCTTGGTCAACGCAGAACGCTTCACCACCCAGGAGCTGAAAGACTACGAAATCAAGGTGCTCACCGCGCAGGAGCGATGCGTCGAAATCGAAAAGCGCCTCTTCGCCGACCTGCGCTGCCGTCTTATGGAGAACGCCGGACGTATACGCAAAACCAGTGCTCTCGTCTCGGAAATCGATCTGCTCTCCAGCTTCGCGCACCTCGCCGCTCTGCGAAACTACACCCAGCCTCTGCTCGAATCGAGCTCCATCCTGGAAATCATCGGCGGACGTCACCCCGTCATCGAGCACCTCATGGACGAAGCCGGTGAAGGCCGTTTCGTGCCCAACGATCTTTACCTCGACACCGACGGCTCCTGCCTGTTGCTCCTCACCGGCCCCAACATGGGCGGCAAATCCACATATCTCCGGCAGGCCGCGCTGCTCGCCATCCTCGCCCAGATGGGTTCCTTCGTTCCCGCCGAGCGCATGCGTTACGGCATCGTCGATCGCGTCTACACCCGCATCGGAGC
>JBARHV010000246.1:0-1629 GCA_049799415.1 Silvibacterium sp.
GTGTATTCGCTGGCCTCACCAGCGGCGGCCACGCCCGCCCCCACAGTGAAATTGAAGATTTCGAGCAACCACGGATTCGGCCAAGCCGAGACTGCATTGGAGCTTCGTCCGCCCCCGGCGCTGGCGCCCGCCGCTACTGCGCCCAGCGGAGAACCGTCCTCCAAACCCGAGCAGACCCCTCAACCTGTGTAGATATACTAGTGTAGTGTCCAAGAATTAGCTGGACTTTCGTTTTGGGGTCCTAGGAACGGTGCAGCCGGGTTGGATTTGTTCCAAAGTTTGACGACAGCGAGCGAGCTTGGCGAGGATAGAGTCCACGGTGGCGGTCCAGATGAATGGCTTTGGATTTTGGTTCCAAGCAGAGAGAAACTCCTCAATGGCGACGATGAGCTCATCGACACTGAGAAAGGAATCTCGGCGGATGCGTTTATTGGTCAACTCGGCGAACCAGCGTTCAATGAGGTTCAGCCAACTGCAACTGGTGGGCACGTAGTGCATGATGTAGCGGGGATGCTTTTTGAGCCAGGCTTTAACCTCGGCGGTACCGTGAGTTCCGTAATTATCAATCACCAGATGGAGAGGAGTCTTGCCAGCAAACTCCCGGTCGATGCGTCGAAGGAATTTCAAGAACTCCTGATGCCGGTGTCGCTTGTGACAGTCTCCAATAACCTTGCCTTGGAGCAGATCGAGCGCAGCAAATAGCGTGGTTGTTCCGTTTCGTTTGTAATCGTGAGTCATCGTACCGCAGCGGCCTTTCTTGAGCGGCAGGCCCGGCTGGGTACGGTTTAAGGCTTGAATTTGGCTCTTTTCGTCGACACAGAGCACAATCGCCTGATCGGGCGGATTCAAATAGAGACCGACGACGTCGGTGAGTTTTTGCAAGAACTTCGGGTCTCGGGATAGCTTGAACGTCTTGGTGCGGTGCGGCTTGATGTTGTGACTCCGCCACAGATTGCTGACCGTCGATTTACTCATACCCTGCTGGGCCGCCATAAGCCGGCAACTCCAATGAGTCATCCCTTGGGGTTTGGACTGCAGCGTGGTATCGATCAGCACCTGGATCTGCTCAGCACTGTAGGTGGCCTTGCGACCGCGGCCGGGCGCGACCTCCCACAGGCCAGCCAGTCCTTGCGCGACAAAACGTTCGCACCACAAACGAACGGTTTTCCGATTGACGTTCATCTCAGCCGCAATAGTGGCTTCGGACTTACCGCGGCTAGCCGCCAGGACGATGCGGCTGCGAAGGGCCACTTGTTGCGGTGTTCCCAACGCCGCCAGCCACTGCTCGATCTGCTTCCCCTGATCTTCAGACACCACCAGCATGCGTGTTGGGCGGGGCATGACTGATTATGAAGCAGCTTCGTTTGAATGTCCAGCTCTTTGTTGGACACTACACTAGCCATAATCCCGGCGGTTCGGGCCGCCACGCCCGACGATGCGCTGTTCGCCGCCGAATGCGTGAGCAGGGGGGGACTTCCGATCGTGGAGCTCACCACGACGGTGCCGAAAGCTACCGAGCTGATCGCGCACCTGGTGAAAAAGCACCCGCACATGATCGTCGGGGCGGGGACGGTGCTGGATCTGGAGACGGCGCGCGCGTGCCTGGCGGCCGGCGCGAAGTTCATCACC
>JBARHV010000247.1:0-6074 GCA_049799415.1 Silvibacterium sp.
CTTCAGGTACTCGGCGCTACGGGAATAGCGCCACGGCTTGTCCATTTAATCGCGGCAATCGCACAATAGCCCCCAGGCATTCGCCACTCGTGAAATCGAAGCCGACAACCTCGTCGCGTGCGACGCAGTACAGGACTCGACTGTTCGCAAAGCGCAAGCCGCGCGGTTTGCGGAACTCAACCTTTTCATTAGGAGAGAAAACTCGGACGAGGTGTCCGTCCCTCGTATCGTATTCCCGAACGCTCGTCACTGCATCCACGGCGCCGAATGGATGCTCGCTGGAAACGACAATATTGCCGTTGGGCGCGATTGCGAGATCGAGCGGACTCAATTCGTGATCAGTGACCAGCCGATGAGGCTGCATAGGTGCGCCTGGAGTAAAGGCCATTATGGCGTTATCGCCTCGCCCATTAGGGCCGATTCCTGAAGCGAGGAACAGCCGCCCATCATGACCGAAGGCAAATCCTCGAGGGAAAGGTACGACCCCCGGCGGTAACAGATGCTCTCCTGGAGCATCAAGGCTGGTCGAGAACGCGATGATAGTGCGTTTGCTTCGCAACCCGACGAAATAACGCCCATCCGGGCCGAAATTTCCACCGCCAGGATTCAGGCCTTCAATCCGGCCAGTGTCACGAACAACTCGCCCATCCACGGAAATCGCTAACACCTGATCGGCCCCACTGTTTAGAAACAGCAAGTTTTCCTTTGGGTCGACGGCAAGGCCGCGCGGATCAGCAATGCGATCGTCATCGATAAACGTTCCGCGGAGGCTGCCGTCCGATTCAAACGCGAGTAACGCCCCAAATCCGTTTCCACTGGCACCGGACGCGCTTGTAACGAGAAGGGGCATTGGGCAACATCCGCCGTTATAGCGGACCCTGGGCTTCTTCTTCAAGATTCTTGATAGCCAGGCGCGTTTCCCGGATCATTGTGGTGCTCCCGAAAACGAGGCCAGCGACGCCGACTGTACCCGCGAGGAGTCCGAGCAGAGCAATGAAATTGAAGGAGAGTTGTAATGCGCCACATTCTTTTCCCTGAAACGTCTCAAGCTATTTCCCGGCCGAGTTTTCAGATTGAGGCGACGGGCGCATAAGGAGTGCGGGATAGGATACTTGCTTGTGTAGGCAGAAACGAGTATCCCGGTCGAAAAAGCCAGTCGGAGCGCCCGGCAAAGGCGACCGGGCGCGCTTTCGCGTTTTTATAGCCCAGGGCCTCCGCTCGGAAGTTCACCAAAGAAACGCAGGTCTCTTTTGTTTGTCGTTTTGAAGAGAAGACCCTCCCGCGCTCGTATCGGAACGCGGGAGGTGAGCCGATTTCTTCGGAGCCACTCCGTCGCATCGGCCCTGGGCATCCGCCGGGCGCGACCCCGAGCGGACACTGGATCGGCCGGACTGTCGCGGTTTACAGCGGCAGTCGGTATTGGCCGTTGTCCTGTAGAATGCCGCCTGTCAAGCAGGCATCCCGAATCGCCAGTTGCGCCGTACGCTTGGAGCATTCGGTGGTCCGCATGATCTGATCCCTGAGTTGATTATGGCGAGCCTGCCTTCCGATGCCGGACAGAGCTTGCGTCACATCCTCAGGCTCCACCTTTCTTCGTGCGCGAGCGTGGGAGGGGGCCGCTCCGGCGGCGGAAAACCACAACGACTGCGGCTCCAGTTCCAGCAACCGCGGCGCCGGCGGGGCGGCGTAGCGAAACTGAAACCGTAACTCGACCGCACTCAGATTCGCCGACGGCCGCGTCAGCAGCAGATAACTGTCGCCCACCGCGTGGAGCGCCGAAGAGCCGCGGAAAGCGCGGCCAATCTCATCGCGTCCGATGGATTTGCGCACATGGTGGACCACGATCAGCGCCGCTTTCGAGGCATCGCGCAGCCGCAACAAGCTCTGGCACAGCGCCGCCATCGAGCGCGTGTCGTTCTCGTCCTGATCATGCGTGGAATACAGCGGATCTAAAACAATCACCTCGGCGCAAGCTTCGCGCGCGGCCACGAGAAAATGATTGAGGCCCTGAGGAGCGCTGAGCAGATGGCCGGTGGACCGTGTATCCACCAGCAGATTCTGGTCGGCGTGGGCGCCGATTTGCTGGCGCATGACTGCCAGACGGGAAACAAACTGCGGTACAGGAAGCTCGAACTGGCAGATGAGCACACGCCGGGCGGCGGGCACAATGAAACCCACACGGTCTCGCCCGGCCGCGAGCGCCAGCGCGAGATTAGCCACCAACAAGCTCTTGCCGACCTTGGGTTCGCCTCCCACAAACAGAATGCCCTGTGGCGGCAGTAGTCCCGGTTCGATCCAGCCGGGCGGCGGCGCCGCGGGCTGGTCGGCGAGCAACTGGGCCAGCGAAAGCACCGCTGTTTTGGGAGGATGCTTGCCGGCGCCGTCTTTCATAGCAGCGCCTCGGCGGTGGCGTCTACCAGGATGGCTTCACTGACGACCTGAGCTTTCCGCGCGGCCGCCAATCGCAACGCCGTCAGGGCGAGTTTGTTGACCTTGCGCAGAATGCCCTTGGTGACTTGATATAAAGCTTGCCGGGCGGT
The DNA here is from genome assembly GCA_049799415.1 of Silvibacterium sp. Taxonomy (GTDB): domain Bacteria; phylum Acidobacteriota; class Terriglobia; order Terriglobales; family Acidobacteriaceae; genus Silvibacterium. The sequence continues at coordinate 2,541 of JBARHV010000247.1, forward strand.
GTCGTCAAACAGCGGCTGCCCCACACCGGCGGCTTTGAGCTGATGGGCGAGATAGGCATCCAGTTCCTCGCGCGACAGTCCTTCCAGGTGGTACTGCACGGCAATGCGCTGGCGCAAGGGTTCGTGCATCTGCAAGGACAAAGTGCGGCGCAGCAGCGGTTCGCCCACCAGCAACAAGGTCAGATAGTGGGATGAATCCATGTCGAAGTTCAGCAGCAGAGGCAACTGTTCCAGGGCGGGATGGCGCAGTTGTTGGGCCTCGTCGCAGATGAGAATGGGATGCTGCTTCTTGTTCCGGTTGAGATGCACGATCGCTTCCGAGATCTGGCGCGCCAAGTCGCCGCGGTAGTGCGCCGGCTCCAGGCCCAATTCCAGGGCGATCTGACGGAGCAGATCGAGAGCCGATCCCGAGGTCCAGTGCAGATAGAGGATCTTATAAAGGTTGGGATTGAGGCCGGCGGTGAAGGTGCGGGCCGCAGTCGATTTACCAGCGCCCACCTCGCCGGTGAGCAGGCCGGCGCCGTGATGATCGACCAGGAACTGGAGGCGCGCCTTGACTTGGAGCCAAGCCTGCGAAGCGAACAACTGCTTGGCGTCGGGGCTGTCACTGAAGGGAGTTTTCTTGAACCCGAAGAACGCTTCTACCATGGCGGCTCCTCCTCATCCTTTTTCTGGATGAGCAGATCGATGAAGTTAATGCCGGTAGGTTCGGGTTCGGCTGCTGGGGCGGACTTAAGCGATGGCAACTGGGCGTTCAACACCGGATCGACCAGGCGCGCTATGCCTTGCGGCTGGCCCTGGAAATGGATCTCCACACTGGCTGGGTCGAGCGGATCGAAGCGGACTTCGATGGTTTGTCCCGTCAGATGCGGCGGGGCTTCGTAGAAGCGGTTGTGCAACTGAAACGTGCAATCGCGGCGCACCAGGCGATCCAGGCGATGGAAGAAGAGACGGCGGAAGTCGGTGGCCGGAGGCAGTTGGCGGACGTGCTCGATATCGCGCTGCCAGCGGAGCAAAGGTGTGGTTCCGAGACTGCTGTGCTCGGTGCGGTGATAGCTGTCCAACCAGGCCCATAAGCGTTCGTTGAGTTGGTCGAGCGACAGCGTCTGCTTGCGATCCAGATTGTTGAGGAACTGTTCCCGGCAGGACCTGAAAAAGCGCTCGATCTTTCCGCGTCCCTGGGGTTGATACGGAGGAGTGTGAACGATGAGCATCCCAATGGATGCGGCGATGCGCGCCAGTTGTGGGCTGCGATAGATTTTTCCGTTATCCATGTAGAGCCTCACGGGTATACCTCGCGAGGCCACCGCTTGGCGCAGACAATCCAGGCTGGCATCCAGGCCCTGGTCGGGGTAGAACTGGGCGTGCGGGATGAGCCGGCTGGCGTCGTCCAGGATGGCATGCAACATGGCTTGCATCTTGCCGCCACCGGAGCGCCGCACATAGGGACCATAGAGCATGTCCGCTTGCCAGACCTGGTTGCAGTGCTCGGCTTCGAACTTCTTGCGGGGCTGGGGAGCGAGCAGTTGCTTTTCTGACAGGCCGCGCTGCTTCAGGAAACGATACAGGGTCGATGCGGAGATGGCCGACTCGGTTTGCCCGGAGGACAGGGCCAGTTCGCGCAGCAGGGTAGCGCCCGTGCGATGCGGATTTTCGCGCTTGAGACGTTCGATGAGATCGGCGAGTTGGGGTGTGATCGTGCGTGGTTGCCCGCGATCCTGCCGCGGCTTGGGAGCCAGCGCTTCGAAACCGCCGCTACGGTAGCGCAGCACCCAATCCAACAAGGTGTCCACGCAAACCGAAGTGCGCTTGGAGCCGGGGATCTCGTAATGCCGGGCGGCAATCTCTTCGGCGCGCCGCGTCAGCTCACCCCGAGGCAGCGGTTCCAGAACCAGCGAGGCGATCAGGCCGTAACGGAACAGGGCGATTTTTTCAGCTTTGGCATCCATCGGGAGCATCTCCCTGAGCCAGAAGCATAAGGCGGAAGGCACCGCCTCTTCCAGACAAAAGCTGTGTGGGGACCCTCAGGCAGGCGGCGCCGCCGGGTGGAATGCGGCGCCACGACCGTCGGGAGCGAGAAACGTGGGCCAGCCCAGCAGGTGGACCCGCAGATCGGCGAATAGGAAGCGATGGGCGGCGATCCAGCCGATGGATTCCAGCATTCCGAGCGCGCGTAACACGAAATCGGCCGCCGCCACGGGAACTGCGATGGAAGCCAGCGAAACGCTGAGAGCGGGCGCCTGTTTCTGAAAACGGCGAATCCAGAACTGCCCACGCTGATAGGGCATGCTGGCTTGCCCTGCCGCCAGCGCGGCAGCGGCGAGCGGCAGGCCTTTGAGCAGGCGCGCAAGGAGGAATAACGCGATGACGGAAATGCTGAAACGCACCCAGGGCAGCGCGAACCCCGGCAGCAGAGAAACGGTGCGCTTGCAGGCGCGGCACAGGTAACGGCGCACGCGAATGACGCCGTCGAAGGCAAGGTCCACGAGGGTGCGGGAATAAAAGCCGTGGCCGCTCAGAGGTTGTTTGGCCTGGCACTGCGGGCAGTGGTCCGGGCGGTAGCGGCCGGGATCGGAGATCGCATCGGCGTACTGATTGATGGAGCCGGCGAATGGGTGTAGGATCTGCATGAGCATCCTTTCCGGGAGTGGTCAAGACTCCCCGGTTTGGTGTTAGCGGAGGGCCCTTTGGTCGAAAGCACATCTGGGCCCCCCGCCGTTCCACATCCTACAATCGTTGAACCAGTGATGACTGAACAACAGCTGCGTGACAAGCTGCGGAAGATCACCGCATTATTCGAGGGCGCCGCGACCTTGGGCGAACGGGAGGCTGCGGCGGCTGCGATGGAGCGGCTTGGACAAGCGCTCAACGCCGCAGTCAAAACGCAACCTCTTCCCGAGACCAAGTTCTCCATGGCGGATCAATGGCAGAGGCGCCTCTTTACTGCGCTTTGGTCGGAGGTACGGGATCGAGCCGTATCGCTACAAGGGCCAGCGTTACACCACGGTGATGGTGCGCGCACCGCGGTCCTTTGTGGACCATACACTCTGGCCGGAGTACCTCGAACTGCAGGCGGCTCTGCACTCGTATCTCAACGAAGCCACGGAAAGGATTATTCGGGAGGAGGTTTACGCGGACGCGGGCGAGGCGGCGGAACGGTCAGGATAACCGTAACCCGCACAATCCCACGCAAGCGTCAAATTACGCGACGGCTGTGCTCCAGGAAAGCTCCCGTCCACGGCGGACTTAATTCGAGAAAAACCCGCAGCAACGAAGGATAAAATCGCGAGCCGTTACACTTTGGCGCGCATGACGGTAGGATTTGCGTGGTTCATATCTAGTCAGGATTATAGCCACCGAGGACAGCGACTTGTTTGCGTCGGAGGCGCACTATTAGGGCCGATTGTGACGCAATCGGGCAGGCCTGCGGCTTGCCTTTAATAGCGCTTTACGTTTGAAATAAAGGGCTTCACTAAAGTTCTCCGACTTCCTCTCTTTACATTAAGCCCAGTTGTTCTGGACCCACAGAACAAC
>JBARHV010000248.1:0-1853 GCA_049799415.1 Silvibacterium sp.
GTAACCGGCCCGGCGGAACTCTGGATTGCTCGCGAGTGTCGCCACGTCCTGCGTCCAATCCACTGCGAACGTCGTTGCGAGCAATAGTGCGTCCGTCGCGCGCTTGAAACTGAGCGTCAGGCCGAAACCCTTGCCCGAAGCGGTATGCGTGACAAGCCAGTTTTGCCGGATATCCTCATCGGCGCCATGCTCCGTTACTCCCAGCTCGCCGGACTCCGACGGATGCACGAGCGACAATCCGCACGAGTGCGGAATCACGAAACCCGGCCGCATCCGGTTCAGAGTGCCGTCGTGATACGCGTCCAGACGATAAACCGCGTCCCAGATAGCGGGCTTCCAATCCGTGACAATCTTCAGCTTTGGAGCCTTGGGAAGTGGTTTTGGCATGGGGATATTGCCCGTCGCCGTGATGGTCGCGCGCATGACCGACTCTTGCCGATTCCAGGTGAGATCATACGGCACGTTGCGCTCGTGGCACGCGTAGGCCATTCGGACGATGAAACGGAATTGATTGGTGATCGGGTCCGGTTTCCAAGCCCGTCCGCGATCACCGATAGCTTTGACGAAAGCGCTGGATCGATGGGAGGTCATGCCGCCACCTCCCTAGTGCGGACCGACTCACCCGCCCGTGCGATAATCCAATCCGTTGCCTGTTGCGCCTTGCTGGCAGCGGTAAAGATCGCTTTGGAGTCAGCCTTAAGAACACGCAACCATGACGCGAGATATTGCGCGTGATCCTCGCGGGGTTCTGTACTGAGTCCCAGGTGCGCGCAGGTGAATGCGGCGCCTAGTTCCGCAATTAGCTCTTCCGCTGCATAGGCGTTATCGCCGAAACGCTCGCCTAGCTGGCGATCACAGCGGGCCGATGGTGCGGTCCAGTGCGTATGCTCGTGCGCCAGGGTCGAATAGTAGGAGACGTTATCAGCGAATGCGCCGAAGGGCGGCATCTGGATATGGTCCGACGCGGGAGCATAGAAGGCTTGGTTTCCGCCGTGCCGAAGATCAGCCCGGATTGCATGAAAGAACGCCTCAGCGTGGGTGATGCGTTCGGGCATGGACGTTTCCGCATCAGCCTTAGGAGTGAACCCGTCCACCTGGGCGGCATTGAACACCGAGTATCCGCGAGTGAACAGCAACCGCGAGCGGCCCGCGCTGGACTCTCCCCCATCTTCTTGACTCTCGCCCGCGTCGTTGGCAACCTTCCAGAACACTACCAGCGTGGCCTTCTCGCCCTTGCGGACTTGGGCGCCGCGACCCTGCCATTGCTGGTACGTGGCCCATTCGCCACTCTCGTACCCTTTGGCTTGCGCAGCGGCCCACAGACACACGGTATTGATGCCGCGATAGGGTTTCTTGCTCGCTAGGTTGATCGGCGAGAAGGCATAGCGGCCCGAAGTGTGCCAGGGCATGCGCCACGTTCCTACGCCTTGCTCGATTGCGTTGATGATTTGGGCCGTCACGCGCGCGTAAACGTCCCGTTTGTCGGTTGCGGTATGGTCGATGGTAGACATCGTGAAACTCACCCTTTCGCGCTGTTCAGGGATCGTGGCGGGTTGCACCCCGTCATGGTCCCGTTTCGCTCTAGTGTTCGATTCCCTCTAAGAATCGAACATCAGAACCACGCACAGAATACATCTGACCCCCTTAGGTGTCAAGAGAATTCTCACGCCTATTCACGCGGTTGTTTCCGGCACACCAGACGGGGTTAGATGTATCCTTGAGGGCATGAAGATACCGGCTGAGGTTAAGGCGGCAATGACTGAGATAGCGCGCAAGTTCGGCAAGCAAGGCGGCAAGAAGTCCGCCGCGATCCTGACGGCCGCCGAACGATCCGCCCGCGCAAAGATAGCGTC
>JBARHV010000249.1:0-42858 GCA_049799415.1 Silvibacterium sp.
GGATACGAGCGCCGCGAATGCCCAGCAATACAGAAAGCCGCTGAAATGAGCAACGGGCAGACGGCCATAGATAATGAAAATAATCAGCAGAGCAGCTGCCCCAAGCAGTATGCCGCTTAATACGATCCAAAGCGCCTTGAGCGTTGCCACAAATTCCGTATTTATGAACAGCAGAGCCGGAACGCCAACGGCGACCCATCCAAACAGGGAACAGGTTACATAAAAAGGGAATGTTCCGAAGAAATAGCCTGGAGGCTGGTTCCAGGACTGCGTGATCAACGAGAAAAGGACGAGCATCGCCAGGTCTCCGACGAGCAGGCCGATAAACGAATAGCCAATTTTGCGCTCGAATGCTAGCCCGGGCAACGTGTCCATTGGCGAACCTCCAACCATAACCTTCAACGGTTTGCGGCTACGTTGGGGAGGAAGCGCAGCGCGAATTCCGCAAACCAACGGAATCAAGAGTATCTTATGCATTTTTTGGGAAAGAAGCTTACTTTTTATTTGCGCTGCTCTTTTGGGGCGGACCGGGCCACAGCCGGACGACAGCTGAAATCCTTATACAGAGCGGCTTCAGAGAGCAGAGAAGAATTGCGGCCCGCTGGAATGTGCCCGGCTTTGCATAGCCTGGTCTCGCTACTCTGACCGCAGGAGTCCACAATACACTGCAAATGCTGTGCCTGAGATCAGGACGGCAATGAAAAGAAACGGGATCCATTGCCGGAGTTGCTGCGCCTGATTGGCGCCTGTCCAATCAAGCCGCCATCCGTTGAGCGCCCAGAAAATCAGAGACAGGGTAAGGGCGCCAAGAACCCCACCGATGAGTGCCGCGAAAAGCCAGTGCAGGCGGGCCGCCACACGCGCGGGCATCAGCAGCACAAAGGGAAGGCCCACCACGGTCCAGCCTGCCAGCGAGAACAGCGCGAAAAGGGCAGCCATACCGAGAGCGCTCGGAAGGCTAAGCTGCCAGGCGCGGCGGACGGTGTCAAACTTGGAGAAGGATTGCAAGGTTGCTAGGATCAGCAACGTTAAAATTGAGGCCACATTCCCGGCCAGCAGGCCCAGGAAGGAATAGCCGATCTTGCGTATCGAATCTACTTTCATCGGTGGAACGCTCCTTTCCAACTACCTGCTAAATCCTGAATCGCAGCTGGCCATTCGGGAAACAGGAATTTAAAGCCTGAGTCCAACAAGCGCCCTGGAACGACGCGCCGGCTCTTCAATACCAGCTCAGACTCCGTCCGCATTAAGAAACAGCCCATCTCAACGATCGGTGCTGGGACAGGTAAGCCTATGCTCGCACCCCACGCGGTACGGAATGCCTCCATGAAATCCTGATTAGGCAGCGGCTTTGGCGAGGCCAGATTGACGACTCCGGTGAAATCTTCGCGGGCGATGAGCCAGTCCACTGCGCGGAGAAAATCGACCGCGTGAATCCATGAGACAAATTGTTGTCCCGTGCCCACCTTCCCGCCCAAACCCCATCGAACCAGGTTCAACAGAGCCTCGAAGACGCTGCCGCGATCAGGGCTCAAAGTAATCGCACTGCGCATGGCTATCTTTCGCGTCCGAGGAGTCGAAGTCGAAAAGAAAGCCTGCTCCCAATCTCGCGCAACCTTTATGGAAAAGTTCCACGATGCGGGAGCGCCAGGCTCATCACCACCCAATTCGCCGGTTGCCTCATCCATCGGTCGGTCCAGTGCGTGCCGGTAGATTGTTGCGGTGCTGGCGTTGAGCCACAGGCGCGGAGGATTCTTTAGCGCAACAAAAACCTCATTCAACCGCTGCGTGCTGCGGATACGCGAATCATAGATTTCTCGCCTGTTCGCCGCGGTATAGCGGCAGTTCACGCTCCGGCCAGTGAGATTCACGCACACATCGCTTTGCGCTAACTCATCGACCCATTCATCCGTCGCAACAGCTGGCGTAGAAATGTCCCAGGCAATCACGCGCCAGGGCATTGGCTGCGGCGCGCGGCTGAACACGGTCACAGTGTGGCCCTGTTCATGAAAGTGCTGCGCCAGCAGATGTCCCACTTGCCCGCTACCTCCCGGAATTGCAATCCGCAAACGGTGGTCGCTCATATGCCCTCCAGAACCTCGTGTGGCATCCTTCAACCTTCTTGGTAGACAGCGTCCAGCAACTCGCCGGCCAGACGATGCAGCGGCCTGAGCAGTGGAATTCCGGCCACGCGCAGGGTGACGAGCAGCATCTTCAAAGTCTTTTCAAATAAGAACCCGGTTTTAGACTGTCCGTCTGATCGGTCATAGACCCAGAACAGAATCAATCCCATCTGGTAGAGCCATAAAAGCCTGGGGAGGTATGGCAAAATGTTTGACGGCAGTTTAACTTTTGAATCCTTGACGGCACGCTCGAAAAAGCCGGTGTCCTGCTCGCGGATCGCCGCGGTTTCGCGGCTGAAGGGTGACAGGGGATGTTCAGGATCAGCATGCGCCGATAAGGCTCCCAGGAGCTTGCGATTCGGAGCGAAGTAATCGAACTTCTCAGTGATGATCCCGCGCAATCGCCCTTCGAGGGTATGGCTTTTGCCAAGCATCTCTTCGATGTCCTCCTTCATCTCGCCCTGCGATCGCTCGTAGAAGGCCATGACGATGGCGTCTTTCGATTCGAAGTAGTAGTAGGCTGCGCCTACAGCTACTCCGGCTTCAGCGGCTATCTCGCGCATGGTGGCCCGCTCAAAACCGCGCTCACGAAAGATTCGCAATGCGGCTTCGAGGATGCGCGCCTTCGTCTCTTCCGACTTGCTGCCTGCCGGTTTTCTGTTGTCTTTCGGCTTCTCATTTTTCTGGCGGATCATCGAGTTATGCCTCTCTCATCATCCCTGCAGGCGAGGACAGCACCGTTCCACGCTTCCGCATCTTGGCCAGGACAAGAATGTTGAAGAAGTGCATCCCGCCGAGAATCAGCAGAACCACGCCAATCTTTGTGCTTTCAAGCTCAATGGCCTGGCGGAAGGTCGCCAGCGCGCTGGTGGTCTTCAGGGCCAAAGCAATGTATCCCACGTTGATGAGGTAAAAGCCGACGACCAGAAGATGATTGACGGAGTCGGCCAGCTCCTCGTTGCCGCGAAAGGCGTCCAGAAGGAATACTCTGCCGCTGCGGTAAAGAGTGCGAGCGACCCACATGGTGAGGGCGATACTGATAGCTAAGTAGCTGATATAACACAGAGCAACAGACATTGCGATCTCCTGAAATTAATTTTTGAACATGTTCAATTATGAATTGATAACCGAAGTTAGCGCCACGGTCAAGACATTTTTGAACATGTTCATAAAATAATTTGAGGTGGAGCAGGAGGCAGGCAGACTGCGTCCTCGGCTAAGAGGCTTCTGGCTGCCCGTTTTTACCAGCCAGAAATTACTTCACCGTCAAGGCGATGTTGAGCGTGTGGCTAATTACAGTAGCTCCGTTGCTGGAATAGGCAGCCACGGTGACGTTATAACTGCCGGCGGCGATTCCGGGATTCGCTTCGGGTGGATGGTGCAGATAGTCGTACCGCTGGGCGCAAGCGCTGAGTCCGAGGGTGCTGGCGACGAGCAACGCCGCGAGGCCGAGCATGCGAAGCGCATCCAGCCCGGAACGCTTGCGCGTAGCGCCGAGGCCAACGAGCATGAGGATGCCCGGCAGGACGATGGCATAGGCGGTGCGGGATCCGCGGCTTCCGGGCCATACCAGGCTGGCTCCCGATGCGGCCAGAGTTGTGATCTGCAGTGAACTGGTCACGCTGTTGCCGTTGAGCGGCGTGAGCGTAGTTGGACTGAAGATGCAGGTTGAAGCCGGTGGATTCCCGGAGCAGGAGAGCGTGACCATGTCATTAAAGCCGTTGAGCGGCGCGATGGTCAGAACGACGGTTCCATACTGGCCGGGGCTGAGGCTCAGGGATGTCGGATTGGCTGTGATGGTGAAGTCTGGAAGAGTGCCGGTCACCTCGCTTGAGACCTGGGCCTGTGCCGTGGAGGCGCGGAAGTTCCGGCTTCCGCTGTAGTCGGCGTAGATGCGCCCGGAAGGCTGCTGGTCGAGCGTAAGCGTGGCTTCGCCATTTTTGACGAAGGCCGAGCCGAGCGACGCGCCCTGAGCGTTTTCGAGGCTGACAACGCCATCGGTTGCCGGGTTTCCAGCAATATCACTGACCTGAGCGGTGAAGGTAACGCCGTGATCGCTGCCGGCGGAGGTGAGCTGCGTGTGCGTCGCAACTTGCGCCTGCGCCATTCCTAACATGCTGAATGCGAATGCCAGGCCCGCGACCCTGCGTAGGGTTGGCCTGCCGATGCCGTGCCGCAACAACTGCAAAATCATTCTTCGGGTTCTCTGCTCTCTCAAAAGGAAGCGGTATGCTGCCAAGCTCTCATTGTATCTGGAGAACGCAAAATGCTCTACGATGGCAGGTTGTAACTTTTCGGCTGAAAGGCATCTTATTATGGCTTCAGAGCTTTCCCGGCGTCCCCAGCTCCAGCACCTTACGGCCCAGCTCAACGACCTGAAGGCGCGCGGAACCTACTTCCGGCTGCGTGTTCTGGACGATATGCAGGCGCCGGTATGCACGTATGACGGCAAGCGGGTGATCAATCTGGCGTCCAATAACTACCTGGGCCTGACGGCGCACCCCAAGCTGCGCGAGGCGGCGATTGAGGCGACGAAGAAGTATGGAGTGGGGTCGGGGGCCGTGCGGACAATTGCCGGAACCATGAAGATCCACATGGAACTGGAAGAAAAGATCGCGCGCTTCAAGAATGTCGAGGCCTGCGTGGTCTTCCAGAGCGGATTTGCGGCGAATGCGGGCACGGTGTCGTCGATTCTGGGCAAGGAGGATTTCATCATCTCCGATGAGCTGAACCATGCCAGCATTATTGACGGGGCGCGACTGTCGCGGGCCAAGATCAAGGTCTTTCGGCATAAGGATGTGGTCCATGCGGAAGAGCAGCTCAAGGAAGTTGCGGGCGAGCCGGGACGAAAGCTGCTGATTACCGACGGCGTCTTCTCCATGGACGGCGACATTGGACCGGTGGACAAACTATGCGACCTGGCCGACAAATACGGCGCGATCATGATGGTGGATGATGCACACGCCTCGGGTGTGCTGGGACGCAACGGGCGTGGGTCGGTGGACCATTTTGGTTGCCATGGCCGCGTGGATGTGCAGGTGGGCACGCTGTCGAAGGCCATCGGCTCGCTGGGAGGGTACGTCTGCGGATCGCGCGACCTGATTGATTTTCTTTATCACCGGGCGCGGCCTTTTCTATTCTCGACCTCGCATCCGCCCTCGGTCACGGCAACCTGCATTGCCGCTTTCGATCTGCTGGAGAACGAGCCGGAGCGCATTGAGCGTCTGTGGGACAACACACGGTACTTCAAAGGCGAGCTGGGCAGGCTGGGCTTCGACATTGGCGGGGTGACAACACCTGCAAGCGAGACGCCGATTACTCCAATCATGATTGGGGATGGACGCTTGACGATGGATTTTTCGCGCGCGCTGTTTGACGCGGGCTTGATGGCGACGGGAATTGCCTTTCCCACGGTTCCGGAAGGCAAGGCGCGCATTCGCACGATTATGACCAGCGAGCATACACGCGTGGAACTCGATGAGGCGCTGGAGATTCTGGATCGTGTGAGCAAAAAACTGGGAATCCGGGACTAGCCGTCCGGGCACACGCGCCTTCGGCGCCATCTCGGCGCGAGCTTCTCTTGCACTCCCTTTGGTCGCGAAGATGGATAGGTGGCTGGAGACTTCAGCCCTGATTGCTGAGCTGCTGGATGTGGTCGGGGCGCGTCATCTGCCAGGTGTACCGGATGCGGTGAATGACGGTGATGGTAGAAAGCACGGCGAGCAGCCAGAGCACGGGAGCCATGACTCCCCAGCGGTTGAAGAGCGCCCCGAGGATGATGAGGACGATGCGCTCGGGGCGCTCCATGAAGCCCACCTTGCACTTGCCAATCAAAGATTCGGCACGTGCGCGGGTATAGCTGACCATGAGCGACGTGACCATGACGAAAGCGGCAAGGAAGACATAGAAGAGACGGTTGCCGCGGGCATAGAAAACAAGCAGACCGAAGAACAGAACTACATCGGAGTAACGATCGATGACTGAGTCGAAGAAGCCTCCAAAGACGGTGACCTGATCGGTCTGGCGGGCCACGCGGCCATCAACCATGTCGAAAATGCCTGCGCCGATGATGACGAGGCCCGCGTAGAGAAACATGCGGACGTAATTGTGCTGGTTGCCGAAGCCGAAGAGGACAGCGGCGGCGGTATTAATGAGCAGCCCGATGAAGGTGAGTACATTGGGCGAGATACGGGTGAGCGCAAGACCATTGACGATGGCCTGTAGAAGCACTCCACAGGCGCGTCCGAAGGCGCTGGTCCAGGTTTTCGTCATTGGGTCACGCTCATCGGGCTCTGCTCACTGGGTTCTGTTCACTGGGTCGCACTGCATGGCGCTATTTTTCCGCAGCGTCGTGGATCGTGACTAGCTTCAGCACTTCCAGCTCGCGCTTGCCGTTAGGGGTGACAACGATGGCCATGTCTCCCACCTGCTTGCCGATCAGACTGCGGCCAATGGGCGAGGTAGTGGAGATAAGCCCTTTATTCACATCAGATTCTTCGCTGGTGACGAGCCGGTACTCGATTTTTTCGTCTTTCGAGACATCGTAGACGATGACGGTCGAACCGAATGCGATGCGGTCTTTGGGGATATTCGACAAATTGACGAGCGAAAGCTCGGCCATCCGCTTTTTGAGCTGGCCGAGGCGGGCGTTGACAAACTCCTGGCGCTGCTTGGCCATGTGATATTCAGCGTTCTCGCTGAGATCGCCCATGGCTACAGCTTTTTTGATCTCGGCGGGGAGCTCGTGGGTAAGTTCATGCTCAAGCTGGCGAATTTCTTCCTGAAGCTGCTTTTTGATGTGTTCTGGCATTCATTGATCCGTGGGGCGGCTGTTGAATTGGGTCGCCGGGCTTCAGCTTCGGCCGGTATTACCACAAGACAGTATTATAACGAACTGCTGCGCGCATCTCCCACCTGGCACAATGGTGAACCTCGTATCATCTCTGTATGCTGGACCCTTTGCCACGGATTATGGGGCTGGATGTCGGTGACCGGCGCGTTGGCGTTGCCGTCTCGGATGAACTGGGCATTACTGCACAGCCTGTGCTGACGCTGGTCCGCTCGAACCGTAGGCAGGATCTTAAATCGATCCAGAGGCTCATTCGCAGATATCACTGCTCGGCTATTGTTGTAGGCAATCCACTGTATATGTCCGGGGACCAGAGTCCGCAGGCAGCAAAAGCCCAGACCTTTGCGCAAATGCTGCGTGACGAGACAGGACTGCCCGTTCACCTGTGGGACGAGCGCCTGACCACCACGGAGGCCCATCGCCACCTGCACGCTGCAGGGCGGGCTGGCAGTGAGCACAAGGCTGTGGTGGATCAGGTCGCAGCAGTGCTGATTCTGGAGGGCTATCTCTCAGCACGAAAAGCTGTCCGCCAAAGTCCGGTTAGCTGACTGTTTTCTGCCTCAAAATACTCCGCATCATAAAATCAATATCAGGAATCCAATCTTAAGGTTCGGTTTTTCAGTGCGACGTCTTCTTTTTCTTTTATTTATAACTGCGGTTGCAGTCGCCAGTTATTGCATTCTGGCTCCCTTTGGGCCGTCCTCGGAAACATTCGTCGAGATTCCTGCGCGAACGCCGACAAGGCAGATTGCTGCCCTGCTGAAACAGGACGGGATCATCCGCAGCAAGCTGGCATTTGAGGCGATGCATTTGATCAAGGATGGAACTCTGAAGGCAGGCGAATATCGCTTTGATCATCCGGTGCGATTGGCCGAGGTTTATACCCGGCTGCAGCGCGGCGATGTGTACACACTGAGCGTGACAATCCCGGAGGGCTCGAACCTCTTTGATATTGCCCGGCACCTGCAATCGGCTGGACTTGGACCGCAGGATAAATTTTTGGCGGCGGCGCATGTGAATGCTTCTTTGATCGCCGATCTTGATCCTCAGGCGACTGGCCTGGAGGGATATCTCTTTCCCGACACCTACCGCTTTTCCCGTCACGCGACTCCAACGCAGATACAAGAGACAATGGTGCAGCGGTTCCGGCAGGTTGCGGCAGAGCTTGGATTACATGGAGACGACCACCGAGTGGTTACTCTGGCCTCATTGGTGGAGCGCGAAACACCGATTCCCGCGGAGCGCTCGCTGGTGGCAAGCGTATTTGTGAATCGGCTGGCGAAGGACATGCCCTTGATGACCGACCCCTCCGTTATTTATGCGGCAGTGCTCGATGGGCGTTACAGAGGCGCGATTTATGCATCGGACTTACAGGCGGATTCTCCGTATAACACCTACAAACATCTGGGGCTGCCGCCAGGGCCAATCTGCTCGCCGGGCGTGGCTTCGCTGAAGGCGGCGATGCATCCCGCGCAGACAGACTACTTGTATTTTGTCGCGGCAAGCGCCAGTCCTTCCGGAAGATCGCGTTTCTCTGAAACACTGGAAGAACATGCGCATGACGTTGCCGCATACCGGAAATCGCTCCGCGGCGCAGGTTCGCAGTGATGGAACAATCAGGTTCGTAATTTCGTATAAGGATTAGCCGACCGCATTGATGGGAAGATGCAGATCCAGCGCGCTGCTGTTGGTATTCCTGCTGCCGTTTCTCAACGGCTGCTTGGTGCGCACGCGCCGAATTAAGCAGGCAAAGATGCCCGCCGTGGTCATGACGGCCACAGCCGGGGACCTGGTGAAGGCCATCAACGACCAATGCCAGACGATTCAGTCGCTGAGCGCCACAGTCGTCTTTCGAGCGACGGTAGGAGGCCCGCGAAAGGGCAAGGAAAAGACATACACCTCGTTCAATGGATACATCCTGCTGCGAAAGCCGGAATCGTTGCGCGTCATCGGGCTGGTACCGGTGCTTCATACCCGCGCCTTCGACATGGCGAGCGATGGGCAGACATTCAAGCTATGGATTCCGCACGACAATAAGGTATTTCAGGGACCAAACGCGGTTACGAAACAGTCGCCCAATACGCTGGAGAATTTTCGCCCGAATATCTTCTCCGATTCCCTTTTGATCAACTGCATTGGGCCGGACGACCTCGTAACATTAACCTCAGATACCGAAACAAAGATCGATCCAAAAACAAAGCAGCTCATGATCCAGCCGGACTACGATCTTTCGGTTCTGCGCCGCAAAGAGAACAGCCAGGAGCTGGTTCCAGAGCGCGTGATTCACTTCAACCGTGTCGATTTACAACCATACGAAGAAGATATCTACGACTCCCAGGGGGCGATCCAGACGCAGGCGATCTATGGGCCGGATCAGACCTTTGGAGAAGTTAAATTTCCGGGAAGCATTACGATCAAGCGCCCGCTGGAGGAGTATCAAATCGTGATTACCTTTCAGAAGCTGATCACCAACCTGAAGCTTACCGATGACCAGTTTGAGCTGAAGACCCCAAAGAACACCATTGTGCAGGACTTGCACTGATAAGCGCGCTGCTCAGACTGTTATCCCTGTCTCGTTTAAAACTGGTCCAGCCCAGTTCTTCGGGCGTGCTCGGCGATGGTGCGATTGATTTCGAGCGCCAGGGCCAAAGCAGCGCGACCATCTTCTGCGGAGACTTTTGGCTTTTCGCGAGTGCGGACGGATTCAACAAACGATTCAATCTCCAGTCGCAGCGGCTCTGCAGCCTGCACCTGCGGCTTGTTAAATGCGAGCCCCGCTGGAAGGGCAGGTGCGGACGCGCCGTCCTTCGCGTTTACATCGATCACAAGAATGTCTTTGCGGGCATAGTCGATGGAGATGTACTGATGCGGCTGGAAAAAGCGCAGCTTGCGGACTTGCTCGGTGCTGGCTCGGCTGGCTGTGAAATTGGCGACGCAGCCTGAGTCGAATTCGAGCCGGACATTTGCGATGTCGGTCTTGTTCGACAGAATGGGCAGGCCGACGGCGCGAATGTCGCGCACCGGAGATTGAGCGAAGCTGAGAACGATGTCCAGGTCATGGATCATGAGATCAAGAACCACGTCGACGTCGAGAGCGCGTGGCGTAAAGATGCTGAGGCGATGCGCCTCGAAGAACATGGGCCGGTTAAGCAGCGGCTGAACGGCCAGTATGGCAGGGTTGAATCGCTCGAGATGTCCGGTCTGAATGATGCGACCATGCTGTTGCGCGATGGCGATGAGGTCATCGGCTTCTGCAAGGCTGGCAGCAATGGGTTTTTCGATGAGCAGATCGATACCCGAGCCGCAGGCGCTACCTGAGCCGCCGCTGGCACTATCCGATTTCTCAAAGCTACCGGCACGCAGCAGTGGAGCCGCCACGGCGTGGTGCGCCGAAGTTGGCACGCATACGGATGCGGCGTCGATGCGAATTTCGTTGCGGCGGCGAGCGGCGAGCGCTTCGTCCACTGACGAGTACACCGGCACACGCCACTCTTCGCGCAAATCGGCTGCCCGGGTGGCATCCGATTCGAGGATTGCGGCAAGCTTGACGGCGTGACCGGCCTGCTCCAGTTCACGGTAAACGCGAAGATGATTGCGCCCGAAGGCTCCTGCGCCGCAGACGGCTACGTGCAGAGGGGATGCGTTACTTGCCATCACCGGAGACGGTTTTAAGGCAGCGCTCATAGAGTTCGAGCAGATGGTCGACGTGGTCCTCGGGCCTGGTCGAGGCCGAAGCGGTGAATCCGGTGGACGGCACGGCTGCGCGTCCTGCCCCGGTGGTGGAGGCGACGAATTTGAAGAGATCGAGGGCGATATCCTCGTTGCGGCGTGCGCCTGAGGGCGTGTTCTGGGGCTGGTCCATATAGAAATCCTTTGGGAAGATCCTCCGAAAGCGATGCTATCAAAGTTCGCTGGGTTCGTTTGCAGGCGGGCTACTTTGCCAGTTCGCCTTTGACAATCTCGCTTACCAGACGTCCATCGGCGCGGATTCCCGCTGCCTGGATACGGGCCTGCACGGCTTTCATAACTGTACCCATGTCCTTTGGCCCTAACGCCGCGCCTGAAGCTGATAGTTCGGCAATCGTCTGCTGTACGTGCCGGCGAATCTCGTCCTCGCCTGCCGCCTTGGGCATGTAGGTTTCTATGAGCGCGATCTCCGCAGTCTCTTTGGCGGCCAGCTCGGGGCGATTCCCTTTGATGAACAGCTCGACCGACTCGCGACGCTGTTTAATCAGCGTGGTAAGGATTTGCTGCGCTTCAGATTCAGTAACCGGCTGGCGTTTTTCGATTTCCCTATTCTTGAGCGCAGTTTTTACCATGCGCAAGGTGGTTGTACGCTCAGCGTCGCGCGCCTTCATGGCGACGATGATGTCGTGGTCGATGCGGGTTGTAAGGCTGGCTTCCGTCATTTTTTTCTTTAAACCCAAAACCCTCTGCTGGCTTTTTCTAACCCCAAACCTTTCATTATAGAAACAAAGCGCGGCCGGCGCCTGCCCGGTAAAATAAAGACAAGCCAAACCACAGGAATTCAAGCCAATCCAAAATCCATAAAGGAACCCTGACGATGATTCGGAAAACAAGACTTTTTACGCCCGGCCCGACTCCCCTGCTGCCCGCTGCGCAGTTTGCCATGGCTGCCGCCGACATCCATCACCGCACGGCCGAGTTTCGCGCTTTGTATCAGCGCGTGCTGGACCAGCTTAAGACCTTCGTGGGCACCAAAAACGACGTACTGTTGCTGGCATCGTCGGGAACCGGCGCGATGGAGGCTTCCATCTCGAATCTGACCTCGCCGGGAGATCGCGTGCTGGTGCTGTCGGCAGGAAAGTTTGGCGAGCGCTGGACAGCAATTGCCAAGGCCTTTGGATGCGCGGTGGACGTGGTAAGCGTTCCCTATGGCCAGACCTTTTCGCTGGATGAAGTGCGCAAGGCACTGAAGATCGAGACCCGCGCGGTGCTGATGCAAGCAACCGAGTCCTCGACCGGCGTACGGCACGACGTGGAGGGCGTGGCCCGGCTGCTGAAGAAAGAAGAGAGTGGCGCGCTGCTGATAGTGGATGCGATTACCGGCCTGGGCACTACGCACATCGACGTGGATGGTTGGGGTGTGGACGTGATCATCGGCGGCTCGCAGAAGGCAGTGATGATTCCGCCGGGACTAGCGTATTTATCGCTGAGCGACCGCGCGTGGGAGGCAACCGAAATTTCCTTGAATCCGCGCTATTACTTCGATCTCCGCAAGGAACGCAAGAATGCGCAGAAGGGTGAGTCTTCCTACACGCCTGCTGTTTCGTTGATTGCGGCGCTGGGTGCGGCGCTGGACTTCATCACTGCTCAAGGTGGAGGCGATCTGGCTGCCGGGCGCAAGGCTCTGATCGACAACGCAGAGACTTGCGCGGCGATGACGCGCGCGGCGATCGAGGCGCTGGGGCTGAAGCTGTTCGCGCCGGGTTCGCCCGCGGCGGCGGCAACCGCGATCTTCGCTCCGGAAGGCGTTGACTCAGGCGTGATCGTGAAAGAGCTGAAGAATCGCTTTGGCGCTGTAGTAACCAACGGACAGGGCGAGATGAAGGGACAAATCTTCCGCATCGCGCATATCGGCCTGTTCGATTACATGGACACGATTGCCATTATCGGCGCGCTGGAGCAGGTTGCGTCGTCAGCGTTAAAGCTTCCGGACTTCAAGTTCGGAAAGGCCCTGGCGGCTGCGCAGCAAGTCTACGCCGACCACACGGGCGCGAAAAAGGAAGCGACCGAAGCGCTGGCTGCGCGGTAGGTTTGGATGTTTGAGGGCCTCGTTCATTGAGGCCCATATATTTCTAAGGAGCATGATGAAGATCGTTCTCGCCGAAAAGGTTTCTCCGGCTACTCTCGCTGTGTTTCAAGCGGAGCCGGGATGGCAGATTGTTACGCATGATCAGATCAAGAACGGCCTGGCGGCAGAGATTGCCGATGCCGATGGCCTGGTCGTTCGCTCAGCCGTGCAGGTCGATGATGCACTGCTGGCCTCCGCGCCAAAGCTGCGCGTGATTGGGCGCGCCGGAGTAGGCGTGGACAATATCGACGCCGATGCATCGACGCGGCGCGGCATTGTGGTGATGAACACGCCAGGCGCCAATGCCATCGCCGTGGCCGAGCTGACGCTGGGCATGATGCTTGCGCTTGCGCGGCAGCTTCCTAAAGCGAACGGCACGATGCACGCCGGGAAGTGGGAGAAGAAATCGCTGCAGGGAGTCGAGCTGCGCAACAAAAAACTGGGCGTGCTGGGATTGGGACGAATAGGCCTGGAAGTCGCGCGACGCGCGCAAAGTTTTGGCATGGAGGTAATCGGGCACGATCCGTTTGTGGCCGCTTCGATTGCGCGCGAGAACTCGATTACGCTGGTGAGTACCGAAGAGCTTTTCCGTGAAGCCGATTATCTTACGCTGCACGTTGGGCTGACTCCGCAGACTGCGGGCATTATTAACGCCAATACGCTGGCGACAATGAAGAAGGGCGTGCGCATCGTCAATTGCGCGCGCGGCGAACTCATCGTTGAAGAGGCGCTGGCGGAGGCACTGAAGAGCGGCCATATCGGCGGCGCGGCGCTGGATGTTTTTCACAAGGAGCCACTCAAGGATTCTGCTTTCTTTGGGCTTGAAAATGTAATTCTGACCCCGCATATCGCTGGATCGACGGCGGAGGCCCAGGAAGCCGTGGGCGTGCAGATTGCGCTGCAGGTGCGCGAATATCTGAAGCTAGGAGTAGTGCAGAATGCCGTCAATATGCCATCCCTCTCGCACGAGGAATATGTGGAGCTTGCGCCGTACATCACGCTGGCTGACCGGCTGGGCTCATTCCTTGCGCAGTTTCCGGAAGGCAACTTTGAGAGCGTGCACATTACTTACAACGGACGGCTTGCGGAAGGCAAAACGGACTTGATCCGCAACAGCGCGATTGAGGGGATACTGGGGCATTCGGAAGGCGTGAACCGCATCAACGCGGCTTCCGTCGCACAGGAGCGAGGCATTCGCATCCATGAAGAGAAAAAGGCAGCGGCTTCTGGCGGCGCAGGCAACGTGATCAAACTCACGATCCACACACGCGCAGGCGATGTGACGGCAAGCGGCACGGTATTGCACGGCATTTCAGCGCGGCTGCTGCGTCTGAACGGCATCGATATTGAGGCCCCACTCGAAGGCACCCTATTGACGCTGCGCAACCAGGATGTTCCAGGCGTGATTGGGCGCATTGGCACAATTCTTGCGGATTACAAGATCAACATCGCCAATTTTGCGCTGGGACGCGAAGGGCATGTGCCACAGGGCACGGCTCTGGCTGTTGTACAGGTAGATGGCGCAGTGACTGCGGATGTTTTAAAGGCGCTGCGCGCGGTCGATGCGATTCACGAGGTGCGCGTGGCCAGCCTGGGCGCAAAGCCAGTGCCGGTAGAATAGACAGGTCAGGAAGGAACTACCGTGCCGCTCTACGAATATCGCTGTAAAAAGTGTGGACATCAGTTCGAAAAAATTCAGAGCTTCAGCGCTCCGGAAGAGAAAGAATGCCCTGTCTGCAAGGGAGAGCTGGAGAAGTTGATCTCTGCGCCAGCCTTTCAGTTCAAAGGCTCGGGGTGGTATGTGAATGATTACGCGGCAAAGGGCAGCTCAAAGGCCGCGTCTAAAGCAGCGGAGTCTTCAGCCGATGGAAAGCCGGCCGCGTCCTCCGCTGAGAGCAAGCCCGCCGCTTCATCTTCTGAGAGCAGTGCGTCGGCTCCAGCCCCTTCAACAACAAAGAGCGAGTGATCTTCCACTCGCTCTTCTCTTTCCTGGATTTTCAGTACAAATTTATGAGGATTTTTTCTTCGGAACTTTCGCGCCAGATTTGCGCGCCTCCGATAACCCGATGGCGATGGCCTGTTTGCGGCTGGTGACTTTCTTCCCGCTGCGCCCTGACTTCAGTTTGCCCTGTTTCATCTCTTTTATCTCGCGCTCGACTGCTTTGCCAGCTGCCGGGCTGTATTTGCGGGTTCTGGATGATTTCTTCGACGGGGCCTTTTTTGAGCGGCTTTTCTTTGCGGACGATTTCTTTGCCGCGTTTTTCTTTTTCGTTGCCATAGGCGTGTTCCTCCACGCAGGTGGGACGCATGCTGAAAGGGCGGGGTTGCCGCGCAGTCAAATGCTACGCGGCACGGACATTTTATGGCTGCTGCTTTTTCAGTGAGGTCATGTCAATCACGAAGCGATATTTCACATCGGCCTTGACTACACGCTCGAAGGCCTCATTGATCTTTTGAATAGGAATGACCTCAACATCGGAGACGATGTTGTGCTCGGCGCAGTAGTCGAGCATCTGTTGCGTCTCTGCCATGCCGCCGATGATGGAGCCGGAAAGCGTGCGGCGCTTGAAGAGCAGGTTGCCCATGTTGACGACCGGAGGCTGATCGGGCAGGCCTACCTGGCAATAAGCGGCATCGCGCTTGAGCAGCGGCAGATACGCATTGAGGTCGTGCACCGCGGAAACGGTATCGAGGATGAAGTCGAAGCTGTTCTCTTCCTTCTTCATTGCAGCGGGGTCCTTCGAGATCACAACTTCATCAGCGCCCAGGCGCTTTGCGTCTGCGATCTTCGATTCCGAAGTAGTAAATTGCACCACGTGCGCGCCAAAGGAGTGCGCGAACTTCAATCCCATATGGCCGAGACCTCCTAAGCCAACAATGCCTACCTTCTTGCCAGGACCGATCTTCCAGTGACGCAGCGGTGAGTATGTGGTGATGCCTGCGCATAAGAGTGGAGCGACACCGGCCGGATCAAGCTTGGTCGAAACATTGTGAACGAAGTGCTCGTCTACCACTATGTTATTGGAATAGCCGCCTTGCGTGAGCGCACCGTATTTGTCGAGTACGCCGTAGGTGAGGGTAACGCCGATCTCACAGTACTGCTCCTCGTTATTTTTACAGCTCGCACAAGTCCGGCAGGACTCGATGATGACGCCAACGCCGACACGATCGCCTACCTTAAAGCGACTTACGCCGCTACCCACGCCTGTGACCCGTCCCACGATTTCGTGGCCAGGGACCATGGGATAGAGGGCATTTCCCCACTCATTGCGCGCGGAGTGAATATCGGAATGACAGACGCCGCAGTACTCAATTTCAACGACAACGTCATGCGCGACGGGATCGCGGCGTGTAAAGCTGAAAGGCGCCAATGGCGTAGTAGACTGCTGCGCGGCATAGCCGTGAGACTGGATCATCGAAATACTCCTTGTGTAACGTTGCAGGAAAAATCTTAACGCGAACGCAATCACATTACAGATGCGTGGCAAGACATGCTGGTTTCACAATTAAACCTCGATGCGCCTCCGCAATGCGATCATACGCGACGCGCTATCGTCCCTCAGGCCAGTTCCCAAGAGCCCAGTGAGTGAAGAAACGGCATTCTCGATGGCTCCAAACCAGGCCTGCGCGACCAGGTCCGCCCGGGAGGCCAGCTCTCGCATAACGAGACGCAATTGCACAAAGGCCACGACATCGGCACACTTATTCTTGTACATAGAAATTGAATATCTAAAAAGTTGACGGCTCAATGTTCGATCGCACATTCTCAATGATTTCTAAATTCCATTTCTCCCCGTTGCAAATCAGGAAAGCCTTGAGGCGTGGCCTATTGCTGATGGTCTTCGGCCTGGCATTCTGTTGTGTGGCGCAGCCGCAGCAACTGCCCTGGTCACAGCGCACGGCAAACTCAGCTATAAGCCGCTGGCCGAATGGACGCTTCGCGTCCGCTGCTGAAAAAGAGGTCTGGAATTACGAACTCGGCGTGCTGCTGGATGGTATGGACGCTGTTTGGTACGACACCGCAGATGGCGCGTATTACCAGTACACAAAGCGGGCCGTGGATCAACTCGTCGCGCCCGACGGCTCGATTCCCACTTACGATCCATCTGCCCATTCTCTGGACAATATTGCACTGGGCCGCCAGTTGTTGCTCCTCTATCGCGTGACCCAGAATGCAAAGTATTACAAGGCCGCTACGCTTCTACGGCGGCAACTCTCGACTCAGCCGCGCAATGTTTCGGGCGGATTCTGGCACAAGCAAATTTACCCCAATCAGATGTGGCTGGATGGGCTCTACATGGCAGAGCCTTTCTACGCCGAATATGCATCGGTCTTTGATGAGCCTCAGGACTTCTCCGACATCACCAGGCAGTTCGCGTTAGCAGAACAACACGCCCGTTCGCCGAAGACTGGTCTGCTTTATCACGGTTGGGACGAGTCACGGAAACAGGCCTGGGCGCGCGGCATGGGCTGGTACATGATGGCGCTGGTGGATACTCTGCCCCATTATCCTAAAAATAACCCAGGCCGCGCGACACTATTGGCGATTCTGAATCGTACTGCATCCGCCGTGGTCCAGTATCAGGACAGGAAGACGGGGCTTTGGTATCAAGTCCTCGACAAACCGAAAGCGCCAGGCAATTACTTTGAATCTTCGGCCGCTTGTATGTTCACGTATGCGCTGCAAAAAGGCGTCCGGCTAGGATACCTGCCGGAGCACTATTCACAAAATGCAGCGCGCGCATGGCAGGACATCCTTAGCCACTTTGTCCAGGCAGATGCGAACGGCTCGATAACCATCACCAATACGGTGAAGACAATTGGCTTGGGAGGCGCCCCCTACAGCGATGGCTCTTATGGCTACTATGTGCATTCTCCAGTAGTAAGCAATGATCCAAAAGGGGTCGGCGCATTTCTGCTGGCCAGTACCGAGATGGAGCTTGCGCCGGGTGCGAGTCTGGCTCGCGGAGAAACGGTTATGGTCGATGCCTGGTTCAACAGCCAACAGAGGCTGAACGCCGCCGGGCAAAAAGAATACTTCCACTACAAATGGACCGACTACAGCGATAGCGGCTTCTCGATCTTCGGGCAGATGTTTACAAGTCATGGCGCAGCCCTCGATACGCTTTATCAGTCTCCCACGATGAATCGGCTCAAACGAGCGCAGATCTACATCATCGTTTCGCCTGATATTCCAGCGAAGAATCCACATCCTCATTATGTTCAGCCCCAGGACGCAGATCAGGTGGCCGAATGGGTGAAGCAGGGCGGGGTTCTTGTCCTGATGGAAAATGATCCCGCCAACGCCGATATTGAACATCTTAATTTGATCGCGGATCGTTTCGGCATCCACTTCGACGACGTGCTCAAGCACCACATAATCGGCGATCAGTTTGCGCCGGGCGATATTCCGGTAAGCGGCGGAGGGTTGCTGTTTCACGATCCTCATATGCTCTACATGAAAGACACGTGCGCGATTTCGCTGAAAGCACCAGCTGCTTCACTCCTGGCAGACAAAGACGGCGCCGTTATGGCTACGGCAAAATATGGCAAGGGGACGGTCTTTGCCGTCGTAGACCCGTGGCTCTATAACGAATACACCGATCATCGCAAAGTGCGACCTGCGCAGGATAACTATGCAGCGGGGAAAGAGCTCGCGCTCTGGCTATTTAAACAAACACAGCACAATGACGGCGCTGCTTCTCAACAGTAGACGATTTCATAACCAGACAACGAACAGACATGCGCTGAGGAGTCAACATGAAAACTTATTTGATGGCAGATCCCATACGATACCCAACCATGACAACGGCGCAGATTCGAGACACATTTCTGATCGATGCGCTCCATGAACCTGGGGCAATTCGCATGGCGTATGTCGACCTGGATCGTGCCGTTGTGGGCATGGCTGCGCCACTTGGCAGCCCAATTACACTTACCGCGGATGAGATGTTACGTGCCAAGTACTTCCTGGAGCGTCGTGAATTGGGCGCGTTGAATATTGGCGGCACTGGCGTGATTCATGTTGACGGAAAAAGCTATTCGTTGAATAAGCTCGACTGCCTGTATATAGGACGCGGCTCAAGAGAGATTACATTCGAATCAACAGATAAGGCGTCACCAGCTATCTTCTATTGTCTTAGCTACCCTGCGCATGCCAATCATCCCACGACTCTGGTCCGTAAAGACGAGGCAAGTCCGGTTGAACTAGGCAGTGCCGCGACCTGCAACCACCGCACGGTGTGCAAGTACATCTATCTCGATGGCGCGCAGAGTTGCCAGTTGGTGATGGGGGTGACACATCTTCATCCAGGCAGCGCCTGGAACACGATGCCCGCGCACACACATATGCGCCGGTCTGAGATCTATATGTATTTCAACGTCGACGAGGCGGCCCGCATCTTTCACCTTATGGGGCCCGCGGAAGAAACGCGGCACATTGTGATGAAGAATCGCGAAATAGTCGTCTCCCCTGGCTGGTCGATCCATGCCGGTGTAGGCACGCAGGCTTACAGCTTCTGCTGGGGCATGGGTGGAGAAAATCAAGACTATGCAGACATGGATCCTGCTCCGCTACAAAGCCTTCGTTGAGTTAGGCAAAACCTTCAAGGAGAACCGATGAAACTAATTCCGATTCTGACTATGGCTGTACTTGCTATTCCGTGTTGTGCGCAGGCGGGTAGAAAGGCTGAGATTTTTTCCGGCAACGCCGTCGCGTCTCAAATGGCGACCCTCATGCAAACGGCGAGGGCTTCGGGCAGCGGCGACGCTACGCTTGGCAACTACGAATCGCACGCAATCAAACTTTCCGTGAGGACCACGAGCGGGGGCGCCGAGGTACACGCGCATTACGACGATATCTTCTTCGTCACCCAGGGAAAAGCAACTCTGATTACGGGCGGCACTGTCGTCGATGCAAAGAATGGCGCAGATGGCGAAACAGAGGGAAGCCGCATTCAGAGTGGAACGTCGCGGACGATTGTCAAAGGAGACATCGTTCATATTCCAGCAGGCACGCCGCACCAGCTGATCCTTGCTCCAGGAGCTTCTTACAGCGCAATCGTAATCAAGGTGAAAGAAGCAAAGTAATTTCTCTCACTCCCTAATCGCCATGGCGCCTTTGAAAATAGCTGCCTGTCTTTCGTCTTAATTCGCTGGATGACTCATATTGCTCTTCGGATTTTCTTCGCGATTAGCGCGCCATCCAACCGCCATCGACGACCAGCACTTCACCCGTAACATAATTGCTGGCGGGCGAAGCAAGGAATACGGCGGCTCCGGCAATGTCTTCCGGTTCACCCCAGCGCGCAGCTGGAATTCGTTCAAGAATCTGACGATTGCGAAGCTCGTCTTTCTGTAGCGCGGATGTATTCTCGGTGTGGAAATATCCGGGTGCAATTGCGTTCACCTGAACGTTGCGAGCAGCCCATTCATTCGCCAGCGCCTTCGTGAGCTGCGCCACTCCGCCTTTTGATGCCGCATACGCAGGCACGCGAATACCGCCCTGGAACGACAATAATGATGCGATGTTGATGATCTTTCCATGCCGCCGCTCAAGCATGGCATGACCAGCAAGCTGGCATAGTCGAAAAACGCTGTTCAAATTTACCTGAACGACGTTCATCCATGCCTGCATGTCATAATTTTCTGCCGCATCTCGATAGATTGTGCCAGCGTTGTTCACGAGGATGTCCGGAGTCCCCATTGTGGCGGAGACAGCAGCATAGAGAGAATCCGCGCCGTCGGGTTTGCCAAGATCGGCGGCAAAGCTATGAGAGTCGTGCCCCAGCGAACCGATCTTCTCACTCGTCTCAACTGAAGGGCGGCGATTGCCATGGCACGCCACAGACGCTCCAGCCTCAGCTAACGCGATGGCGATTGCGGCTCCGAGACCACTGGCCGCTCCAGTAACCAAAGCAAGTTTTCCATCTAAACGAAACTGGTCTAAGATTCCCATTCTTTCGTCGCCGTGTTGAGCAACTACATTCCCCTATTTCGGTACAGCGTACCGTTATACAAATCACAACCTAGAGCATTTTATGTCAGGCAAAGCAGATATACCGATACGCGGCGCATCTGGCTTATTTCTGGAGACGTGCGACTTTGATGGCTTCAAGATAGGCAAGTGCCGCGTTTGTGACGATCTCCGGTTTGCCCTCTGCGATCGCCGCAGCATTTACCAAGTCTGTACCAACACCCAGAGCCCTGGCGCCTGCCTTCAGAAAATCGGCTGCGGTCTGCAATGTAACGCCACCGGTTGGAATGAGCTTCAACTCCGGAAAAGGCGCAAGCAGCGATTTGAGATAGCTCGCTCCTCCCATCGCCGAACAAGGGAATACCTTCACATAATCCGCGCCCGCTCGCCAGGCTGTGATGACCTCAGTGGGCGTTAGCGCACCGGGGATCGATATTTTGCCGAGCTCTTTCGTTTTAGCAATCACGTCAAGATGCAAACTGGGGCTGACAACGAACTCTGCCCCTGCGTCAATGGTTGCCTCTGCCTGCGCGGCATCGGTTACTGTACCTGAACCGAGCAGAAGGCTTTTCCCGTGCCGCTGCTTCAACTCGCGCAGCAGGGTTAATGCGCCCGGAACCGTCATAGTGACTTCTACAACAGTGACACCGCCAGCCATCATGGCATCGACTAAAGCATGCCCTGTTTGTACTGAGTTTGCCCGCAGCACTGGAATCAGGCCCATTTGCTCCAGCATTTTCTTCGTCCCTTCCGGCATGTCTTCTCCCTAAGCTAGCGCTCGATTCTGGCGGAGCTGCCCTTCATGACTCGTTCTACTTCCGCACGGGTCGCCATGCTGGTATCTCCGGGTGTGGTCATTGCGAGCGCGCCGTGAGCAACCCCGCAGCGTACGGCCCATTCCAGGGGCTTGCCGGTGATGATGCCGTAGATCAGGCCGGAGGCAAAAGAATCGCCGCCCCCGACGCGATCCAGTATGTCGATATCGCGCTGAGCAACATGCACAATCTCGTCGCGATAAAGCGCGATCGCTCCCCATGCGTTCCGGCTGGCGGTATGCGCAGTGCGCAGGGTTGTAGCAATCAGCTTCAGGTTCGGATACGCGGCGGCTACCTCGCGCAACATTTTCTCGTAGCTAGCGATTGGAAGCTCCGCGAAATCTTCTGCTACATCTTCGAGGGAGATGCCCAGCATCGCCGAAAAATCTTCCTCATTCCCCAGCAGCAAATCGACTTTCCGCACCAGTTCGCGATTTACCTCCCGCGCCTTTGCCTTGCCGCCAATGCTCTTCCAAAGCGAATCACGATAATTCAGATCGTAGGATACGGGCGTACCATGCTTGCGCGCGGCGTCCATTGCGTCCGCTGCTACGAGAATTGTCGACTCGGAAAGAGCTGCAAATATCCCTCCGGTATGGAACCAGCGCGATCCGTTTTGCGGTCCGAAAATTTTCTCCCAGTCGAAGTCGCCTCTTTTGGTTTGGGATATCGCCGTGTGCCCCCGGTCAGAGCAGCCCGCAGCAGCGCGCACTCCAAAGCCGCGCTCGGTAAAATTCAAGCCGTTGCGAACCGTGCGGCCAACACCATCATAGGGAACCCAACGAATCAACGAAGTATCCACTCCGCCCTGCAAAATAAAATCCTCGGCGAGACGTCCAAGAGGGTTATCCGCGAATGCCGTGACGATCCCGGTACGCAGCCCAAAGCAGCGGCGTAGTCCACGCGCCACATTGTATTCACCGCCACCCTCCCATACGTTGAAGTGTCGGGTGGTATGTATCCGGCCTTCTCCCGGATCGAGCCGCAACATTACTTCACCGAGACTCAGGCTGTCCCAGTGACATCCTTCAGGCTTTACAAAAATCGACTCCATACACCTTCCCTATTCGCGTTCTAATTTCCTCAAGACCAACTTTACACTGACCAGGAAAAGCAGCCACTCGATTGGCGATGCCGTTGCCGGGACCACTATTACAACTTTCTGGATGTGCCTGCATTTTAAATTGAAGCATTCCACAACGGGCTGGTTAACAAGGCCACGCGATTCCCAAATACACACCGTTTTTCTGCTGGATTCTCTGCATGCATAGGGAGTAAATTTCTATATGTATATCGATTTACTATGGATATCTCAGGAGATAGCTTGAAGAAGAGAACAGACCACCGTAGATGCTGGCGGCAAGTGATAGCCCTCGCCATCGTCGCGACCGCAGTAGGGGCCGCTGCACAGCCCGCACCGCATGCTGATGTGGTGCTAAGCGAGCAGCAGCAAGCTGGCGCAGAGTTGTTCCATTTGACCAGCGGCACGCTGCGTATCGTACCGTGCCAAGATGAAATTGCCCGTGTGACGTATGTTCCGGGCCCGACCATCCCAGATCTCAGCAATCCAGCTCTGCCGGATCCGGCATGCTCTGCAGCACCGTTTTCCGTCCAGGAAGCCGCGGGCAATATTGAGATAGCTGCCACTGGACTACGAATCGACGTGAATAAAAACAGCGGAGCCGTTCGCTTTAAGAACGCAGATGGCAAGCCTATGCTATCCGAGACGGATTGGCCGTTCCCGCGAAGCGTAACTCCCACGGTTACAGATGGGCAGCCTGCGCACGAAGCCTCCGTTTGGTTTGCGCTTACGCCGGAAGAAAGCCTGTACGGGTTAGGCCAGCACCAGACGGGAATCCTGAACCAGAGAAACACCGAGCTCGTTCTTTCGCAGGACAATACAAATATTTCCATCCCCTTCTTTCTCTCTTCCAAAGGGTATGGAGTATTGTGGAACAGCGCGTCGGTGACTGAGTGGAACAACCGGTTCCGGCAGGTACTTGCCATCCGGTCAAACGATGCCGATGCGGTGGACTATTACTACATCGGCGGCCCGTCGTTTGACAAAATCATTGCAGGATACAGACAGCTCACCGGGACAGCGCCATTGTTTCCACGCTGGGCTTATGGGTACTGGCAATCAAAGCTGGCATATGCAAGCACCGATCAGGTACTCGGAGTGGACTCAAAATACCGCGCGCTGCATATTCCCCTCGACAACATTGTGATCGACGCCGGATGGGAAACGAAATTCGGCTCCCGTACCTTTAACCCGAAGTATCCAGATCCGAAATCCATGGTCCAGCACCTGCATGACGAACACGTGCATGTCATGGTTTCCATATGGCCGATCTTCGAGCCCGGGACGGCGAACTTCGACCAGATGAAGGCGAAGGGTTTTTTTGTAACACCGGGCCCGGCCGCACTGCCTGCCTACATGCCCGGAACGCGTCTTTATGACGCTTTCAGCAAGGGCGCGCGCAAGCTTTACTGGGAGCAGACAAAGACGTCGCTCTACGACATCGGCGTAGACGCGTTCTGGATGGATTCGACCGAGCCGGAGGATTTTTACGGAGAGGAACGTGGACCTATGCTGGCGGGGTCTAAAACGGCCCTTGGAGATGGTTCAAAGTACGCGAACATGTTTCCGCTGATGACGACGAAAGCCATTTATGACGGCCAGCGCAGTCAACCGGAGAATAAACGCATCTTCATCCTCACTCGTTCCGCCTTTCTTGGCATGCAGCGCAACTCGGCCGCTGCCTGGTCGGGAGACACGCTCACCACTTTTGATTCCTTCCGGCGCCAGATCCCCGCCGGATTGAATTACTCCCTCACTGGATTACCTTACTGGACGAGCGATATCGGCGGCTTCGTCGGTGGCAATACCACAAACCCGGCTTACCGCGAACTGTTCGTGCGCTGGTTCGAGTATGGGGCGTTCTGCCCTATCTTCCGGGCGCATGGCACGCGAGAGAACAACCAGAATGAGCTATGGTCCTATGGGCCGCAGGCGCAACAGATCCTTACCCTCTATGATCGGCTCCGCTACCGCTTGATTCCGTACATCTACACGATGGCTGCCAAGACAACCTTTGATGGATATACGCCGATGCGGGCTCTGGTCTTCGATTTCCCGTCCGACAGCAAGGCGCTCGATATCAATGACGAGTTTATGTTCGGCCACGACCTGCTGGTTGCTCCAGTAACGGAGCAAGGAGCCACCTCCCGGGACGTTTATCTGCCAAAGGGAACAGACTGGTACGACTTCTGGACCGGACAGCGGATTGCAGGCGGCCAGACAGTCCATCGGGATGCACCGCTTGCGGTTCTGCCTCTATATGTACGCGCGGGCAGCATTCTCCCCATGGGACCGGAAGAAGAGTACACCGGCGAGTATCCTGACGCCCCTATCGAGCTGCGTATATATCCGGGCGCCTCGGGCGACGGAAGTCTTTACCATGACGACGGGCTGACCTACAACTATCAGAAAAGTGAGTATGCGTGGGTTCCGATGCATTGGAACGATGTCTCGCGCACGCTCACAGTGGCGTCGCGACAGGGCCAGTTTCCAGGCCCGACGGAAGGTCAGGTATTTCACATCACTCTGGTTGGACCGGGACATGGAACCGGAGAAGCTGTGACGAAGAGCGACCGGAGCCTTATATATAAAGGAGTCTCGCAGCAAATGCACTTCTAAGGGCGAACGACTGGCTTAGGCGCTCCCGTTCTAAGCCAGTCTTCGCGCTGCAAACTTCCCTGTTTGCATCCCGTACTATGGAGGAGATGCGAGATCGTCGCTATCTCCTTCTGATTCCGATTGCAGCGCTGCTGGCAGCCCTGCCCCTTATACTTAAGGGCTGTTCGTGCGGCGATGACTTCGGCTTTCACCTGCTGAACTGGCTGGAAGTAGGATCGCATTGGAAACAGGGCGTGTTCTTTCCGCACTGGGATTTCACTGCCGCCGGGAACTCCGGCGAGCCTCGATTTGTCTTTTACCCGCCGCTTTCGTGGATGATCGGAGCACTATCCGGCACCGTCTTGCCGTGGGCTACAGTTCCAAACACTTTTATCTGGCTGAGCCTGACGGCGTGCGGTTTCACCATGTATCGCCTGGCGAGAGAGTGGGCCAGCGATGGGAATGCGCTGATTGCGGCCTCCTTTTACATGGTCCATCCATACATGCTTTTTACCTTTTATCAGCGCAGCGCGTATGCGGAGCTGCTCGCTGCTGCCTGGATACCGCTCGTCCTGCTGGCCCTGCTGCGGCCGCGTTTCACGATCCCGGGCATTGCACTGCCCGTGGCCCTGCTCTGGCTGACAAATGATCCTGCCGCGGTGATGGGGTGCTATCTGCTCGCCCTGCTGGCCGCAGTTCGCGCCGCATGGGTTTACAACAAAGAAAAATATCTGGGCGATGTTCTTAAAGAAGCGATCCGAATCGCGATTGGGACTTGCCTTGGCCTGGGGCTCGCTGGCTTTTATCTGGTACCAGCAATTGTTGAGCAGCGATGGGTTCAGATCAGGATGGAGAATGTTAAAGGCACACGCATCCAGGACAACTTTCTTTTTGGCAACTTCGGAGGCCCCTCGCACCATGCGATTCTGCGCACAGCTTCACTCTGTTCCGTCCTACTTCTGATTCTCATTGCACTGTTTGCTGCGATTGCAATCTACCGGAGCGCTAAGGGCATGAAAACTGCTGAACGTGGATCTCACAAATTCGTCATTACTGCGCTGCTGGCGACAACGATTATCATCGAATTTCTGCTGATAGCGCCCAGCTATTTCATCTGGCGTCATATTCCAGAGCTGAAATACCTGCAATTTCCCTGGCGATGGGATGTGATCCTCGGGGCCATTTCCGCCTCTCTGCTCGCGATTGCCCTTGGCCGGATACGAATACGGCCCGTTGCGGCGATCTCGATCGCGCTGTTGATCCCGCTCTTCTTCAGCATTGCGGGCAACTCAATTTTTCGCCAGGTCTGCAAGCTCGGAAAGGATGTTCCTGATCTGGTTGCCAGTTACTATGCCGGTGACGTTCTCTACTCGGATGAATACACGCCGATGAGTTCTGATCCGCTGGCTGTCGGACACGATAATCCCAATGCGTGGATGGCCGACGTTCCCGATGGAGCGCCCCCCAAGGATGTTCCGGTAAAACATTCCGTAGATATCCGGAACCGGCTTCATTTTCAGGTGTCGAGCCCAGGGCTGGCATTCCTTGTAATTAACGTGCGCGATTATCCGGCATGGAAGGTCAGAATTAACGGCACGCTTGACGCGCGACGGCCTCACCGGGTCGACGGGTTGATTGTAGCGCCAATTCCAGAGGGTAAATCACAGGTTGACATCACTTATGCGGTGACCCCGGACCAGATGGTTGGTTGGATATTGAGCATCGCGGCCTTCGCGACGCTACTTACGATCTGGCGCACTGGGCGCTACAGAACTAAGGCGACGACAATATAGCGTGGATTTTTGTAAACCTCACAAAGCGGCGAGATGGATGGGTGCCCAACCTATCCCGCTCACTTTGCCATCGATTTATCTGCAGCCACCGCTGGATCAGTTACTGCGCTCATAGGAATCTCAAGCGTGCCTACGCGCGCCGATGCCGGATCGTAGATGCCCGTGCGCAGCCATAGTTCCGCTTTCGGCAGGCGGATGGACTCGCGGAGCTGCAGGCCTCTCTGCTGGAACGTGGCGTACAAAGCGGGCTGGATGTTCATGGTGATTACCTTGGACTGCTGAAATATCGGCACACCATTGCTGTTGTAGGCGAAGATGCTGACGTTAACTGAGCCATGGCGGACACCATCGGGTGTAAGGACGAATTGAATATCCTCGACCGGGACGGCAAAGTTGATATCGTAATCTGCCACAGGGCCTTTCCATTGCGGTGGGTTCTTCTGTTGCGCACTGGAAGGCTGCTTATCGGAGGCGTTGGCCGCTTTGATCGGCTGAACTAACACTTTATAGAGAATCTGATCGAAGTCGGGCATTCCGAGAGCCATATATTCACGCAGGGGATCGGATGATTCCCCTGCTTCGATAGTGAGCAACTGTTGCTTATCGGTAGCGTAGTACCCGCGGCGGTATGAAAGCTTGTAGTTGCCCGTGTTCACCTTTATTTTGATCCGCCGGAATTTGCCGTCCATGTTTTTGTCGGATGGAGAGTAGGCGAGGGTGTAGAAGTACTCGCCGTTTTTGATTACATCCGCCATCGCTTGCCCCAGGCCATTGGTGTTGTAGAAGGCTTTGCCTCCAGTCTGGTCCGCCAGCTCATCCATGGTTGCGTTCCGCGCGTCACGCTCCACTTCTTCATTGCTGAGGGCCGTTGACTGCCTCTGGCTCTCCGGCACCCCCGGGTTAGAGGGCGGTATGTCCGCATCATAGAAAGAGTTCGTATCGAGGCCTCGCGCATTCACTGGATAAAGAGAAACGCGCGAGGCATCCAGCAGCTCAGCGGTTTCAGCCAGCTGCTGGTGAAAGAACTGCGGCGAAGCGTCAGTAGCGGTCTGGCCTATCAGCGCCTCCTGTTCCCCGGCATTGGATAGGTTGAGGATGCTATTGCCGGTTGCGCTCGGAAATATGTTGATGGGAAATGAGCCGGAAAACCAGACCACATTTTTGCGGCCCGGCACACCGGCGAGATAGCGGCCCAGTTCCTGCAGATTATGAAGCGTGATCCCGACGCGCTGCTGGGTCCGGGTAGCATCTCTTTCGCCGAGAAATCGCGTCATGGCGTTGACCGTGGCCTGGAACGACGCAGAGTCCTGGGTGGTGGCGAGCTCCTGCATCTGATGGATCGCCTGTTGATCGGCGACCTGGTCCGCATCGGTCTTCAGCAGCGGCGAAAACTGTGGATCCAATTCACTTTTGGCAAGAGCAGCCAGCAATACGGCGGGATCGCTGGTGAATCCCTGGATGAAGCCGAGCCGCACGGACATGGTAAAGATGGCGATGCGCGCTCCCGGCGGGAGTCTCTTGAGATACTTGATTACCTGCTGCCGGACAAAGGTCTGGTCAACCAGCGGAGTGTTGAGCGTGTCGATCAACAGGACATCCAGCGCATCGGGCATAGGCCCGGTCGGCAGGTTGGTGAACACATCCGGCGGTTGCGGCGGCAGGGATTGCATGGGCTGCTGCCTCTTTACTGGGTGCTGCTGAAAATAGGTGACGTCCTGGCGGTGGCCGTTCTCCGATACCTCAAAATCCTGGCCGTTGAGGCCCGTGACCGGCTGACCTTTTTTGTCGGTCACCGCAACATCAGCGAGCACCATCTGCGCCTTCGCGTGATAGACCGGCGTGCTGGCCGGGTTCACTGCAGCTGTCTGGCCGGCTGCATAACCCGCAAACATACTGAAGACCACCATCCAACCAACGCGCAACAGCATAGGGCGATACTCCTCGAGAAACCGGCACAACCAAAATTTCGCCTTCAATACATTGGTTTAGATGTATCAAGGTATATGCGGTGCCGGGTTCTCTGGGGCGAGCGGCAGCGATATCTCCATCGCGCCGATTCTGCCAGTGCCGGCGTCGCGGACCGCGACACGAATGAATTTCGCCGCGAGCGGCGCATCGATCCGCTGCTCCATACGATAGGCATCCTCCTGCATTGATTTTCCCGGCGCGGAGGTTTTATTCTCAGCCACTTTGTTCACCGTTGCATTCAAAAGGCGTCCGTCGGAATCATAGGCTGCAGCAGCAATCTCAATATCGGGGGCTGTTTCTCCCAAAGTCTGCAATTGGCGAGCCATCACTGTGTAGTCGATCGCATACGTCTGCAAAGGAACAGACCTGAGCGATTTCGCGATCAGTTTATCGTTCGCATTCATCAGTGTTGTTTGTCTTGCGATGCTTTCCATTTGCTCGCGAGTGCCCTGCGCGGGCAGCCCCAGAGTGCGTAGATGTACGCCAAAAACCAGCTGATGAACGGTTGGCGCGCCGTGTTCCATATAAGCTGAGAACGGGTCGCCGGACTTTTGCGCCAGGTTGTCTTTTGTCGATTTTGTTTCAGCGGATGGCGCATCGGACATGATGCCGTAATAGGCGCGACGGTACGAGAGGTGGTACTCATTTTCAGCCAGCTGCACGTGGATGTGCCGGAGGGCGCCGTTGTAGTTTTTGTTGGTCGGCGAATACGAGAGGGTGTAGTAGTTGCCTCCATTCTCGGTTACCCTTGCCAGCGACTGCTGAACATTGTTCGAACTATAGATCGCTTCACCTCCAGTGACTCGCGCGATCTCATCCTGCACCATATAGCTGCTGACAGTTAATGAGACGCCCGGACCGCCAGCAAATTTATTAACGGGTGGAGCCGCGCCCGCCCCTGATTTTGAGTTACCTCCTGGTTGGCTTGCAAGCGGCACGACAATGCCCTTTTCGCGTACATCGGTTGCGATGCCGCTATCTCCGGCTGCTCCGGACGGGGCATACACCTCAGTCAACACTACTCCGCTTGTGTCTACCGGGTAGACGGCAATCTGGTTGTCGGCAAGCAGGTCGAGGGTCCTCTTGACTTCCTCTCGATACGCATCTGTGTCCTCGCCGGTTGGGAACAGAGACAGAGGGAACTCGCTCGCCAACCAGATGAGATTCTTTCGTCCTGGCAGACCGGCAAGATATCGCGCAATGAAACTTAGCCTGGAGGCGGTGGCGAGTTTGTCCCCTTGACCAAAATTTGTGCCCATAAGGAAAATTTCGGGGACGTGCGGCCTTGAACTCTTCGGATCGATGGCCGCGAAAAGTTCCTGCTGGTTTGAAGTAAAACCCTGGACGAGGTGAACATCATCGGAGGATACAAAGATAGCGTAGCGTGCTCCAGCGGGCTTTTCTGTAATGAACTTGACCAGTTGCTTGCGCGCAAACACCTGGTTTTCAATCGGGATATTGACGAGGTCATAGTACAGGACATAAAGTGGACCACGCACGGGGGTGGAAGGAAGATTAACGAAGGTGTTCGGCCGCAACGGAGGAAGGTTTGGTGGTGTGTAGTCCATCCCTCCGTCAAAGTTATGGGCATCGAAGGAGAGCACGCGCTGGGGCCTGCCGTCCTCCTGTACCGTGAAATCATCGCGCGTGAGGTCGTGGACCGGATTTCCGTGCGCGTCGGTCACAAGAACATCCAGCAGTACGCGGTTGACCGTGGTTTTCAAAGTAAATTCCGGAGAGGTTGACGCTTGATTTTGTTGCGTGATCTCAGGCGTCTGCTGGGCGATAAGCGGCGAGGCGGCACAAAACAGAGCCGTGATACCAAGAAGAAGGCATACGCGAAGCATTCGGTGAAAGCTCTCCATTGAATTATCCTCCTGCCATTCCGGTGAACTGTACCTGAAGAAGATCCTGCTTCATGAATCATGCGCAGGGTCTTAGCTTGAAGGCTCAGTCACCTTAAGAATCTGGTCTCCGGCAATGTCGTGGAGCGTCTGCACAATTCCAGATGGCCACCATATTTCAATAGAGTCTACGCGGGCATCCGGACCGAGGCCGAAATGGACCGGCCCATCGCTTGATGAGGCATAGCCGACGCTGGTTGTCATATGGTTGTATTGCGTGAGGGTCCTGGTCACGACCTTGATCCGAGCGCCAATTCCATCACGATTACTCTTTGTCCCCCGCAAAGCAATATCCAGCCAATGATTGGAGTTCTTTGTCCGATTCATCCATATCTCTGCGTCGGCGCTGAGCGCAGTAACGACAACATCGACGCGGCCATCTCCGTCGAGGTCGCCGAACGCCAAACCGCGGTGACGCGCACCGGGAGCGGACGTCAGGCCGGCCTCGGCAGTAAGCGCGACCCATTTGCCGGTTTTTCCAGGATTGCGGAAGACGGTGTTATATTGATCGATCTCCTGTCCGGGAAGAGGCATCGACTCAACATGGCCGCGGCTCACGAACAGGTCTTTCCATCCGTCATTGTCGAAGTCATAGAAGCCGGCTCCGTAGCCAGCCATGTTCATACTGGCCTGGCGCATGCCGCTCGGTGTTGTTACCTCGATGAAGGACCCTTTGCCGGTATTTTCATATAAGGGAAAGGTCTGGTTATTCAGGGCAACATAAGCTATGTCCGGGTAGCCGTCATTATTGAAGTCGCGGAAGTCGAGGCCCATTCCAGAAATGAAGTTTCCATCCTCTGTCAGAGCCACTCCAGCATTGAACGCAACCTCTTCAAATTTATTTCCAAGGTTGTGGAAGAGAAACTCATAGCCTCCATCGTTCGTCACAAACAGATCCTGGCGGCCGTCGTGGTCGTAATCCGCCATTCCCACACCCATGCCTTTGCCTGGATGGTCGCGCAATCCCCACTCCGCGGAAGCATCGCGAAATGTTCCGTCGCCATTGTTGATAAACAACTGGTCGGGCACGGGTTTGTAGTAGCGGGGGTTACAGTAATCGGCTACACCGCGATAGGCACAGAGCGGCACAGCAGAGAACTTCCACTGCATATAGTTCACGATGAAAAGATCGAGCAAGCCGTCGTTGTTCACGTCAACCCAGACTGCGGCGACGGCCCATAGCGGCCCATATTGAGGATCATTCGACTTATCCAAACCGGCCTTCGCAGTCACATCGGTAAAGGTGCCGTCCCCGTTGTTGTGGTAAAGCGTATTTTTGTAGATTCCGGTGACAAACAGGTCGGGGTGGCCGTCATTGTCATAATCGCCAACCGCCACGCCCATGTCGTAGCCTGTACCCGCGACTCCGGCCTTATCCGTCACATCGGTATAGTGACCGTTTCCGTCGTTGCGAAAGAGACGGTCGCGATACTTGGGCGAATCTTTTTTGAGGGTCTCGATGTTCGCGCCGTTGGTGAAGAAAATATCCGGGCGGCCATCGCCGTTATAGTCGAAGACCGCTACCCCTCCCGCCATTGCCTCAGGCGCATTCTTAGCCGGAGTCTCATCGTTTTCCAGGTGGAAAGGGATCTTCTGCAGCTCGAAGGAAATCGGCGACTTCGCAGACTCGGCATTCAGCGCAGGAGCTGCGAGAGCAATTTGCAGGGTGATTAAGAAAAGTGGGAGCCGAGTTCGCTTTGAGAAAAACATAGGAAGTAAAAAAGGGCGGCGTGAGTCGCCGCCCTTGGAAATTGTATTGGAATGCCCGGCTCAGAAGTAGAACTTCGTCGCCAGCGTGAGAAACCTGGACCCTGACTTGAAGTCAGGTTTTCCGGTTGTCGTAGCATTCGTGTTGGTTGGAGACAGGTACTGGACGGTCAATGGATTTCCATTTGAGTCGACGCACCCGCCGCATGTCGCATTTTCGGTGCCAATGAAGTTAAGCTGTGAATCACTGTTGTTCGCGAGTCCAAACTGCGAGAGCGGGTGATTCAACCAGTTTGTCGCGGAAACCCGGAATTGGAGATACCGGCTTTCCGTGAAGTGGAAGTTCTTGTAGATGCCAAGATCGCTGTCCCAGTAGTTAGGCGCTCTCATGTACGGCATGATCTGCGTGCCCTGTTGTCCCTGTACCGGCGGACCAAAGCAGGCAGGGTTGAACCTCTGCCCCTGTTGCAAGTTCTTTGTGGGATTGCAGGTGACAACGGGAAGCAGAGCGTTGTAGGCAGACGTTCCGAAGTAAGTGCTCGGACTGATTCCTACTGCTTTAAGCCCGTTCGGCAGGGTAATGCTGTTGTCGGGCAGGTTGGGATTTGCCACGGTTGGAACCGTCAGGCCGCTCGGAAACTCCGCATTAAAGCCACCGCCCAACAGTGTCTGCAATGGATAGCCACTTTGGAAGGCGGTGTAACCGGACAGTTGCCAGCCGTTTACCGCTCCGGCAAGGACGTGCATGCCAAAGCCTTCCCCATGAATGGCGCTAGGCAGCGTCCAGTTATAGACAAGGTTGAGGATGTGCGTGTGGTCATAGGCCAGAGGGCCGTAGTTATCGCGAAGGACGAACGGATTGACTCCAGTGCCGTTTCCAGAACCGTTGTTGGATCCACCATCGCGGATGCCCAACACCTTTGAGAACGTATAGTTCGCGAGGAAGGTAATAGGCCCGGTCTGTTTGTTAAAGGAGACCTGCAAGGCATTGTAGTTCGAATATGGCGCGTGCGTCAGCAGATAGACGTTCTGATACGACTGCAGCGGGCGCCAATCATTTACGTTATAGGTCTGCGTGTACACGGCAGGATTCGCCTGGCAATACAAGCTCTGCGAGCTTGTATTGGTGGTAGAGCAGGGCGGAGCCGCAGGCGACACGTAAGTGCCTGTAATGGGATCCGGGTTGAAGATGCCGCCAATCGGAACATTGTTCAGGTTGAACAGGTTGCTATTGGATCCATCCATGTATTCGTTCGCGCTGCGGTTGCCAACGTAGGCTACTTCAACCACCGAACGATACGGCAGCGCCTCATCGACAGTAAGGTTCCAATCGTTGGTAAACGGTGAGCGATCGTCTCCCATCTGCATGGCGTGAATGCTGGATCCGTTCTGTGCGACTGCGGATGGAGGCGTGAAGTTCACTACGTTCGCGTACCCATTAAAGGTGGTCGGAGTTTGGTATGTGAACGAGCCCTGGGGACCGCTTTGGGCGCTGGCCGTTTCGCTCGTCGCCTGATAGCGATATACGCCAAAGCCTCCGCGGACAACGGTCTTGCCGGTGCCGAAGACGTCGTAGGCGAAGCCTCCGCGTGGCGCATAGTAGAACAAGGGTGACTTGAAGCCTGAAGAGGGAACGCTTGAATCAATCGCTTGCCAGAGCAGGCCGGGATTGTTCGCAGTGGGGTTGCTGTTGTATGCAGCCCGGCTGAATACCTGGAAACCTGGGTCAGCGCCGATGGAGGTCCACTGGCCGATATGGTCAAACCGCAAGCCGTAATTCAGTGTGAGTCGCTGCGTTGCCCTCCAGGAGTCCTGTGCGTAGACCGACACCTGGTGGTAATGCGTATCGTTGGGGAAATTCTGGTTTTGCTGCTGATAATTATTAACGTTGCCCAGCATCATATCGGCAACAAAGTTTCCAGTCGAATTCTGGCCGTACGACTCGATGCTGTACGTGCCGTTGTCCGGTGAGCTGCTGTTCTGGCTGTTCCGGCTGTCATCCCAATAGAACCCAGTCTTGAACGTGTGAGGCCCGAACACCTTGGTGAAGTTGTCGTAGAAAGCAGGGACCTGCTTGATGCCGCCGAAGGAACCGGTCGACATTGGATAGTAGTTGAAACTGCCGAGCGCCGAGCTGCAGCAATATCCGGGCTCAAAGTTCGGCATCTGGTCGGTGGTGTTGCCGAAGAGTCCAGGAACATTGAAACCAACAGTCTTGCGCGAGACTGCGCTTGGATTTGCCAGCGTATACGGATTGACGAAGTGAGACCAGGTAAAGACCGTCTCGTTGGTTGTCGTGGGGTTAAAGACATGCGTCAGGTTGGTATTGATCACGTACGTAACCGTGCTCGAGGCCCCTGGGCTTGGGTAAGGGAGTGTATTCGGCAGTGCCCACCAGATGGAGATGGGAGCCAGATCGCTCTCTTTCTGGTATGTGTATGAGCCGGTCAGTTTGGTGTTGTCGCTGATCGCGTAATCGAGCTTGCCGCTCGCTTCCCAGCGGTTCTGAGGCGAGGTGTTCACATACCGATAGTTGCTGTAGCCATTCGCCGCGGATGGCGTTTCGTTGGTCTTGGGATAAAGCGCCAGAACGCCAGGAATGTTGGGATCGATGTCTGAAGTAGGAAATGAAGTCGCGGTGCCACCTGCGGGAATATTCCCTGTGAACGGCCGATAGAAGTCACCCCATTGATTGATGGCGGCAGCGGGGATGCCCGGGTTGCTGAAATCGCCGGAGAGCTGCGCAGCATTGGGAACGTTGTAATTGATAATCGAACCCGCCGGCTGCTGCTTCATGTACTCATAGCCGCCCCAGAAAAACAACTTGTTGCGGTCGCGGTTGAAATGCGTGAAGGGAAGAATTACCGGGCCGCCGACGTTGCCGCCCATGTAGTAGTAGCTCTGGGCTGCGTTTGTGCCGCCCTGGCTCTTGGTGAAAGCATCGACCGAGTTGAGTACGGCGTTATGAGTGTAAAGATACCCTTCGCCGTGGAACTGCTGGCCGCCGCTCTTGCTGAAAGCCTGGAAGATCGAAGGGCCTTTTGCATATTCCGAGCTGTAGTTCGACATCAGCATCTTGATGCTGCCAACCATGTCCTGGTTGATGTTGGCGATCTGCGTGCCGAAGTTGCCGGGATCGACCAGGTCGGCGCCGTCGAGCATGTAAGCCATGGTGCCGTTCGGCTGCGTGCCGTTGGAAGAGTAATCGCCCACCGGACCACTGTTGGAGCCCACCTCCCTGTCGCTAAAGGTCGATTGAGCACCGCCGGCGTTATTGTTGAGCGCCATGCCCGGCATGATCTTGAGCAGCTCGCCGGCATCCCGGCCCTGGAGTGGGAAGTTGTTGATCATGCTCTCGTTCAACGAAGTGCTGATTTCGGCCGTATCGGTCGGCACGATCGCTGCGCCGCCGCCGATTACTGTGACCTTGGTTGCAACTCCGCCGATCGCCAGCTTGATGCTAGGGATCGCGCGGGTATCACCCACTCCCATCACGATGTTGTTTTCCTGCCAGGTGGTGAATCCATTTGCGGTGATGGAAACTGAATAGGTAGCAGGCTGTACTGCCGTGATCACAAACAGTCCCGAAGCACCCGAAGTCGCCGTGCGTATGTCGCCGCTGGTCTGGTTCTTGAGAGTGATCTGAGCGCCCGGGATTACAGCTCCGGTCTGATCGAGAACTGTCCCGCTAAGAGTACCTGTGAGTTGCTGAGCATTGCCTGCCGGCATAAGAAACGCCAAAAGCGCCAGAAGCAATACTGAAAATAATGCGGACACAACCGGTTTTCCCAATCGGGCCGGATAGTGGATGCGATTCATACTGTGACCTCACTTAAAAGTGTTTGATACCGATGCGGGCTTGAAAATCCCCCCGCAGCTTGTAACCCCAGCACGAATAAAGCTGGATTCGTTTTGTCAGCGCCTGGATGTCTTTTCGATAAAGCGATTTAGCATCCAGGCCTGAAAACATTTACCCACCCTTTACCTAAGACTCGAATTTCATTGGAAAGCACTCAACACCTACTGAAACTCTATTGAGGCTGTCACAATAAAATGCAAGCCATTACATTTGCATGTTAGCTTCGATAACGATCAGCAGGTGCGCTCCAGTCGACTTCAGCCAAATCCAGCGATTTCTCGACGTGCTTTTCTTTTGCAGCCTGCGTGATATCGTTATCTTTTCGATCCAAAAAGATTGATACTTTCTTCAGGAGACGATTGTCAAGGGGAAAATGGGGCTGTCTGCATTTTAGCCGGCGCGCCCTTCGCCGGGACGTTGGAGTGCTATTGTTGTCATCACGGGAAGCCTTTTCCAATATGACTGGAGAGGAAATTAATCCAGACTGGAATGCGCGCATCAGCAGGATGATTCTCAAGCCTATCTTCCTCTTGGGACTATCACTCCTGCTACTGAGTCCGATGGCGGCGGCGCAAACCTCTCCCGGAAACTTCGACGATCTGGTCGCGCAAGCCTCTTCGGCCCGGG
Organism: Silvibacterium sp.; assembly: GCA_049799415.1. Taxonomy (GTDB): domain Bacteria; phylum Acidobacteriota; class Terriglobia; order Terriglobales; family Acidobacteriaceae; genus Silvibacterium. The sequence continues at coordinate 37,115 of JBARHV010000249.1, forward strand.
AACAAGGTGACATCCCTCGCGCAGTCGACCTCTATCAAAAAGCAGTCCAGATGAATCCCCAATGGCCGGATGGTTGGTGGTATCTGGGATCGCTGCAATATGGAACCAGCAACTACGGGCCCGCAGCGGATGCGCTATCGCATTACATCGCTCTGACGCCAAAAGCCGGTCCCGCGTATGCGCTGCGCGGCCTCTGCGAATTTGAAGAAGAGCAATACCCACAGTCGCTTCAGGATATCCAGCAGGCGATTGTACTTGGCGCGGCAAATGACCCCCGGAACTCGGGGATTCTTGTTTTTCATGAGGCGCTCCTGCTGACCAGACTGGGCCGGTATGAAGAAGCGCTGGCGAAATACGATGTGCTGGTCAAGCACGGTACTGCCGGCCAGGACGTGATCAACGGCCTGGGGCTGGCAGGCCTGCGGATGCCAATTCTTCCAAAGGACATTGATCCCTCTCAGGAGCAACTGGTCCTGTTGATTGGCCAGGCCGCAGCCAGCATTATGAGTGGAGATATGACCGGCGGCCAGCAGGCATTTGAGAATCTATTCAACCGCTTCCCCACAATGCCCAATCTCCACTACCTTTACGGGTATCTCTTGTCCGTGATTGATCCAGGCGCCGCGATTGTGCAGTTCCAGGAAGAGCTTAAGATTGCTCCGTCGAGCGCGATATCCCATTCCATGCTGGCATGGGATATGGGGATGCAGGGAGATTTCGCAGCGGCGCTCCCCTCCGCGCAAGCCTCCGTCACAGAAGACCCTTCTCTGCCCATGGCCCAGCTCGTTCTGGGGAGAGATCTGGTCGAAACAGGAGATATGAGTGGCAGCTTGCCGCATCTTGAGGCCGTGCTGAAAACCGATCCGCAGAATCTTGAAGCGCATCTGGCGCTTGTCAAAGCGTATTCCAAACTCGGGCGAAAGGACGATGCCAGGCGCGAGCGCCTTCTGTGCATGACGCTTTCAAAGAAAAGGTCAGCCCCCAATGCGAATCTGTAAAGCTCTGGTGGTTTTACTGCTGTGCTGTGCCTGTGCGTCTGCTCAGCCCAGGCAACAGTCCACAACTTGCGGAAGCTGTCATCAAAAGCAGGCGTTCACGCAGCCTGGCACCGATATGGGCCGTGCGATGCAGTTGCCGGGAAACAATGAAACCCTCAACAGGCATCCGGAGCTTACTTTCCGCAGAGGCCAGTATCTCTACGCCGTTAAAACGCACAATGGGCACACCGAATACACGGTGAGCGATGGCACGCAATCCATTACGATCCCGATATTGTGGGCCATGGGGGCTCAGGCGCAAACCTGGGTCCTGGAACACAATGGGCAGATGTACGAGAGCATGGTGAGCTACTACCCGACGATCCCGGGACTCGACGTCACAGTGGGCGATGACCAGCTCCATCCAACGAGTCTCGAAGAGGCCATCGGACGCCCGCTGGATAAAGAAGGCGTTTCGACATGCTTTGGCTGCCATGCAACCAACGCGGTCATCGATCACAAACTGAATTTGACTGCCTTCACGCCCGGAGTTAAATGCGAGCACTGCCACGTCGGCGCCGATGCTCATCTCGCTGCGATGGTGCAGGGAGACACGACCGTAATTCCGCCCGACCTCAAGAAGCTATCCAGCGAAGACATCTCGAACTTCTGCGGGCAGTGCCACCGGACGTGGGAGTTAGTGACCAGGGCAGGCTGGCGTGGCCCGTCCAACGTCCGCTTTCAACCCTACCGCCTGGCGCTCAGCAAGTGCTTCGACGGCACCGATCCTCGCATCAGCTGCATCGCTTGTCACGATCCACATGTGGAGGTCGCCCGCGACTCTTCTTACTATGACAAGAAGTGCCTCGCCTGCCATTCTCCAGCGATGTCAGCAGCACCGCCGTACGCAAAAGTGTGCCCCGTTGCTAAGTCGAACTGCGCCTCATGCCACATGCCCAAGGTGCCATTCCCAGGCGGACATTTTATCTTCACGGACCACGATATCCGCGTTGTAAAGCCGAATGAGCCATATCCCTATTAATCAGGGCTGCTGTATTTTCGGAGGCCCCTCGCTTTGCTGCTGCGCATTCAGTTTGTCGACAATCGCCCGTTCTTTTGCGCCATCCTCGGATCGATGCAGGTGATAGTAGACGCTCGCCAGCTCAATATGCGGCTGCAGCCAGTTGGGATTCGCCTTCACCAGCGATTCAAGAATCTTCGCAGCATCCTCATACTGTCCGGAGGTGCTGTCCCACATGGCCATTTCATAGCCTGCCGTCGGGTTCGACGGCTTGAGCTGGATCGCCCGGTCGAGGTAGATTTTCGCATCTGCCATATCGCGGCGTTTATACAGGATCGACCCAAGATACAGGTTGCCGTCGAAGTCATCTGGACTGCGGCGAAGCCCTTCGCGAAGCGTCGGTTCGGCTGCGGCGATGTCTCCGTCCATGTCTTGCGCCATCCCGGCCAGGACATAAACGCGAGGCAGATTGGGATTCAGGCGCAGTGCCGCCTCCAGGTCCGTCCTGGCGCGTGCGAACTCGTTCAGGTCCATCAGTGTGGAACCGGCCAGCAAATAGGCGTCCGCGCCATTTGTTTCCTGGGCCACCTTCTCGATCCGGTCTACTCCTTCACGCCGACTACCCGTCTGGATGAGAGCCGTGCCGAGGACATATTCAAAATCGGTGTTTGACGCATTCTCCGCCTCCATTGGGGCAAGCATGGTTAGCGCATCGGCAGCCTGTCCAAGCCGCAACTCGCTGTCACCCAGAAGAATCGCCAGTTGAGTATTTCCAGGCTGAGCCTTGCGGACCTCCTCGAATTCGCTGCGCGCATTCTTCAGATCGCCTTTCTTGAAATACGCAAGAGCAAGATTCATGCGTATTGCATCATTCCCCGGCATGGAAGAGAGTGCCAGACGATACTGCGCAATGGCCTCATCAAACCGCTCTTCATGCACCAGAGCAGCTCCAAGATTGGCGCGGATTTCAGCCATTTCAGGATGAAGCTTCAGAATTTTTTTGTAGTCCTGAATGGCTGTCTGATTGTCTCCACGCTGCTGCGCCTGCACGGCGCTTTTGAAGAGGCTGGCGTCTGATTCAGGCTGTTGAGCAAGCGCGAGAGCGGTGGAAAAAAACAATAACAAAAAAACTGTGCGCATCGAGTCAAGGATAACGCAGCGAATCCCGCTGGCAAGAGAAGGCCCCTTCAGGAAGAATCAATCTCGCATCGGGCAGCGGCAAATTTGCTACAACGGAAAAACCTGTTGACAAGAATATAGCCCGCTTACTATCGTGTTGATGTTATCGTGTAAACCGTTACATTGGGATCGAAAATCGATTTATGCGAATTCTCTCAAAGAGCCAGGAGCCACTTTGGGGCGGTTCGACCACTCGCAGAGAAGCAATCCGAATTCTCTTTTTGCTCCGCACGATTCTGCGACCGGTATAGTTCCAATGCGTTCGGTTATTTCGTCTCCTGGCCGCTTCGAGGAAGCCTCCTCTTCGGCGGGTTCGGGGTGTCCTCGTGTCACCCCGCTTCCTTTTCCTTCTCGACATTTCGGCGGTTCAAATTTTGATCATGAAAATCCTGGTTCTTTGAAAGAGTTCAGACACGCTGCGTTTGATATCGTTGGATTTCGGAATTCTCAGGTGGAAAAATTATGACCTTCGCGCGCGTATGGCTGTTATGCCTTCTCCCTCTACTAACAGCGGCGAATTTACGAGCCCTTGATTCTTCAGTGAAGGTATTTGAAGAGCCTGGGTTCCCCACCGCCGACACGTCTGGCCTGAGCGCTTCACAAATGTCCACGCTATTAGATGGCGCAATATTTGTAACCGCGCAGGAGCTCGATTCAGCATTGAGCGATGGTCATACACGGCTGCTGGTGTTGCCCTATGGTTCGGCGTTTCCTGAAGATGCATGGAGCAGTCTGCGCACTTATCTCGATCATGGAGGGAACCTGCTGGTGATTGGCGGGCGCCCCTTTACCCGGGCGGCCTATAAAGTGGACGGCGCGTGGAAACTACGCGATTACAGCGTGCGTTTCATTCGAGAGTTGATGGTTGACCAGTTCCAGGAAACGCCGGGGTCTGCAGGTCTTATCTACTCGCCAAATCCGGATATAGTTACCCAGCTGCCGCCTTTCTCATGGCAACACAGCTTCAGCCCTATTCTTCATCTGAGCAGCAGCCGTATAGGCGAGCGCGCAGGTTCTGCGGGACGCATCGATGCGCGTATTGACGCGCTGGCCTGGGGCACGAGTGACGGACAGCGCCTTTCAGCGCCCGTTCTGCAGATTGACCACCTGCGCGAAAGTTTTGTTGGTGGCCGCTGGATATGGATCGACGCTGACTTGCCGGCCGACTTTGGCAGTTCCGCGACGGCAAAGGCGATGATTGATTCGCTCGTCGCAGCGGCTGAACGCGGCGCGGAGGATTTCGAAGTAAATCCGGTGTACCCGCTCTATCTTCCCGGCGAACCGATTCAGCTAAAGATGCAATGGATGGGCGGCAGCGAATCTTCGAACCGGCTTAGCGTACGCGTAACCATTACGCCAGAAGATGTGCAGGCGAGACCCCTTACGCAAACGGCTAACCTCGCCAATGGTCAACTGATAACCATGCCCTCACCTCAAACGAAGGGACTCCATCGCATCGATGCCGAATTGCTCGACGGCAAGACGGTTCTCGCTAAATATCACTCTGGTTTCTGGATGCGCGACGAGGCATATCTTCGTTCCGGCCCTAAGCTAGGCGTAAATGCGGACTATTTTGAGGTCAATGGCAAGCCGCTAGCAGTGGTTGGCACTACTTATATGTCGAGCCAGGTGCAGCGGCTCTATTTTGACCATCCGAATGTTTATGTCTGGGACCGGGATCTCGGCCAGATTCAGGATGCTGGCATCAACATGATTCGCACTGGATGGTGGAGCGGGTGGGATAAGCTCTGCGATGAGAATGGCGTTCCCTATGAACGCACACTGCGCACGCTCGAAGCATTTCTGATGACAGCGCGACGTCATGGATTGCCTGTGCAATTCAATGTCTTTGCTTTTATTCCCGATGTGCTCGATGGAGAAAATGCATATCTGGATCCAGTGGCAGTACAGCGGGAGGAAGACCTCTATTCGGGTCTGGCCGGCCGCTTTGGAGATGTTCCCTATCTCGCGTGGGATTTGATTAATGAACCGAGCTTCGGCCAGCATATCTGGACGGCGCTTCCGAATGGAGACCCAATTGAAGCCGGGCAGTGGAATGCATGGCTTAAAACGAGATATCCATCACGCGCAGCATTGCAAAATGCCTGGAACCTGCCGACCATAGCCGGCGATGGATCTCTGCCAGTGCCCACAGCGGCCGACTGGGCCCAGGACCAACACGGTTCAGGCAGCCTGATGCTTTATGATTTTTATCTTTTCTCCCAGGAAAAATTTACCGCATGGGTGGCTCAAATCCGCGAAGCGATCCGCTCGACTGGATCGCAGCAGTTGATCACCGTTGGGCAGGATGAGGGCGGCAATACGGGCCGCCTCCTTCCCAGCTATTTTTCCGGCTCCGTTGATTTCACTACAAATCATTCCTGGTACCAGAGCGACGGCCTGCTGTGGGATTCGATGGTAGCGAAGCAGCCTGGAAAGACGATGCTTATTCAAGAAACCGGGGTGGGTGCGGGGACAAATCCCGACCTAATCGCCCGGCGCAGCCTTCGGGACCAGGCCGCGCTTTTAGAGCGCAAAATTGCACTTTCCTTTGCTCAAGGCAGCGG
>JBARHV010000250.1:0-11662 GCA_049799415.1 Silvibacterium sp.
GTCGGTAAGAATAGGCCGCGGCCAGCTCATAAAACGGTGCAGGCCCCCCATCCGCCGGATCAGCTCATGTCCCGGTCGCAGATAAAGATGATAGGTATTGCCCAGAATGATCTGCGCATCCAGCTCCTCCAATAAATGCTGAGGAACCGCCTTCACCGAAGCCGCCGTCCCCACCGGCATAAACACCGGCGTCTCGACCACCCCATGCGGAAGCGTCATCGTCGCCCGCCGCAGCGCACCGTTCGTTTTATGAATTTTGAAATCGAGAGACACTGCGACGATTGTAGCCGGGGTCAGAAGTCCATCTGTTGCTCGTCGAGAATAGCCGAAAGGTTGCGGGCAGCATGAAGAATTCGGATCACAACCAGCGGATGGCTATGTGCTAGATACGCAATCATGTATTTTCCTGCGGGGAGGAAAAGCAAAGGACGCCCCGCCGCAAGATCTTCCCGTATATGACCAGCCTCGGGAAAGCTCGCAAGAAGCCTTACTTGCTCGTAGATCTCATAGACAACACGGTCCGCAGCATCCGGATTATCCCGTGCGATGGATTCCCAAATATGATCGATGTCCGCGTTCGCCAGATGGGTAAGGCGGTATGAAAAATCCCTCATGCCGTTTTAATGCGCCGCAGGCGAGACTTCTCACGAATTTTGGCAAAAACTTCTTCTCCATCCATCAAATTTCCAGCTTCTGCTTCGGCAATTCCCTGGTCCAGCTCCGCCTGAAATTTCTTCAACGCCTGCCCTCGCTCCAGCTCCTTCTGTTCCAGCAGCCGCAGAGCCTCACGAACCACTTCACTGGCCGAGGTATACCGGCCCGTCTCTACTTTTGCCTGAATATATTGCTCAAGCTCTGGAGTCAGTGACACATTCATCGGCGTACCCTCTCGCAAACCAGAATAACAAAGAATAGCAATCTTTGTTATCGCCCCATCCCTGGAAACAGAAAACCTGCGCTCCAACTGGAACGCGGGCTGCTGAAAATCAAAGGATGTTCTGGTTACGACTGCTGCGCGACCGGAGCCTGCGCCACCGGAGCCGCTGCCGGAGGCTTGGGAGCAGCCGGCTTCTTCGGCGCTTCTTTCTTCCCAGGAGCCAGAATCGCGTGCAGCGTCGTGCCTTCCATGCGTGGCATGAACTCCACCGTGCCCGCATCGCCAATGTCCTGAATCAGGCGGTTGATGATGTTATAGCCCAGGTCGCGATGCGCCATCTGGCGACCCTTGAAGCGCAGCGACGCCTTTACCTTGTCTCCCTCGGAGAGGAAGCGGACAGCCTGATTCTTCTTGGTCTGGTAGTCGTGCTCATCCACGGTGACGGAAAACTTCACTTCCTTCACAACAATGATCTTCTGCTTCTTGCGCGCCGCCCGCTCGCTCTTGTCCTTCTCATAAAGGAACTTGCCGTAGTCCTGAATCCGGCACACCGGCGGGACCGCGTTGGGCGAAACCTCAACCAGATCCAGGCCGCGTTCGCGGGCAATTTTCAGGGCTTCAAACGGGGCGAGAATGCCGAGCTGCTCGCCTGCGTCGTCGATCACGCGCACTTCGCGCGCGCGGATTCTTTCATTGATACGGATAAATTGCTTGGCCGAACGCTTATCGATGGGTCTCCTCCAAAATTACACGGCATTCCTGCTATGTAGCTACTCAGTATACCGTGCTTCTTCCTATTTCGATGCAGTACGAAAGAGTTTGGAATCATGTTTCACCCCACACAGCTTAGAATTGACCGCAAAACAAAGCAGCGTTACAGTTATTTGCAAAAGCGGGGTTGAAGGAAACCCTCACTCGATCGAGGCAATCCCCCCGGAAACCTGCGCTCTATGACCACAGAAGCTGCAAATCCCGAAGCTCGCCATGGGAATATCCTGGCGTGGATTGGCGCTGCCAATCTCATCGTGCTCGCCGCGTGGATACCTATCCTGATCTTCGCCAGGAATTCGGCAATCGTGATGGCATCAGCAGGAGCCTTAACCATATGCTTCTGCCTTGCCTGGACGGCATTTCGAGGCGACTACATCGAGAAATGGACCCCCTCTATGGCCTGGCGCGTCCGGATTGGCGCAGCGATCCTTGGCGTCTGGCTGTTTATTTCCACGCCTACCCTGGCTGGCCGTTTCGCCGCCGTAGCTATCTATGCGGCCCTGTATGTCCTCTGTGAGCGTGCCATCTGGCGCCGCAAGCGCGCGGCCAGCTAAAGCTCGTCCGCAACTCTTCCAGCCAAGCCGTGAGCCGTCAGCCCAGTAACCTGAACGAGCACCATTCTGTTCGGCTCAAGATCGCCCTCAATCTCGACTGAAACAAAATTGTCCGTCATCCCACTGGAGCAGTGCCGGCCCCGCATTTCTTTCCCTGAGATCAGCGTGACCACGCTCATTTGCTTCCCGATGAATCTCGCCCGGAAATCAAGATTCTTCCCCTCGATCAAAGCCCGCAGCGCCGCCATGCGCTCCGCAACTGCAGCAGCCGCGACCGGGCTCTCCCGGTGCAGCTCCCACCCCGCCGTCCCCGGCCGCGCCGAAAACGGAAACAGGTGCAGATACGTCAACGGCAGCGCGGCAATAAACCCGTAGCTCTCGCGAAACTCCGCATCTGTCTCGCCCGGAAACCCCACCATCACATCCGCCCCAATCGCCGCATCCGGCAACGCCGCGCGAATCGCGCCCACCTGCTCCGCATAATGCCAGGGCCGATACCGCCGATGCATCCTGCGCAAAATCGCATCCGACCCCGACTGCAGCGGCAGATGCGCATGCGGAGCCAGCCGCGCATGCAACCCTGTCGCATATTCTCGAAACAGCCCCAGCAACTCCGAACCTCCGCCGCCGGAAGCCCAGTCCATCGGCTCAATCGAGCTAAGCCGCAAACGCGGCAGCTCCGTCGTCCGCAGAATCGCCCCAACCAGCTCCACAAACGTCCGCGCCGGAACCAGATCCCGCCCCCAGCGCCCCAGATTGATCCCCGAAAGCACCAGCTCCTGCCCTCCGCTGTCCACAAACCGGCGAACATCTTCCAGGCAAGTTTCCAGCGGAACCGACCTGCTCGGCCCTCGCGTCGCAGGGATCACGCAGAACGAGCATCGGTTCCCGCACCCGTCCTGGACCTTCATATTGGGCCGCGTCTGCCGCGCATCGGCGGCAAAAGGAAGCGAAGCCAACTCCGCATGAGCAAAGGTAGGATCGACAAAAATCTGCGCCGTTCCCCGCGTAAGCGCACTCACAGGAATCAGCCCCGAGGAACCAGCCAAATCACCCTGCCCCCGCGACCAAAGGAAGCGACCCCCAAAGCCGGTGTCAGGAGTGGCGCGAAGCGCAGCTGCCTCGATGGCAAATCGTTTGTGGCTGTTGCCGATTACCGCGTCTACGCCTTCCAGCGCGGCAACTTCGTCAGGAGCGCGTTGTGCATAGCAGCCCGTCACCACAATCTTTGCCTGGGGATTCTGCCGCCGCACCCGCCGAATGTAAGCCCGCGCCGAACGGTCGGCCTCCGCCGTCACGCTGCACGTGTTTAGAATAACGAGGTGGGCCGAATCCAGATCTGAGGCCTGGGACAGGCCGCGGCTGCGCAACCCGGCGGCGATTGCTTCTCCGTCAGAGCGGCTGGCCCGGCATCCGAAGTTCTCAACGTGATATTCTGCCACATTATTGAGTTTACCAACGCAACTCTGAACGGCTGCTGGCCATAGCCTGTAGGACTCGTAAGAAAGACCAACCATCCGATTTCTCCACCGGCTCTGCGACCGGATATTTTTGCTTTTCTCAATTGCAATTCAAGGGTGAACACCTATGAAACGGCGAATTCTACTGGTCGATGATGAGCTGGCCATTCTGCTCACACTCAAGGCTGTTCTGGAAATCAACGACTTCGATGTGGAGACAGCGGATTCCGCGCGCGAAGCAAAATTGAAGCTCCGCGCCAAGAAATATCACATGGTCATTACCGACATGCGCATGGAAAGTACCACCGCGGGCCTGGAAGTGGTCGCGGCAGCCAGAAAAGCTCCATACAAGCCCGCCGTAGCCATGCTCACCGCCTTTCCCGAGCCCGCCTTCGAAGGCGAAGACACTGGCGCGGACAAAATGCTGGTCAAGCCCATGCACACCAGCGATCTGGTCCGCCAGTTGGAGGCCCTGCTCATCACCCACGAAGACCAGAAGCGCAAGGCGGCAAGAAGCATTCCCAAGGCTGCGCCCGCCAAACCTGCCCGCAAAACCGCATCGAAATCGGCACGCAAGGCGCCGGTTCCCGCTCAACGAAAGCCCACCGCAAAGGCGGCCGCGCCGCGAAAATCAGCGAAGAAGGCTCCAGCCCGCAAGCTGGCAGGATCGCGCTGAAACACGATTCAATCTGACTTCTGTGTTTAATTTGCCGCGTTCGGCTGTGCGCCGCCTGGCTGCTTCCGCTGAAAGCACGAGCGGCAAAGCACCGGACGCCCCTGTGAAGGCTTGAAGGGCACCGTCGTCTCCGCGCCGCACTCCGAGCAGGTCGTGCGCGTCTCCGGGCGGGCCGCTTTGCCCGACGCGCGCTTCGACTTGCAGGTCTTGCAGCGCTTCGGCTCGTTCTTGAATTGTTTATCGTGAAAAAACAGTTGCTCGCCCGCGGTAAACACAAATTCATTGCCGCAATCGACGCATTTCAACGCCTTATCGATGAAGTCCATACCGCGTCCCTTGCCCACAGCCATGCGCGTGGGAATAGCTCCGGCGGAAAGAACGCCGGGAACAATACAGCCTCAAAAAAATTGGCATTCGGGCCCTGGGCCGACATGAAGTACGGCTCAACTCCGGTTTTGATTGGCACCGGAGATTCCTGCTCAATCGATCTCAGGAACGGGATTCCCGTCACCGGAGATTCGCAGCGCGCCGGAAAATGAGGGGGTACAATTTCCGGCGCGTCAATGATTCGGCACTGCTACTGCGATTTCAGCATCTCTCAGCAATTTGCGAAGATCTGCCTTAGTCCTGCTCTTTTCGAGCCTTCTTACGATTCCGCTTGCGCGCCAGCGCCTCTTTCACGCGGCGCTTTTCGCCTGGTTTCAGGTAAAAGGAGTGACGTTTTACTTCCTTAATAATGTCCTCCGTCTGCACCTTGCGCTTAAACCGGCGCAAAGCATTCTCAAGCGGCTCGCCTTCCTGCACGCGAACCTCTGCCAAAGAAATACACCTCCAACCTGGCCCAGTACGGGCATCTTTAAGATTACAGCAATTCAGGAAGCGGAGAAAGCTGGCAGCTGGTAAAGCGGTCGGCTAAAAAGCGGCTAGCTAAGAGGCGGTCAGCTGATAAGGCGGTTAGCTAAAGTCCGGATAGTGGAAATCGGAACGACCTCTTGGGGCTCACACCAGAGCAAAGAACGGCTCCCAAAAGAAACCAACAAATCCAAAACAGGCAAAACCCGCTAACCGCCTTCTAGCTGACCGCTTTACCAGCTGGCCGGACTTTAGCTGACTGCTTCACCAGCCGACCGCTCCACCGGCTACTGCTTCGCCCGTGCGTCCGCGTCGTTCATCCGGCTGGCCTCAAAGCTCACGATCTTCCATTTGCCCAGCCGCTTGTTGTAGACGCGCGTGTACCGGTAGTTTCCGCTGATGTCGCTCTGTCCATTTGAGCCGACCAGTGTGGCCTGCGAGGTCACCACCGCCGTGTCCCCATAGACGCGAATCTTCAGGTCGTTCATGTTGAGGTTCTGAATGCGGACCGTTCCCGCCTTCCGCTGCGCCAGCGCCTGGGCCTTGGTCTCCACCGTTCCGTTGGCGCTGATGCCGATGTAGTCATCGGCCAGCAGCCGGTCCATCTCGCTTACGTTATTGCTCACCTCTGCGTTGCGCCACTCCATCTCCAGCGCCTCAATCTCCTTGTGGACCGCATGCGACTCGTGGCGCGGCATGGCCCAGGCAGGGTTGGCCAGCACCAGGCAGAGGGCTGCAGCCAGCATCAGGCAGGCCATAGTCCGCTGAGAGGGTTGCGATGCGTGAGTGCTGCGGCGCATGTGCGTACCGGATAGTAGCCCGCACTCCCGCGCGGAGTCAAAGGGAAAGGTCAGAGCTGCGATTTTGGCGGGCGAACGTTGCATTTTGCCGCTCAGACAGTGGACACGCATCTACCAGATTACTTGGATGCCGCGGTACAGGCTGAATTTTTCATCCGACGTTACAACCGGAACATTTTCAGCCAGAGCCTGCGCAATCAGCTGCCGGTCAAAAGGGTCCGTGTGATGGCGCGGCAGCTTAAACAGTCGAAATGCGTGCTCCGTTTTCCATGCAAGCATCCGAAGGTCAAAGCCGGCGATCGCCGCTCGAACATCCTCTTCGGAAAGATCGATCTTCCCGATCGAGTGCTTGATCGCTATCTCTGAAAGAGAAATCGTGCTCAATTCCCGGATGGCTTCCGGGTGTTCCATTGTGGCCATCGCTCTTTTTGAAAGCAGCTCAGGCAATTTCACAGCGCGTATGAACGTGACAGTATCGAGAAGGATCCGCACTATCGAAACGCCCCAATCGCGGCGGAGCGAAACCTTCGCCTCACAGCCCCGGAAGAACGCCTTGCACGCCGCACAGACTGAAGAGATCGGGGAGATGTCTTAATACTTCCCCTCCTCTATAAACTTCTCAACCTCTTCGTCCGTCATTGGCTTCCACCAATCCGGATCGTGAATGACTATGCGGTCCCGCAGCATGCCAAAGGGCAGCTTTTTCTTCGCCGGCTTTTTGGCCTGCACCAGATCCACAATCGGCACACCACGGCGGCAGATGGTGATCTGCTCGCCATCTTCCACCGCCTTCAAAAGCTCGGGAAGACGGTTCTTCGCATCTGCTACGCTGACCTGCATATTTCAAAGATAGCTATTTGAGATAGCTATGTCAACTCTAGGCCACCGCTGTCAGAATCTCCGTCTGCCGCTCCAACATCCGCTGATACAGGCAGCCCACAACATATTTCTGGAAGTGCTCCGTCGCCGCATGCGCCTCGCGCGCCGCCTGATCACGGTACTGCTCGTAGATAAAGACTGTGTCAGCATCGTCTTCAAGAACATGGGGAATAAAAGTGACGCAGCCGGACTCCTTACGCGAAGCAGCGGTCAGCTCGCGCAGAGCCTCCTGAATCTGCTCGCGGTCTTCCGGCTTGAACTTCATACGAACCGTTAAGCTAATCATCGTGAACTCTTTCCTCTCATGCTTTCAACAACTACACGTCAAGCCAAATCCCGCGACCAAAGGAAGCGGCCACACCAGAATGACTTCAGAGCGCCGAAGGCGCGCCCGCCCGTGCGGCAAGCACCCAGCCTTAGCCCTGCAAAGCCTCCGCAAACGCGGGCAGCTCCATCGTCTGGGCGCGGTCCGGTCCCGTCGAAACCATACCGATCTTCGCGCCCGACTCCCGCTCTAGAAACTGCAGATAGTCCCGCGCCAGCTGCGGCAGCTGGTCATATTCGGCAATGTCCGCCGTCGGCTGCTTCCAGCCCTTCAGCTTCGTGTACACCGGCTTGATCGACTCCAGCCCGCGCACATCGGCCGGCATTGTATCCACAAGCTTGCCATCAATCTTGTAGCCCGTGCACACCGGAATCTCATCCAGCCCATCCAGCACGTCCATCTTGGTGACCACCAGCCACTCTGTCCCGTTGATCTGGTTTGAATACCGCAGCAGCGGCAGATCCAGCCAGCCCGTCCGTCGCGGACGCCCCGTCACCGCCCCAAACTCATTGCCCAGCCTGCGCAGCAGCTCGCCCGACGCGTCATGCAGTTCCGTCGGAAACGGCCCTTCGCCCACCCGCGTCACATACGCCTTGGTCACGCCAATCACCGTGCCGATATTCGTCGGACCCACGCCCGTACCCGTCACCGCACCGCCCGCCGTAGCCGACGAAGAGGTAACAAAAGGATACGTCCCATGGTCGATGTCCAGCATCGTTCCCTGTGCGCCCTCAAACATCACGCGCTTGCCCTCGCGAATCGCCCCGTTCAGCAGCGCCGCCGTATCCGTCACAAAAGGAGCCACCTGCTCCGCCGCCCGCGCATACTCCTCATACATCTGCGCCGGATCCAGCGGCTCCGTCCCGAACAGCGCATGGGCAATCGTGTTCTTCTCGTGGCACGCGTTCTCAATATGCGTCTTCAGCAGATTGCGATTCAGCAGATCCACCACCCGCAGCCCGTTCCGCGCCGTCTTGTCCTCATACGCCGGACCAATCCCCCGGCTCGTCGTCCCGATCTTCTGCCGCCCCGGAGCGCTCTCCGCCGCCAGCTCAATCATCCGGTGGTAGGGCAAAATCACCTGCGCCCGGTTCGACACAAAAAGCTGCCGGTCCACATCCACGCCCAGCTCGCGCAGCTTGCCCACTTCCTTCAAAAACGCCATCGGATCCAGAACCACCCCGTTGCCAATCACCGCCTGGCAATCCGGCCGCAGAACCCCGCACGGAACCAGCTGCAGAATAAACTTCTGCCCATGGATGATCACCGTATGTCCGGCATTGTGCCCGCCCGCATAGCGCGCGACCACCTGGAAGCGCTCCGAAAGCACGTCCACAATCTTGCCCTTGCCTTCATCGCCCCATTGGGCGCCAACCACCACTGCTGTCTTTGCTCGCATCGATCCTTGCTTCGCCTGCTCAAATAGATTTCGGGCTCACACACACGTCCGCTCCTGCGCTTTTCAATCGTTATGTGCAGAAAGCGATTTGGAAGTTGTCGGGCGGGGAGCCAGGCAGAAGAAATCTTCTCCCACCGGTATCTAATGATATCTCACCCGCCGAGCCACCGGGGAGATTCTGGAATGTACCTTACATCGAAAGGGTGACAGGTGGCCCACTCAAGCGCCTTTGCTTGAGTGGGGAACACAGCGCTCAATTCACCGCTACGCAGTCAGCGCCCCCATGTCGCCCGCACTGTGCTTGCGCTCGCCGGTGCCGACCTCAGCGAAATCTAGTTGTTTGGTTCCGGAGTAAGGTGATGCGTACCTTTCTGATCGTCAGGAGGAGGCACTATTGGGGCAGGTTCTTCACGGGAGCGGCCTCGTCCCTGTCCGGCAGGCTGAGATAGAGAAGCACGATACCGAGAATGGCGAAGTTGTTGAACGCCACACCCTGGCCGTTCCATGCCCGCGACTGCCACATGAGGAACCACTCCCCGCCGATGACGATGAAGGCGCCGAACCACAGCAGCATGCCGAGTGTCAGCGCGGCGATGCCGGGCCTTTTCGCGCGGTAAAAGTCCGCGGCTGGAGCACGCAGGGCGCGCAGCATGCGGATGGTTCCCCACCAGCAGAGGACGGCTGTGACCGCCTCCCAGAGAATGATGCCGATATAGAAGAGGGTGTCGATGATGGGGGAATCGATTGCGCGCCACAGGCCGTGGTCGCCGGGGAATATGCTGTCCATCGAGAGGACGTGGCGGACGAACTGGTAGTTGGTGTTGTAGTCAGTGGTGTTGTTGAAGACGATGAGTGTGAAGAAGAGTGCGACGCTCGCCAGCAGGAGACATTTGGAGAGGCGGATGATCATCGGGGCTCCAGATGCAGATAGAAATTGAGCGCGCGCGGACAGGCGCCCCACTCAAGCTTCCGCCTAAGTGGGTTTGGAGAGAGCCCAGCTCCTAGTTCACCAGAACGCAGTCAGCAATCCCATGCCGCGCGCAAACCGCCGAAAGCAGCCCATAAAGACCGCCCAGCACCTCGCCCACAGCCTCCAGAGCCACCTCACGCTGCCCATCATCGACCACCTGGGCAATCTCGGCAGCCTCCACCGCCGCATGCTCGCGGTCGGCCTCAATGTGGACGGTAAAGTACTTGTACCCCTCCGCATCCGTGAACCCGTAAAACTCCTTCAGCCCCTCAATCTTCTTCTCGCTCACCGCCGGAATCTGGCTCTCGTAAGCATACAAAGCCGCCAGCCCCACGCCGGTTCCACGCGCGCCGCAGCAGTCGCGGAAGCTCGCAATCAGATTCCGCGTGGCATCCCACTGCGCCGTCCCCTTCACATCCTCGCGAGACAGCCCCAGGCTCTCGGCAAACTGTAACCACAATTCCGGATGGTTCGGCTCACCCGCCTCCTCATCCATCAAATTCGACAGGATGTGCTTGCGAACCGCCGCGTCCTCCGTCTGCGCATGCACCGCCGACAGATATGTCGGGAACGCCGCGACATGGTGGTAATACTGCGCCGCATAGTCGCGCAGAGCGTCGAGCGAAAGCTCGCCCCGCGACCAGGCCTGGTAAAAGGGATGCTGCAAAAGATGCTGCCGCGCAACACGCGCATCAATTGCGTGAAGAATGGACGACTGCGTTCCCGGCTCCTGAACGACGGACTGCGATGTATGGCTAAGGCTCATGCTCGATGCTCTCCAGAGAGAATTCGGTGAACTAAGAATACTCCCCAAACCCCAACCCAGCCACAACCCGTCGCGCACAACCATCTACCCGATGTCATCCTGAGCGAAGTTTGAAGCGCTGTACGCTAGCTCCGCGAAAATAAGCTGTAGCAAATCAGCAAATAGGATGAGAATGCTGTAGGGCCACGCAGGCAAATGATGAGAATGCTGTAGGGCCACGCAGGCAAATAAGGCTTGCGTGCGCCACCCGCGGAGGATGGAATGCTTGTGCACTTTACCTCTACGTCGCTCGTCGCAGCGGAGCCGTACGTCGAAAGAGTCTGGCACTATATTGCCAGCCGGCTGGTCGATCACCATTCGCCGCTCCGGCTCAGTGACGGACTCATCCTGTTTCTGCTTTCGCTGACCTTTCCGCCCTTATTGACGTGGTTGGCTGTGGTCCTTTGGTACAAGCGCCGCGAACGGAACCGATTTCAGATATTTCGGCGCGTCATCGCGGAGGGGCTTGAAAGACATCTTCTCGATCTGGCAGGGCCCGCAGCAAGATTGATTTTGCAGACAATAACGAGACAGAAGACAGAAGAACCCAGGCAGGAGCTCCTCCAACAGCTAAGCATCCTTGAGGACTTTGTTGCGATGCGAGTGTCCTTCTTTCCCCCTGAAGAGCTGGAACAGATCGGCCAGGTCATGCAAGCCTCGGAGTTCGTGGCGACAATCGCATTATCCGCGTCCATTATTGCTGGCGGCAACAGAGTAGCCATCGTGTTGCATGAACCGGTCCTGACCGCAGTGGTGAAGGATACAAACGTACACCGGCTTCGCGACCATCCGGGCGTTGCAGCAGACACACTAGACCAGTATCTCGACGTGCTCGAAGCAGCAGCGAAGGCCTGGATTAAAATCGCGCGGCAGTTTGTGAGCCTTCATACAAGAGATTTGGACGACCTGGAAACTGCGGAAGGTGTCTTACTGAAGGTTGCTCACGATAACAGGTCCCACCCTGCACATCCGGCTCCGTAAAGGACGAACGATCGTTCTTGCCAGGATTTGTTCTGTCGTCCCTGTAGATGAGGCGGGTGGCTGTAGGTGACAGGTGGCCCACTCAAGCTGTTTTTGCTTGAGTGGGGAACAAAACCAGCACCAACTACATAAGCGCCTGAACGATTATCCCTTCACTCCCGCCAATCCCTAATCCCTACATCTCCAGCTGCTCCGCTCTGCTCTCATCCAGTTAATGCTGAATTCTAGGAAACGGAACTCTTCAGCTTCTGCCGTAATCGAACCATCCCAACGGAATCATCGAACTCAGCCTCACTGGTAAGGGCTTCAATAC
>JBARHV010000251.1:0-7715 GCA_049799415.1 Silvibacterium sp.
TATATAATAGACATCAAAGGGCTTATGTTTTATGCCTGTTGTTTATTTGTTGCTAACTTGTTGATATTGTTTGGATTTCATATATCTTATTGATTCCATGATATTTATAGGTTTCTTTGGCGTCTGAGCCTAGGCGTTGCTGGCTGGATGCTGGATGGTTCCGAATTCTTCTCCCCTACTTTCAGGATATCAACTCCGGGTAATTCAGCTGCAAGCGGAAGGATGATTATGCACTTGACACAGATGCACAGGAAATGGTGCCATAAGGATACCGTGACAGGGCAGGCGCGATTGATTGCAGGGAAAGGTACGCTCGGGACGCGATTAGCACAATTTAATGTTATTCCATAAGCATTTGGGGCAATAATTGCTTAAATTGGGGTAGAGGCGTATGATGCCGATTCTCTGATGACCTTTGATTAGGAGCATCGAAAAAGCATCCATACCCCGAGTTCTCACGTCGAACACGGAGAGGGTTTTTATGACGAATCGTAAGCGCGGAGCAATTTTGAACTTCGCGGAGCCGTTGGGTCGGGGCATGCGCGTGGCGCATCACCAAACTGGACACATCTCGACCAGCAATGCCGATCCGAGCCTGATCTCTCGTGGCGTTTTGACCAACGGTAAAATCATTTCCGTAAGCGACACTGTCACAATTGCACACCAAACTGTTCCAATTGAGAACGAACCCTCTCCAAAGTAAGACCTATCGAATACACTGCATGCACGCTAGCAACATACGCATTCTCCATATTTTCGGGTCGAGGGATGAGTGTGAAAGTTTCAATCCGCTCTGAAACTTTGG
This sequence comes from Silvibacterium sp., assembly GCA_049799415.1. Lineage (GTDB taxonomy): Bacteria > Acidobacteriota > Terriglobia > Terriglobales > Acidobacteriaceae > Silvibacterium. The sequence continues at coordinate 806 of JBARHV010000251.1, forward strand.
GTGTTGTTAGACCTTTAACATATGCAAAAGCGCGCCCGGTTTCCGAGTCAAAGATTGGCCCCCCGCTATTACCAGGAACAAAGAAAAAATTTACTTCAATGACCGGAGCATTCTTCAGGGGGTGACCGTCTCCAGAATCCCAATTGATGCGATATACCGCCGTCGCAACTCCGCGAGCAACGCGATACACAAGCCCATCCAGCGTTCCATTTCCATTTTCGTCTGCGATTATGGACGCTAATGGATAGCCCGCCACACCGATTTCTGCCCCTACTGGCACATCGGAATATCCGACTGGCATATAAGCTTGGTCTGGTTTAGCTGTGCACAAAATAACGGCAAAGTCCAGATCCGGAAAGAGGTGAATGTCCTTCCCAAGGCCGCCAGTAATAAGGTATTTCATGCCATTCGTCCCATCCAGATTATTGACGAGAGCGTATTGATCGCCTTCCTTGTGAGGAGAGTTGGGAGCATCAATGACATGCCAACACGTCACAAATACCGAAGAACTGACAAAGAAACCAGAGCCAAGACAAAAGTTCAAAAATTTCCCGTCTTCCAGCGGACGTGAACGAACAACTGAAAAGACCGCGTGACGTATGTCTTTAACTACTTGGCTAAAATCTCTTTTCTTGCTGCTCAGCCTTCCAGAAGGAACGAATATTTTTGTCATGTTTTAATTGTCTTTTTGTAATCGGATGAGAGTTTACAATAGAAAACGGAGGGCGGGAGAATCGAACTCCATTCCGGCTAGGGAAAATACGGGGTATAAATCCCGATACTGTCACCAGACAGACACCCTCCAAGTAAGCAAGCTCACCACGGCCTGAATCGCCCCTCTTCCCGGAGACAACGGTTCAGGCCTTACTGTATATGCCCGCCGCCACGGTGAGCGTGGTGACAGCGGGCCAAGTTCCTCTTATCATTTCACGGCCTCCTCGATCTCGGCCTGTTCGACAGCGCCGGGAACTTTTCGCAAACTGTCCACCAAACCAAAGACGTAGGTTCGCTCTTCTGGGGACATATCAAGCCAATCTGCTGAGATATTCAGGGTAATCACTGTGCCACTGGGTAGCCGTACAGTCTTTGTAGTGGTGCGCGGCGGCGACGGTTGTGCATCCGGAGGCGGTGTCCCTTGATGGATAGAGGTATCGCTGTCACCGTTGGGCTTTTTCCGTTTGCGTCGTGTTCCTGAAGTGTTTCGGATTTGAGATTCTAACAAGTGGCTCATGGGCATATCGGCGTACCTCGCAGCGCGAAGAAAGAACGCCACGGCTTTTCGCCTCGTATCTCCCTGAACGTTATAAGCTCCCATCGCCTCGTCCAGCATTTTGGGGGTCATCTTCGTTAGGTCATGGTTGATGATGTCCCGATATGCATGGAGAAGAAGAGAACCGACCTGCTCATGGCGCTTCTCTTTGCTCTCGACTAAGCGATGTAAAGCAGGAGTAGGTTCGTCATTTTCGTTCAGCAAGCCGAAGAACCTCAATGCGCTCATGATTTGCCCTTGAACGACCCCTGATTGCGACCGCCACATCGTCCTGTCGAACTTCTTCGGCAGTCCCTGTTCCAGCACCTCAACGGACGAAAGGAAAGTTTTGAATGGAAGGTACGCTGCTGGCGCTGTCTTTTCAGATGTCTCGGTCATGCCACTTCCCCCAAAGCCATGCCAGTAATCTTCTGGCAATAACTTAATGCGAGCATACCATACCTAATGCCACAAGGGGCAGACTTTTTTTGATTTTACTTTTTATCTCGTATAGTCTCTTGACATCAGGAGGTCAAATGATTGTAGGAGAAGAGGTTACCGTAAATCAATATGGCGATAGGACTATTCGCCGCATTCTTGTGTCTGTGGAAAAGAGGGTACTTTTTGTATGTAAAAGAGAGGAATTCGATACAGCCTTGAGGGAAAACCGCGAGCCCATATGTGTCGGCTTTCAGATCGAGGATTTAGTTGAGGGATAGAATAAGCCAGTGAAGGTAGAAAAGGAAAAATTCGACACTCTGCTTCGACGCATGATGAGCACTCCACCTGAGAAGACCTCTACAATAAAGAGCGATGAGAAGCCGGGAAAGATAATCCCGGCTCCTAAACCTCAGTCTTCGGATTCGCAATAAGCGCGGTGTAAGGCATCGGCTCAATGCCCATCATGCGGCGCAGCGTGTCGCTGAAGCGATCTTCGGCCCTGCGTGCATTGAAGCGATACTCAAACTCACTCAGATAACGGTGCAGGTGCTCTATCGAGACGCGATGGAAGCTCCCTATCAGGCCGCGCTTGAGCAGCGAGAATGCGGACTCCACCGTATTCGTGTGAATCTTGGAACCTGGCACAACCCACTGGATTGAGTGATTTACCTTGCGGTGCTTCCAGCGTAGGTTTTCATTGATTGAGAAGTCATAGACAGCGGCGGAATCGGTAATGACGCGCTGCGCTCCGAGCGATACATGCTTGTCGATTACCTTGCTGATGCTCTCTTTCTTGCCATCAGGAATGTGGACATATTTCACGCGACCCGGCTTCTCTTTGCTCTTGCGTTCCCGGAGGCCGATAACCATATCGAACTTTTCAGAGATCGGCTTCTGATTGCGTGCCCTTCCGCGACGCTTCGCTTTTCCCCCGATCCATGTCTCGTCAATTTCCACGGTGCCTGTCAGCTTGATTCCTTCGCCATCTTCCATTGCCTTGCGGATACGGTGCGCCATGTACCACGCGGTACGGTAAGAGCCGATGCCGAGATGTTCCTTTAGCTGGTTCGCGCTGATGCCCTTCTTTGCGTCTACGACCAGCGCTAGGGCCATGAACCATTTGTTCAAGGGGAGATGGGAGTCATTGAAGATCGTTCCGCTGGTAGCGGAGAACTGGCCTTTGCAGGTAGGCTCAAGGCACTGATAGAGGCTCTTGCGGACGTTCTTTGTGGTGCTCTTGCGGGTAATCCGGCTGATCTTGTCATTGCCGCATACAGGGCAACGAACGCCGTCCGGCCAGCGTATCTGCTCAAGGTAGGCTAGGCACTGCTCGTCTGTTGCGAATTGGCTGGTTACATCTATCAGGTTCATGATCTTGCCTCGACATGTTTATCCTCTCAGAAATAGCGTTCTGTGTCAAGTGCATAATCATCAGCGGAAGTAATTGCATGGATTGGAGTTGCGCATAGGCAGGGCTTGACAGGCCTTGATCGGCAGCGGATGCGGGGAATCGGGGCCGACCTTTCGGGAAAAGTGGCGGGAAGCTGTGCTACTCTCCTGTGACGTAGGGAGTATTGCTGTATGGCCTGGATCGAAACCTTTTTCTGTAACGTGTGCAATAAAGCAAAGAGCGAGGAAGCGGACGATTGGTGGCTGGCATGGGAGGAGGCAATGTCGCCGACTCCGAAGGTGGAGCAGCCGGTGCTGAAGGTGACCCACTGGAATGAATTTCTTTCGCATGATGCGGGGGTGAAGCATCTTTGCGGTGCGCGGTGCGCACAGACCCTGCTGGACCGCTGGATGCATGCGATCGGGGATTAGCGGCGGTTAAGTTAAATGGATACTTAGCGATTTTGCGCCAACTGAAACGAGGTCGCTGTGCAGTCGCTCGATCGCACGATTCGTTGACGCTAGGGCGGTTCTCATTGCCTTTCTTAAGGGATGCCTTCGATACATATCTGTAGGACCGAAATCTAAGGATATTAGGTTACTGAGGTTCGAATGCAGTCTCCAGAAAGTCTATGAAGAACTTCTTGACATCATCTCTCAACTCGTAGGTGAAGACATGCATTCCACCGTCTGCCCATCGAATTTGTTCATAGAAGTCATCTTCGCTTCGAAATCCCATCGGGAGTTTCGTGGAGGTCGAAATCCCAAACCGCCCGATGAGATTCTTCCCACTAGCGATCGGACTTATCTTTACGAGGCATCCATGCCAGCTTCCGTATAGGTCTGTTCCCGGCGTCCGCGTTAGGACGAGGTTGCCGCTTGGACCGTTGTGGATTCCTATCCAACCTCCGCCGATAATTTGTTGGCGGCGTAGAGTCATATTCGTGTCTCGAGGACCGAAGAAAAAACAATTGATCTGACTGTGTCCAGCAAGACGATAAATAGTGTCATTCGGTCGTCGCAACACCTCAATTTGTCCACCTTGAAATTGTGCATTGAATTCGTCGACGACCTCTTGCCAAGTGTTTATGAGCAACTCGCACGAAGTCTTATAAAGATTTTCCCGTCGTTGATTCTCCATCCTCTGCCTTTCCCCTTCTGCGGCCTGCCTTTCACGTTCCTCCTTTCGCTTAACTGCTGAGGAAATCGCCGCGGCAAGGCCAGAATCTGTGACAGATGTCTGGATCGTTGAATTGAGCCTTTGGAGGACTTCGTCCCATTGTGGCCTATTCTCTGGGCGCTTCGACATCATTCGGTCTACCAACTGCGCAATAGCCAACCCGATTTCTGGACGGACGATTCGTAAGGATTTTGGGATCACCGTGAGGTGGGCATTCTCCCACTCGTTCCAGTCCGACGGGTTTCGAATCGCTGCTAAAAGAGGATGTACGAGAGAGAGGATCTCGTAAAAAATTAGACCCGCGGAATAGACATCGATCTTTGTGGTGTTGCTTTCAAACCTCCAACTCTCAGGAGCTTTGTAGCGAATATGCTGAACTCCCTTAAAAGTATGCGTCCTCGTCGTCTCATCGATAACTTTCGAGATTCCAAAGTCACCGATCTTTAGCTGAGTGGAGAGGAAGAATATGTTGTCTGGCTTGAGATCCCGGTGAATGAGCACATCACTGATCGCTCGGCAGCCGGAGGCTATCTCAAGCATCAGCTCCCTGGCTCGATCGACATCCATTGGTTCACCCAAGGTTCGCTGCTTTTCGATCAGATCCGCAAGCGTGCCACCATCGGCGAACTCCGAAATGAGGTATGGCCCAAGATCCTCCGATTTGCCGACGTAGATGAGCTTGAGTACGTTTTCGTGCTTTACACGCGATGCAGTCTGGGCCTCATTAAGGAGAGAGAAGAGAACTTGCGAATCTGCGAAATAGTCCGGATTTATGAATTTCACCGCTACCGTGTAACCATTAGTGCTTTCGGCTCGAAAGACCTCGCCAAAGCCTCCTCGCCCCACAAACGTGCTTAGTCGGTAAGTTTCTCCGTTTGGTCCATCAACTTTTGCGCCTATCCGTGAATCGGGCATCAGTTACACCTCATCATTGCTCGCGAATCTGACGATATATATGATCCATCTTTGCATAAGCTTGCCGCTGACTTGCCAGCAACGCATGCCGTAAGTCTGATAGTCGCTTCGAGCGCATTTCTTGCTTAACCTTCCCGCCGATTAGTATGAAGGTTGCGCTGGTGGGTTTGGGGCGCAGGGGATTCTATTGGCATACGACGACCTGAGAGAGTGGATCAAGGCGCTGGAGAAGGCGGGCGAGCTGAAGCGCGTTCGCGAGGAAGTGGATCCGGTGCTGGAGATTGCCGAGATCACGGACCGCGTCTCGAAAATCGGCAAGCGTGGGGTGGGGAAAGAGAGCGCGTTGAAGGGCTATGCTCCCGGTGGGCCGGCGCTGCTGTTTGAGAATGTCAAGGGATATCCCGGCACGAGCGTGCTGATGAACCAGTTTGGCAGCGAACGGCGGATGAAGCTGGCGCTCGACCTTGATCCGGACAAGCCGGATTCGCTGGATGAGGTTGCGGGGCGGATTCGGGCTTTGCTGGAGGTGAAGTCTCCGGAGGGGTTTCTTGAAAAGCTGAAGATGCTGCCGGTGCTGGCGGAGGTGGGGAAGTTTTTCCCCAAGACTGTGGCGACGAAGGACGCTCCGTGCAAGCAGGTGATTCTGCGCGAAAACTTCAGCGTGCTGGATTTTCCGGTGCTGCAGTGCTGGCCGATGGACAGCGGGCGGTTTATTACGCTGCCGTGCGTGGTGACGCGCGATCCGAAGACGGGCAAGCGCAATGTGGGCATGTACCGGATGCAGGTGTATGACGGACAGACGACGGGCATGCACTGGCAGCGGCAGAAGAATGCGGCGGAGCATCTGCGCGAGCGTCTGCGGGCGGCGGCGGGTGAGTCGGCGGCAGCGCATGTAAACGCGATGGCGGAGACGGCTGGCGGGACGACTCGGATTGCTCTGGCAAACGTGAAAGATGACCGGCTGGAGGTTGCGGTGGCGATCGGGACTGATCCGGCGACGACGTTTGCTGCGATTGTGCCGGCTCCGCCTGAGGTTGAAGAGTATTTGATTGCGGGATTTTTGCGGCAGAAGCCGGTGGAGCTGGTGCAGTGCGAGACGGTGGACCTGCAGGTTCCGGCACAGGCGGAGATTGTGCTGGAAGGTTACGTGAAGCTGGATGAGCTGCGCGCGGAGGGGCCATTTGGCGACCACACGGGCTTTTACACGATGGAAGAGGAGTATCCGGTGTTTCACATTACCTGCATCACGCACCGCAAGGACCCGGTGTATGCGGCGACGATTGTGGGCAAGCCTCCGATGGAAGATGCGTGGATGGGGAAGGCGGTGGAGCGCATCTTTTTGCCGCTGATGCGGCTTACGCTGCCGGAGATTGTGGACATCAACCTGCCGGTGGAGGCGGTGTTCCATAACCTGATGATTGTGTCGATCAAGAAGAGCTACGCGGGACAGGCTCGCAAGGTGATGCACGGCATCTGGTCAATGGGCCAGGCGATGTTTACGAAGTGCGTGATCGTTGTGGACGAAGACTGCGATGTGCAGGACATAGGCGAAGTTACGCTGCGGGTGGCGAACAATATCGATCCGGAGCGGGATATTCAATTTACGCTGGGGCCGGTGGATTCGCTGGACCACTCGTCGCGGCTGCCGAATTACGGCAGCAAGATGGGCATTGACGCGACGCGGAAGTGGGCGGCGGAAGGATTTACGCGGCCGTGGCCGCCGATGATTGAGATGG
>JBARHV010000252.1:0-22304 GCA_049799415.1 Silvibacterium sp.
GCCGACTTCGAAGCCCTCGCCAAGCTCTACATCAGCGCCTATCAAAACACTCCTAACGTCCATTGGGATACCTTCACGGAAGTGTATGGTACCGACGGCGACGGCTCCGTCCTCGTGGTCACTCCCATGAAATCCATGACGGAGATTGATCAGCAGATGGCCGACGATGCAAAGCTTCCCACCACCCTCAGCGAAGATCAGCGCAAGCAGATGCGCGACCTGACTGCGGCTTCCATCGAGTCCTCCTGGTCTGGGCTCGATGCCGTAAATCCCAAAATGAGCTACGCTGCCGATGATTGGAGCAAGGAAGACCCCTCCTTCTGGAACCAGCAGTAAGCTCGCTCCATCCCCGGCGTCCTGCACGCCGGGGATAGAACGCCCCGCCCATCTCTCTGCACCCCGGCGCAACATTCCATTGGACATCGAGCCATAACAGGTATAGGGTGGTTCCCGTTCAGGAACGAACGTCGTTTCCGCCAACATCGTTAGTGCCTGCCCCGCTGATAATCTGGTCGAACCTCCCTCCGTCTGTCATTCCTGCTCAATCATCCTGAAGTACGCCCAGGAGGCGAGCATCTATGAAATCTCGTTTTGGATCTGTTGTTCCCCTATGTCTTTTATTCGCAGGCCTGACCCTCAGCGCACCGCCGTCACTCTTCGCCCAGCATGAACCTGGCCAGATGCAAGGCCCCAGCAAATACCTCTACCTGAGCAATGTGGAACTCAAGCCCGAGCAGGGCAGCACATACGCAAAGATTGAAGGCGACGAGGTTCAGGCCATGCACGCGGCCAACGCCCCGAGCCACTATCTCAGCATGGTGGCCATTACCGGCAGTAGCAATGTCATCTATATGCACGGCTTTGACTCCTTCGCCGACTTGCAAAAGGATCATGACGCCACCATGGCCATGTCCAAACTCATGGACACAATAAAAACGGACAGTGCCTCCGAAGCCTCTCTCATCGCGGACCGTCACAGCAGCGTCTATTCCTACGAAAAGGACCTCAGCCTCAACCCGGACCTCGATCTCTCGAAGCAACGCTTCATGAGGATCCTCCTCTTTCACGTTCGCTCCGGTAAAGATCAGGATTTTGAGCATGTGGTAAAGCTCTTCATCAAGGCCTATCAATCCGCGATCCCCGACGCGCACTGGGCCATGTTTGAGAAGATGTATGGTGTCGGCAGCGACAACATCTACATCCTGGTCACGCCCATGGAATCGCTCTCCGTCGTGGACGTCATGCACGATAACGGCAAGAAATTCGACGACGCTGTCGGAGCAGACCAGCTGCAAATGCTCAGAAACGGTATAAACGCCTCCGTCGAGTCCTCTGAGTCAGACCTCTTCGCCCTCAGTCCACGGATCAGCTACGTCCCCGACTCCTGGCTCACCGCATCCCCCGACTTCTGGGGCAAGAAATAAACCAAACAGATGACCCCATCCTTGACGCATACTTCACGCCAAGGATGGGGTCATCCGGTTTCCGTTCATCTGGGTCTTGGGTGCCCCATATCTCGAAGAGATGTGGGAGCCACACCGCCACCTCCGGGGCGTTTGGCGCCAACACGAATGAAAAATGCGCACGCCTCGGTGATCCTGACTCAGATAACGACACGAACTGCGATTTATCCGCGATCTGCGGGAGCGCCACAAGAGCAACCGTCAGGCGTGCGCGTCTGTCTGAGTGTCTAGCTCCCCATCGGACCTTCAGTGTTCACCATCCACGGCACGCCGAACTTGTCGATGCACATCCCGAACATTGGTGACCAGAATGTCTTCTGTATCGCCATCTGCACTTGCCCACCATCCGACAACCCTTTAAAGATGCGCTCCGCCTCCGCCGTATCCTTCACGCTCACGCATACGCAAAACCCCGCTGGCGTCACCGTCTTGCCCTGCGGATGGTCCGCGCCCTGTAGCAATCCACCGGGCGTCTCCAGCGTGATATGCATGATCTTGTCCTTCCAGTCCGCAGGCGTCTGGTCCGCCATCGGCGACTCGCCATTCGTCATCACAAACTTGATCTTTCCCCCCAGCACCCGCTCATACATCGCAAACGCCGCTTTACAGTCTCCACTAAAAGCCAGATACGTCGTTATCGTCATCATCTTCTTCTCCTTGAATGAATTGAAATCGAACGCGCATACCACGATCCAACACCCAACCCGCAACCACCTAAGCAATCACCAAAGCCAGCCCAAGGGTCGCACCGAAGCTACGCCTACCCAGAAAGCCAGTCCCGCGACCATCGGGAGCGATCACCAAATCGAGCACTAGGATGGCGCCAAAGGCGCGTCTGCCTGGACGGCCAGTCCCCCGCCGGCGATGGCTCCTAGAATCAGCAGTGGCTCTTTGCCGGATGCCACCGATTCCGGCAGAGCCGCATCCATCGGCTCATGCGACCAATCCTCCTCGCACGCAAAGAATCGCAGAAACGCCCGCCGCTGGAGCGACGCCTGATCTCGAATCGTCCCCTTCAGCATCGGATACAGAGCCTCCAGCGCATCCAGAACCGTCTTCACCGAGACCACTTCAGCAATCTCTAACTTCACCTCGCCGCGCACGCCCGCCAGGTTCCGTAGATGCTGTGGCAACTCCACCCGTACCAGGCTCACGATAAGGTCTGCACCTCAACGGACAGCACCGCCGGCAAATCGCGCACAATCGGCTCCCAGCTATCGCCCGCATCTGCCGACGCATACACCTGTCCGCCGGTCGTACCAAAATAAATCCCGCATTCGTCCATCTTGTCCACCGCCATCGCGTCCCGCAGCACATTCACGTAGCAGTCCTTTTGCGGAAGCCCCTTCGTCAGCGGCTCCCACTCATTGCCGCCCGTCTTGCTGCGATACACCCGCAGCGCGCCCTCCAGCGGATAGTGCTCCGAGTCGCTTTTGATCGGCGCCACGTAAATCGTCTCCGGCTCATGCGCGTGCACATCAATCGCAAATCCAAAGTCTGTCGGCAGATTCCCGCTCACCTCCGTCCACGAGTCGCCCGCGTCATCGCTCCGCATCACGTCCCAGTGCTTCTGCATAAACAGCACGCCCGGGCGCGACCCGTGCATGGCAATGTGATGCACGCAGTGCCCAACCTCCGCGTTCGGGTCAGGAATGTACTGCGAGTGCAGCCCCTTGTTGATCGGCTTCCACGTCACCCCGCCATCATCTGTCCTGAAGGCCCCCGCTGCCGAAATCGCAATGAACATCCGCCCCGCATCCTTCGGGTCCAGAATCACCGTGTGCAGACACATTCCGCCCGCGCCCGGCTGCCACTGCGGCCCCGTCCCATGCTTTCGCAGCCCCGACAGCTCCGCCCAGTTCATCCCGCCGTCCGTCGATTGGAACAGGCCCGCATCCTCCGCGCCGGCATACACCATCTCCGCGTCTGTCAGCGAAGGCTCAAGGTGCCACACCCGCTTGAACTCCCACGGATGCGGCGTCCCGTCATACCACTGATGCGTGCCCGCCTCGCCTTCGTAGGCAAACTTGTTCCCCACCGGCTCCCACGTCTTGCCGCCGTCATCCGACCGCTGCATCACCTGTCCAAACCATCCCGACGACTGCGACGCATAAATCCGGTCGGGGTTCACCGGCGAACCCTTCATGTGATAAATCTCCCATCCCCCGAAGTGAGGCCCGCTCACCTCCCACTGCGCGCGCTTCCCATCCGAAGTCAGCACAAATGCGCCCTTCTTCGTTCCCACCAGAACCCGTACTTTGCTCATACGCCCACTCCTTTCTTGACTCGCTTTTTCCTGCCGCCCGCCCCGCTCTGTTCTTTCATCTCATCCACAAATGGAGGCAGAAACGGAACCGGATCGCGCTCCCTCCATCGCCGCTGTACTTCCTCAATCACCGCCGCGCGATTTCCCTCCATATGCATCATCACCTCGCACGGAGCCGCCGTCTCTTCCCATCGCGCCGCCCAGATCAGCAACTCCAGCATCACCGGAGCCAGGTCAATCCCCTTCTCCGTCAGTCGGTAGATCACTCTACGCGCGTCGCTCTCATCCGGTTCCGTCGCAACAATTCCCGACTCCTGCAGCCGCGCCAGCCGGTTCGCAAGAATATTCGTCGCAATCCCCTCGCCCGACTCCTCGAACTCCTTGAATGTTTTATACCCGCGCACCATCATGTCGCGAATCAGCAGCAACGACCACCGGTCTCCAAACCGCTCCAGCGACACGGCCACCGGACATCGCGACCGAAAGCCGTTCTGGTCCGCCAATAAAACCTTCCCCGTCACGCCCGCCAATCTATCAAATGTAACTTGCAAAATGCAAGCCACATGACAAAACAAAAAATAAGCACGCGCAGACCCGGTCTTATGAATTTTTAACAACTTCTATACGCACTTTTTACTCCAATAAGCACAGCGTAGACACGGAGGCTTCTCCCATGAAAGCTCAGGCATGCACGTCACTTCTTGCGGCGTTTACCTTCGCAGTCTTAACTCCACTCACTGCTTTCGCCCAACCTGCTTCTCTTGATCAGCCTCACTACAGCCATCGGCAACTCCAGCAGCTCATCCGCGACGCTCACACTCCCGAGCAATATCGTGCTCTTGCCGCCTGGTTCCGCTCACAGGAAAAAGCCTTCAACGATAAAGCAGCCGTCGAAAAACAGGAGTGGGACCGCCGCAAAGCCATGACGGCCAGCCCGGCATTGAAATACCCCACGCCCGCCGACTCGGCGCACAATCTCTACGATTACTACCTCGCCAAAGCCCACGACATGGCTCTCCGCGCCTCAGATTACGAACAGCGCGCGCGATAACTGCCGCAAAAAATCCCACTCCGCAGACCCTTACGAATTCTTTACGCATTTCCAACGCACTCTTTATGCGAAAAAGCGTTCCATAAAAACACTGCGGCTCGTTTTCGAAGAGTAATGATTCCTGTTTCGAAGACCCGTGATGGCCATCACGTCCATTTGGCCTGCGCTGCATAAAGTGATTCCAAAAGGAACGGGTAGTGAGGTCACCATGAACTGGTTTGCAGTCTCCAAAGCCGCGAACAGCAAAAAAAACATACAATTCACGGCGCTTCTAATTCTTAGCTTCGCCGCCTCAACAGGTTTCGCACAGTCTCAGCCGGGCACGCAGGACTTGAGTGCCGCTTCGGACGCATCCGGCGCAAACAGCGTTCATTCCGACATCGACGCCAGGGTCCTCAGTGAGTTGGAAACCATGAAGCACCGCATCGATGAGCTCGAAGCCGAGCTGAAGGCCGAGCGCGGCGCATCAATTTCAACCTCCACAAACGCAGCCACACAGCTTCAGACAGCCCGCAATTCACTGCTGGGAGCCAGCCACTCGACTGCTGATCAAGCCCCGGCTGCCGTCGCGACACCAGAAACGTCGCCTGCGGGCATATCCATAGCCTCCACCGCGGCCACAACCGCGGCCCCGCCGAACTCATCCCCCGAAATTCGCTCGGATATGACTGCCGCAGTGCAACAGCAGGGCCCAGTCCCAGAACAAAAGGGGCCGGCCGTGAATGCCGATACGATGACGCCTTTTGCAGACGCGTGGTGGGGCTGGCTGAATGGAAATCCGCGCACTATCGATTGCCCGTTATGCACGAAGTACTTCACGCCGGAAATTCGCGTGGATACGAATTACAACCTGGACTTTAACCACCCCGCCGACGACACTATCGGCGGATCGAGCGAGGTCTTCCGTTCGCAGGAAGTACAACTGGAGCAGTTGGGCGTAGGCGGCGACCTGCTGATCGATCATGTGCATGCACGGCTGATGACACAGTTCGGAGAGTATTCCGTCACCACCCCGCGCAACGACGCCAGCGCGTCCCGCGGCCAATGGAACCTGAACGACGCGTATCGCTATCTTTCCGAGGCATACGGCGGCTATCACTGGGACCGCTTGCATGGCATCAACGCGGACGCCGGCATCTTCCTGTCCTACATCGGCCTGTTCAGCTACTACAATTTCGATAACTGGGCATATCAGCCTTCGTTTGTCTCTTCGAATACGCCGTGGTTTTTCAATGGCGTTCGCATCCAGGTATTTCCCACGCAGCACCTGAAGATCGAGCCCTGGTTCATCAACGGCTGGCAATCATACTCGCGCTATGGTACAAAGCCCGGCCTGGGCGGACAGATTAAGTGGACCCCGACAACCAGTATCAATGTCATCTCCAACAATTACGGTTATGGAGAGGACGACTTCGGCATTCATGGCCGCACGCGATTTCACACCGATAACAGCTTTGAGCTCAAATACTATGACAAACCCGACAGCGTGCTAGACCGGATGGCTTTCTCCTTCACCGGCGATGCCGGCTGCGAAAGCGGTACGGGTGTAGCCTGCACGGGCTCGGCTAACCACAAGATCTTCACTCCGGCCACACCCACAACACCCGCCGTCTACTACCAGAAGCAGAGCTTTTTGGGATGGATGCTCTACAACCGTTTCTGGTTTGACAGGGACAAATACGGATTGACTCTCGGAGGGGGCCAGATCGACAATCCGGGCCGCTATCTCGTGCTGCTCCCCCCGATCAATGGCGCTACGGCAGTGACCGGCAGCGCATACTTTCCGGAGGACCCTGGCCAGCCATTCCACGGCGAGGACGGAACCCTTACCTTCGACTACATGCCCAGCCAGTACATCACCTTCCGTACGGAATACGGCTACCGCCATTCGGATGTGCCTTACTGGGCCGGTCGCGGGGGCTCAACGCCTCCAGGCGGCACCCAACTTTCTTCAATCGGCAACCCGGCAGATTTTGTCTGCACGAATGGGGCGACGTCGGTCGACTCCGGCATCGGGTATACAACGATGCCGAATCTGAAATACACCCAGGAGTATGCCGCGAACATCGCTGCAGCGAAGGCGGTGTGCGCTAAGAATTTTGCGTCCACCTATCCCAGTCTATGGCAGGCGGATATGCGCCACGACGAGCAGAAGATTATCTTCGCGATCCTGGTGAAGTTCTAAGGGAGAAACTGTGCGTGTGCCGAAGTTCATCCCGAGGGCAGCCGCACCACTGTACCCAGACCGCGCCGGCAAAAGATACTGGTCCGGCGCGGTGTGCAGAATCCTGTAATCTGCACAGCTTGAGGCTGCAATGCACATAATCCGCAATCAGGGACAGCCTGGCTCATTTGTCCCCGGATAGTTCCCCGGCCTGCGCCACAGCAAAGCGGATAAGTCCACTTACGAACTACTTACGCCTTTCCAACGCATTCTTTATGCGAAAGAGCGTTTCCTGAAAACATTGCTGTTCACAAAGGAAACGGTACGAACATCCCATGGTCAAATCGCTCGCGTCAGCCCTCTTCGTTTTCTTACTTGGACTCTTGCTTGTCACGCCACGCGCCTTCGCACAGAATTTCTTACCCACGCCGGACATGGCCAGCGCAGCGCTCCCCGATGCGCCCGGCGCAGACGCCACGCCGCAGCAATCGGCAAACCGCGGCTTCTTCACGCGTCTTGGCCACGCCTACCTCGATGACTGGACCGTGGACTCCAGCGGTGCGCCCGCTTCGCCTGAACCTGCTCGTCGCGGAACACCTGCGCCTCTCAACTCCCCGCCATTTCCCGGCGCAGACTGGCCCATCGGCGGAACCGTCGAGATCGGCGCACCCGACTACCAGACCTATCCGCTTATGCAGGCCATCAACGAGAACAAAACCCGTTTCAAAATGTATGGCTGGTTTGACGTCGGCGGCAACGCCAGCACGTCCAACAAAGGCAAGTACGCCAACGACGTGACCGCCTACGACGTGATTCCCAATTCCATTCAGCTCGATCAGGCTGCACTCTACTTCGAGCGCCTGCCCAACACCGTCCAAACCGATCACATTGACTGGGGCTTCCGTTTCGCCAGCCTCTACGGGCTCGACTACCGCTACACCATTGCCGATGGCATCTTCAGTCAGCAGCTTCTCTCCTACCAGAGCGGCCAGACCTACGGCTACGATCCCGTCATGTATTACTTTGATCTCTATCTTCCTCACATCGGCATCGGCAGTGACCTCCGCATCGGCCGCTACATCTCTCTGCCCGACATCGAAGCCCAGCTCGCGCCCAACAACTACACCTACAGCCACTCCATCCTGTACACCTACGACTGCTACACCCAGAACGGCATCAACGACACAACCAAAATCAATGATCATTGGACCATCCAGGCCGGCGTATCCGCAGGATGCGAAAGCGCGCCCTGGATCAGCAATGCCAAGCTCACCGGCAACTTCTGCGCCTCCTATAGCTGGACCGATGGCGGAAACAATCTCTACTTCTGCGCGAATTCCATTAACTCGGGTAAGTACGCTTATAACAACCTGGCCGCCTACTATCTCACCTGGTACCACAAGATCAACGCCACCTGGCACACCGACACGGAATCCTGGTACCAATACGAGCGCGACGTTCCCAACGAATGTTACGGATTATCTCCCTGCATAAGTTACGGACCCCACGCCAATATTGAAGCCAACTACGCCGATATCGTCGCGCCCGCGCCCATTACCGGAGCCAATGGCGCCCAATGCAATCCGGCGCAGACCCACTGCTTCGCGCCCGAAGCTGCCATCGTCAACTACCTCAATCATGAGTACAACCATCATCATTCCGCTCTCATCATCCGCAACGAATTCGTCGAGGATTTCGCAGGGCAGCGCACCGGATCGAAAACCAGCTACTCCGAACACCTCGTCGGATTCAATTTCTGGCTCGGCAGCACCGTAACCTTCCGTCCCGAGCTGCGCTTCGAACACTCCTACAATGTGCCCGCCTATGACAGTCCCTACCTCGGAGCGCCAACCAAAAGCAGCCAGCTTACACTCGCGGGCGATCTCATTTACCACTTCTAATCGCCCAACTCCGGCATCTCGCACATGAGAACCGAATGACCCAGGCGGAATGGCCACCCAGCCATTCCGCGTGAGCCTCTTGTCCGTGTTTTCAAGTGCGCCTGAAATTCCCCAAAACAAATCATTGACACCCGCAGACGGCACTGCCACAATTAGCGGTTTCGTACATCTGCTGTTTCTGCCCCCCAATCTGCGCGTTTCTGTTACATCCGAGGTTCTTGTTCATCAAGGAGAAAGTATGTTTCGGAGAACAGGTCTATTTCTGCTTACGATCACGGCGATTCTGGCAGCCGCAACCATCCCTGCCAGCGCCCAGTACGTTGCAACCCATCATGTCCGCGATGTGGTTCGCAACGGTGAGGTTCAACCCGTCGGGCGCATGCCCGCAGGCCAGATGATGACGCTGAACGTCGTCCTGCCCCTCAGCAATCAGGCGGCATTGGACGAATTTCTCAGCGAGCTGTCCGACCCCAACAGCCCCACCTATCATCGCTACCTCACCCCGTCCGCGTTCACCGCTCGCTTCGGCCCCAGCCAGGCCGACTATAACGCCACAGTCGCCTACCTCAAAGCCAGCGGCTTCCAGGTCATCGGCGGCAGCCGCGATGCCATGGACGTGACCATCAAAGGCCCTGTCTCCGCCGTCGAATCCGCATTTCACGTAACCATGCGCACTTACAAGCACCCCACCGAGAATCGCAACTTCTATTCACCCGACCGCGAGCCCACCACCAGCCTCAACTTCCAGTTGTGGCACGTCTCCGGCATGGACAACTACTCCATCCCCCATCCTCTTTATGTAAAGAAGAGCGACTACGCCGCAGCGCACGGCATCAGTGAGAAGGACGTTGTGCCCTACGCCACCACCGGCTCCGGTCCATCGGCATCGTTCTTGGGTAGCGACATGCGCGCCGCTTACTACGGCAGCGGATCGCTCACCGGAGCAGGCCAGAACCTCGGCCTGTTTGAGTACTACGGCACCGATCTCGCCGATCTCACCACCTATTTCAAGAACGTCGGCCAGACCAACAACGTGCCCATTACTCTGCTCTCCACCGACGGAACCAGCACCTCGTGCCTGGATACCAGAGCAGGCGGCGACTGTGACGACACTGAGCAGACCCTCGACATGACCCAGGCCATCGGCATGGCTCCCGGCCTGTCAAGTCTGGTCATGTACATCGGATCCACCGACACCGCCATCATCGGCTCCATGACTACTCATAGCCCGCTACCCACCACCATCGGCTGTTCCTGGGGCTGGACGCCGGCCGATCCCACCACCCTCGATCCTTACTTTGAGAAGATGGCCGCGCAGGGCCAGAACTTCTTCGCCGCCTCCGGTGATAGTTCCACCTGGTCCACCAAGAACGAGGCCTGGCCAGCGGACGATGCCAATGTCATCTCCGTCGGCGGCACCGATCTCATCACCGCCAGCGCAGCCGGTCCCTGGAAGTCTGAGGCCGCCTGGTCTGACAGCGGCGGCGGCATTTCGCCGGATAAAATCGCCATCCCCTCCTGGCAGCAGCTCTCAGGCGTGATCAATTCCAGCAACAAGGGATCGACCACCTACCGCAACGGCCCCGACGTCGCGGCCAACGCCAACTTCACCTTCTACACTTGCGCCGACCAGACCACCTGCCTCGCCAACGAGTATGGAGGCACCAGCTTCGCCACGCCCATGTGGGCCGCCTTCATCGCTCTGGTCAACCAGCAGCTCGTTGCCAACGGACAACCCACCGTCGGCTTCCTCGACCCAACCATCTATCAGCAGAATGTCGGGTCGGGCTACAGCGCCGACTTCCACGACATCACCAGCGGCACCTCCGGCAGCTATTCCGCCGTCACAGGATACGATCTCGTCACCGGATGGGGCAGCCCCAACACCGGTCTCATCGCCGCGCTTACCGGGCCGGAAACACCCTCCTTCAGCCTCTCCGCTTCGCCCAGTTCGCTCTCGGTTGCAAGCGGCAGCAGCGGAACCTCCACCATCACCAGCGCCGTCTCCGGCGGATTTGACTCAGCCGTTACGCTCACTGCATCGGGCATGCCCACGGGCGTAACCGTCGGCTTCAGCTCCGGCTCGATCACCGGCTCTGGAACCTCCACCGCAACCTTCACTACAGCCTCCACCACGGCTGCTGGAACCTATAACATCACCATCACCGGAACTGGCGGCGGCCTCACGCAAACCACCGCTGTCTCGCTGACGGTGACCAATGCAGCGTCCGGCTTCAGCGTCTCCGCGTCTCCCACATCCATTACGGTGGACAGGAGCGCATCCGGCACAGCAACCATCACTACGACAGCCACCGGCGGCTTTAACTCCGCCATCACCCTGTCTGCATCCGGAGAGGGCAGCGGCGAAACCGTCAGCTTCAGCCCAGCTTCCATCACCGGATCGGGCACCTCAACCATGACCGTCACGGCCTCCAGAAACGCCTCGACCGGAAGCCACACCATCACCATCACGGCCAAGAGCGGAAGCACCAGCCACACAACCACAGTAACTGTGGATGTCGTTCGCGCCGCTGGCCGTGGTTAAACAGAAAACACCGAACCATCCTCAACCAGAAAGGCCCGGACATAAAAATCCGGGCCTTTTCATTTCAATGTGCCGTGCTACCATCTCTCCCATACCAGAGCCCCCGCCTTTTCCCCCTCTCTGTCATGGAACGGAGACCCTCCTTGTCCACCGCTGAAGCTCTGCTCCAATCTTCACCGTCTTCGCCCGAAGGCGACGCGATTGGCCGGTCCGCCCTTCGTAAAGCAAGCCTCCACTTGTTCCCCCTCCTCACAATTGGCTACGGAATCGCCTACATAGACCGCGTCAATGTGAGCTTCGCGGCCCTGCAGATGAATCAGGCACTGCACTTCAGCGCTGCTGCGTATGGCCTCGGCGCTGGATTGTTCTTCGTCAGCTATGCCGCCTGCGAGGTTCCCTCAAACCTGCTTCTGGTTCGTTTCGGAGCGCGCCGCTGGCTCGCCCGCATCATGTTTACATGGGGCCTGCTCTCCATCGCCATGATGCTGGTCCGAACGCCGCGCGAGTTTTATCTCGCCCGCCTCGCGCTCGGCGCTGCCGAAGCAGGCTTCTTCCCCGGCATCATCTTCTATCTCTCGCAGTGGTTCCCCGCTCCAAAACGGTCCCAGGCCATCAGCCGCTTCTACGTCGCGCTTCCCCTCAGCTCCGTCGTCATGGGTGGACTCGCCGGCATGCTCCTCAACCTCAATGGACGCCTCAGCCTCGCCGGTTGGCAGTGGCTGTTTCTCATGGAAGGCCTGCCCGCAATCCTGATGAGCGTTTTATTTCTTCTGTACCTGCCCGACGGCCCGCACAAAGCGCGCTGGCTCACGGCAGATGAGCGCAACTGGATCATCAATCAGCTCAAAAGCGAAGCCGCGGACACCTCCGGTGCCGACCACGGCGACTGTATCGCGAGCGCGTTCCGCGAACCACGCGTATGGCTCCTCGGAACCTACCTCTTCTGCCTGTATCTCAGCTGGTATGGCATCACCTTCATTGCCCCGTCCATCATTCAAAAGGTGACCGGTTTCAGCGTCACGAATGTCGGCCTGGCAATCGCGCTGTTTGGGGCGCTGGGAGCAGTCTCGATGCTGCTCAGCGGATGGCACTCCGATCGCACCCCTGAACGATACTTCCACACCATCATTCCCACTCTCGGCATGGCCGTAGCTTTCCTCGTCATAGCGCTCTCCACCCGGTCCGTGATTGTGCTTGTAGCCTTCGCATTTCTCTTCATATTCGGAATGGCCACCCAGCCCCCAATATGGTCCTTGCCCGCCGGCTTCCTCAACGGTAAATCGGCTGCGGTCGGAATCGCGACCATCAATACCATGTCCATTTGCGGAGGCTTCGTGGGTCCCAGCTGGATGGGGCTCGCCCACGATCTCACAGGAAGCTACCAGCGCGGGCTGCTCACCCTTCCCATCCCTTTGCTCATCGGAAGCGCCGTCATCCTCGTAGTCCGCCAATACAGCAACGCACAACTCGCCGAACGCCAAATGACCATATCCGGGAATTGAACGAGAAGCTTCGCGTGCCTACTGGCGGCGTTCAGCCGCGGCTCTCCGTATTAAACCGTTCGACGGTAAGTGTGGATCAAGAATCTTG
This sequence comes from Silvibacterium sp., assembly GCA_049799415.1. GTDB lineage: Bacteria > Acidobacteriota > Terriglobia > Terriglobales > Acidobacteriaceae > Silvibacterium. Next base: position 12,981 of record JBARHV010000252.1, read on the forward strand.
TGCGCGCTCTCAGCTCCAGATACCGGCAACCGGGCCGCATCCAGAAGCCCAAGCTGCACCAGTACCGACGCCTGGTCCCAGTAAATATGTTCGTGGGCCAGCTTCCCATCGCGAAAATGCACTACCACTGCTATCGCGCACTCCACACGCCTGCCTGTCGGAGCCACTCCCGGCAGCATCCAATCCATCTCCATCGTGTGCGTGAAGCGAAAGATCATCTCATCCACCAGTCGCTCGCGGCCAATCGTTCTTGAGACGGGAACGATCTCCGTATCCGGTGGCATCTTCGGAATAAAGTGCTGCGAATAAAACTCCCGCAATTGCTCGCGCCCCGTCCCGCCTGTCAGCACCGGAACATGATTCACGTAGGCATCCTTCACCATTGTGTCAATGGTCGCCACCGTGTCGCGCGTCGTGAACTCGTCGCGGATGTGCTCTTCCCAAAGATCGTTCAGGAACTGCTGCTCGGCCGTGAGGCCCGGCTTGGTTGCTTTCTGCGCACTCATCATAGACCCCTTTCGCATCCACAATACTCTCGTTGGCGTCAATGGCGCCGTCATAACCGAAGTAGCGGGAAATACGAAGGTATCCTATTTCGCTTCTGAAACTTGGGTTTTAACTGCTCACGGCACAGCGCCGAGCACCAAATGCTCCCACTCCACAAAAGAAAAAGGAAAACCAAACCACCCCCAACTGCGTCTCTTAGTACAGGCAGGTTGGCAGTACGACCCCCAACCGGAATCTGCATTTAAGGAAGGGTACGGCTCGTGGCTCAATACACAGGCAAGGTCAAGTGGTTTAACAACGCGAAGGGTTATGGCTTTATCGGACGCGAAGATGGTCCGGACGTTTTTGTGCATTACAGCGCCATCCAGATCGATGGATACAAGAGCTTGAAAGAAGGCGACGAGGTGGAATTCGACATCATTCAAGGGCAAAAGGGGCCCCAGGCCGACCAGGTAGTACGCCACCAGCAAGCCGCCGCTTAACGACCGATAGACGTTAGTGTGCGGTTCGGCAACAACGGCAGCACACGCGCAACCTGAACCCAGCCCGCCATCAGGCGGCTGGGTCTTTGCGTTCCAGCCCCTCCGCGATATTCCATCAAGCTCTACGCGAAACATATCCAATAAACAGCACAAATCAAGCAGCTTGAAATTAAGCTCGCCCGCACCCGCTATACTGGAGCGGCCATGGACAACCGCACCATAGCCCAGCTTCTTTCAGAAACCGCAGACCTGCTCGAAATCAGCGCAGGAGATCCCTTCCGTATCCGCTCCTATCGCCGCGCCGCCGAGGCCGTCGAATCCAGCACCGTCCAGCTCAGCGAAATCGCCGACGATCCCAAAAAACTTCTCGCCATTCCCGGCATCGGCAAAGGCATGGCCGCCAACATCCGCGAAATGCAGACCACCGGAAACCTGCCTCTCCGCGAAGAGTTGCTGCAAACCTACCGCTCCACTATGCTCGACCTGCTCAAACTCCCCGGCATGGGCCCAAAATCCGTAGCCCTCATGTGGGACGCCCTGAAAATCGCCTCCATCGAAGACCTGGAAGCCGCCATCGCCGCCGGAAAGCTCAACGACCTTCCTCGCTTCGGCGCAAAACAAATCGAAAAACTCCGCAAAGGCATCGAGGACTACAAAAAGAACAGCGGACGCTTCCTCATCGACGTAGCCGAAATCGCCGCCGAAAAACTCATCGCCTACCTCCGCGAATTCCCCGGCCTCACCACCCCCGCCTTTACAAAAGTAGAGCCTGCAGGCTCGCTCCGCCGCGGACGCGAAACAGTCGGCGACCTCGACATCCTCGTCACCGGCCCCGCCTGCGCGGAAGACAAAGTATCTGCTGCCGTCGAATACACCGCCGCCTATCCGCCCATCGCCGACCTCATCGCCAAGGGCCAGAACAAAGTCAGCTTCCACCTTCGCAACGGACTACAGGTGGACGTCCGCCTCCTGCCCGAAGCCTCATACGGAGCCGCGCTCCAATATTTCACCGGCTCCAAAATGCACAATGTCAGCATCCGTCAGCGCGCTCTCAAGCGCGGCTACACCCTCAACGAATACGCCCTCGCCCGCGTCGACGACGGCTCCATCGTCGCCGGAATCACCGAGCACGAAATCTATGAAGCCCTCGGCCTCCAGTGGATTCCCCCCGAGCTGCGCGAGAACAACGGCGAAATCGAAGCCGCCGAAGCCCACACGCTTCCCGTCTTAATTGAGCAGAAAGACATCCGTGGCGACGTTCACATGCACACCAACGCCACCGACGGACGCAACACCATCCGCGAAATGGCCGACGCCGCCATCGCCCGTGGCTACGAATACATCGCTATCACCGACCACTCCAAAAACCTCGCCATGACCAACGGCCTCGACGACGAGCGCGCCCTCGCGCACATCAAGCGCATCCGCGAAGTCGATCAGGAGCTGGAAGGCCGCATCCGCATCTTCCCCGGCATCGAAGTCGACATCCTCGGCGACGGCGCACTCGATCTCTCCGACGAAGTCCTCGCGCAAATGGACGTCGTCATCGCCAGCGTCCACTCCCTCTTCAACCAGCCCGAAGAGGAGATGACCGCCCGCGTCCTCCGCGCCATTGAAAATCCCTACGTCCGCATCCTCGGCCATCCAACTGGCCGTCTTCTGCTGCGTCGTGAGCCGTTCCAGATCAACCTCGGTGCCGTTCTCCGCCGCGCCGCTGAGCTTGGAGTAGCGGTGGAACACAACGCCTACCCCGACCGTCTCGACCTCTGCGACCGCGACCTCCGCCTGGCCAAAGAACTCGGCTGCAAAATCTCCGTCAACACTGACTCGCATCACACTACGCATATGGAAAAGATGCGTTACGGAATCCGCCAGCTCCGCCGTGCCTGGCTCAGCAAAGGCGATGTTCTCAACACCCTCGGCGCGCAGCAATTTCTCGCCGCCCTGCGTCCCAGACCCAAATCCAGTCCCCCCTCCAGTCCCAAAAAGCCACACCAGAGTAAAATGCGAGCACGCAACCTATGAGCGAAGAAAACACGTTCTCTCGGATCATCCTCATCTTCATCGCCGCTGTCGCCATCGCCGTCGCCATAGTTGGCGGCTATGTCTGGGCCAACTGGGTTCCAACCCCTTATTCCGGACAGATCCTGAGCGTCAACTACTATTCCATTCACAACGACCTCAGCCAGCCAACCACCACCGAGGGCGTAGGCGGCCAGAATGAGGTCTACGACGAGATTCTGGTCTTCGCCAATGTTCGCGTCCGGAACGTATCGAAGGAGCCGCTCTACCTCAGTGATATGTGGGCCGTCGCCAACTTGCCCGGTGAAGACGACAACTCCTCTGCCGTGGCCACATCGGACTTCCAGAAGGTCTTCATCGCCTACGCGGACACCAGCCAATACCAGAAGCCCCCGCTGCTCCGGGACATCACCCTGCAACCCGGCCAGCAGGTCGACGGCATGATGATCTTCAACTATCAGATGAACCAGGCAAAATGGGACTCACGCACCGGCCTGGACATCAACATCCAGTTCATCCACAAGAAGCCCCTCGTCCTCCACGTCGCAAAATAAGAATTGTGCAAATCAGCCCCAAAAGTGGGTGCCCCATATCTCGAAGAGATGTGGGAGGCACAAAAGCAAAGCCCACAACGCCTGCTTAAAGCAAGCGCTTATTGTCCCGACCAAAGGGAGGGCCGCTTAAACAAGAATCAGGATGGCGCGAAGCGCACCTGACCGGATGGCCAGTCCTCATCGGATCACGCCAACATTGTCAGCGGGCCAGTACACAAATGCGGCCTTCCCATAGATCAGATCGCGCTCCACCGGCCCAAAATCGCGGCTGTCGCTGGAAATCGAGCGATGATCGCCCATCACAAAATACGCATTCGCCGGGACCACCATCTCCGGCAGCGAGCGATCGTCCCGGTAGCGCGGCGGAACGTACGGCTCTGCGACGCGCTTGCCGTTCAGGAACACGCGCCCATCTTCAATGCTCAGCGTGTCTCCGGGCAGCCCAATCACGCGCTTGATGTAGCTCTTTGAAGGATCGCGCGGATAATGGAAGACCACCACGTCACCCCGCGAAATGCTCTCAAAGTGATACGCGAATTTGTTAATGAACAGCCGGTCCTGGTCGCGCAGCTCCGGCTGCATCGACGTCCCTTCCACCCGCACCGGCTGGTACAGAAAAGTAATAATCAAAAACGACGCCGCCACCGAAACCAGGATGTCCCGCAGCCACAAGCTGAGGTGGTTTCGCGGAGAGGGTCTCCCTACGGCGTCCGCCGGATTCGGCTCGGGATGGTTCTCTGAATTTGGATCGGAGGTCGGGTCAGTCATCGTACAGAATTCGCTTCATTCATTGTATCGCCGCGCACATTTCCCTCTTCTAAACAGACGAATGAAATTCGCCACCGGTAGCAAACTGGCCGTCAGGAAGGAACGAGGGTGCTCACATCTCGGAGAAATGTGGGCAGGACGCTGGAATAAAAAGAAACCGAAAATGTCATACCATGAAACACACAGCAATGGCCCCACTCACCCTTTCCGAGCCTGCAAGTAATGGCCGTCAGCGCTTCGCCGCTGCGCACGCCGTCATCGAACGCGCCGTCCGCGACCGCGCCTTCCCCGGAGCAGCCTACGGCATCCTGCTCAACGGAGAAGTCGTCGCGCTCGACGCCGTCGGTCACTTCACCTACGACCCCGCGTCACCGCAGGTCACGCCCTCCACCGTCTTCGATCTCGCCAGCCTCACCAAGGTCATCGTCACCACTGCGCTCGCCATGCTGCTCTATGACCGCCGCATTCTCTCGCTCGACGCGCGCCTCGGCGACATCCTCCCCGGCTTCGTCATCGGCATGGCGCACGGCTCTGGCAAAGACCACGTCACCCTGCGCTCGCTCCTCGCGCATTCTTCTGGATTACCCGGTTACGCCCGCCTCTACGAACAACACGGCAAGGAGCAGCACCAGTCCCCCGAGGCCATGCTCCGCGGCGCGCTCAGTCTCCCGCTCGACGCCCCGCCCGACACGCGAATGGAATACTCCGACATCGGCTTCATTCTTATCGGCAAAGCCCTCGAAATTCTCTCCGGGAAAATTCTGTCCAATTTTTTTGATCGCGAAATCGCCGCGCCCCTCGGCCTCGAATCAGCAACCTTCTGCCTGCTGCCCAACGCGCGCCGTCAAATTCCGCCCACCGAAGACGACACCGCCTTCCGCCATCGCATCATTCAGGGCGAAGTGCAGGACGAAAACTGCTTCGCCCTCGGAGGCGTCGCCGGACACGCAGGCCTCTTCGCCAATTGCATGGATGTTCTCCGCTTCGCCGCCTGCATCCTCGACGAAGGAAAAACGCCGGACGGCAAGCAGCTCTTCCAGCCGCAGACCGTGAGGCTCTTCGCCACCCGCCAAACTGAGCCCGCAGGCACCACCCGCGCCCTCGGCTGGGACACCCCCAGCGAACCCTCATCGTCAGGAAAATTCTTCAGCCCCGAGTCCATCGGCCATCTCGGTTACGCCGGAACCTCGCTCTGGATCGATCCCCGGATCGATCCCCGGCGCGATCCCACGCGCAACCTGGCCGTCGTCCTGCTCACCAACCGAACCTGGCCCGACCGCTCCAATAACGCAATCAAGGAAGTCCGCCCCGCCTTCCATGACGCAATAGCCGCAGGCCTCTAAACCTTGCAGCATTGAACCGTGGGATCGCACAAACTTAGGATTAGTTGAATTTCTTGGCAGCTACGAAGCATGCTCGCCAGCCGCGGCATTTTCAGGATAGAGCCGTGCAAATTCAGGATCATCCTGCAGAATCGCGAGATCGGGATCGCGGCGCACGTAATTCGAGTCTCTCCAGCCCGCCTCCCAGGCTTTGCGAAGCGATTCCATTGCTTCAGGTTTTTTCTTCAGCAGGCAAAATGTGCAGGCGGCGTTGTACAGCACGTTCGCCTCATAGGGGCGAAGCGTAATCGCGAGATTCGTTTCGCGAATTGCCTCTTCTGCGCGGTCCATCGCAGCATAGTTTCCTGCCAGCAGCATGCGTGCGCGCGCATCTTCCGGCACCAGGCGCAGATGCAGTTCCAGCGCGGCGGTCGACCTTTGCCGCCAATTGCGCTGCGCCTCTTCCTTCCCCAGCGCTCCCAGCGCATTTTGTATCGGAAGATAGACGTTGTAATCGTCGCCGCTTGCTTCCGCGGCCGCATCGGCAATATCAACCAGCTCCTGGTAACGTCCAGCCGAAAACAACGTTCTGCCCAGGAGATAGTACCCTCCCTCGCAGTCGCGCTTGCGTTCGATCGCCTTCCGCGCAAGCGCCACAGCCTCATCGTACTTTTCATTCACATGCAGAATCCACGCCTGGGCCACCTGGACCTCCGGCAAATCCGGGCGCAGCGCCACCGCCGTCCCTGAAGCCTTCATGGCCCGCTCAATCCAGACAGGGTCGCGCCCGTGCAAGTAGTAGTTCTGGGCGCACACATTGGCCATCGCAGCATAGGCCAGCGCAAAATTTTTATCCAGAATCACCGCGTTCTCAAACATCTGCAGCGCAAACTCCAGGTCCTGGCGCTGCAGGCGCCGCGCATAGCTCTTGCCGCGCAGATAAAGGTCATAGGCCTGCAGGTTGTCCGTCGGTTTTGACGCAATGGCCTCCTGCTCCTGCGGAGACATCGTGATCCGCAGCGCCTGGGCAATCTTGCTCGCAATCTCGTCCTGCACCTCGAAGACGTCTTTCATCTCGCGGTCGTAGCGTTCAGACCAGATGGGAAAATCCGTGCTGGTGTCCACCAGTTGCGTATTGATGCGCAGCCGGTTGCCGGAACGGCGCAGGCTGCCTCCCAGCACATACGACGCTCCCAGTTGCTGCCCGATCTGCGCGGGCGTCACCTGCTTGTCCCGGTAAGCCAGCACCGTCGGGCGCGAAAAAATATTCAGCCCCTTGATCTTGGAAAGCTCGGTAATGATGTCTTCAGTGATGCCGTCGCGGAAGTATTCATCATCCTTTGCCCCGCCGAGATTCTCGAAATAGAGGACGGCTACCGACTTCGAGCCTTGTCTCGCAGCGCCTCCGCGCGATTCGCCCGAGTCAGTCAACTGCTTGCTGCCGGAATCAAGGTCGCGTTTGAGCCGGATCAAATCGGTCTTCAAGTCCGTCGCGGTTTGATAGCGCAGATTCCTGTCCTTCTCCTGGGCTTTTTCCACGATGCGGCCAAATCCTGCCGGGAGCGATGGATTCACCTGCAGAATCGGGACCGGGTCGCGGTTCAGAATCGCCTCATAAATCACCGCCGGAGTGTCGCCCTGGAAGGGAAGAATCCCCGTCGCCATCTGGTAGAACACCGTCCCCAGTGAGAACAGATCGGTCCGGCAATCGGTAAACTGCCCCCGCGCCTGCTCCGGAGACATGTAGGACACGGTGCCCATCGTCGTTCCCGGCGTCGTCAGCTCCTGTCCTGCATTCACGGTCTCCATCTGCGCCGCGCCGTCGGCTTGGGAGCGCTGCCCCTCCATTTTCGCCAGCCCAAAGTCGAGAATCTTTGCCTGTCCTCGCGAGGTCACAAAAATATTCGCCGGCTTGATATCGCGGTGCGCAATGCCCTTGGCGTGCGCCGACTCCAGAGCATCGGCAATCTGGACCGCAAGCGTCAGCAGTTGTCCCATTTCAACCGGCCGTCCCGCGATCATCGCTGCCAGCGACTGACCCTCCAGCAACTCCATAACGATGAAGGGCTGTCGCCCGTCCTGCTCAATCGCAAAAACCGTGCAGATGTTGGGATGGTTCAGGGCCGAGGCCGAGCGTGCTTCGCGCTGAAAGCGTTCCAGCGAGTGCGCATCCTGCGCCAATTCATGCGGCAGAAACTTCAACGCAACATGGCGTCCCAGATGCGTGTCCTCTGCTTCATACACAACACCCATGCCGCCACTGCCAAGTTTTCGAGCAATAACGTAGTGAGAGACAGTCTGCCCGATGATGGATTCCATGGTTGCCGAGAATACTATTTGCAAAGCAAACGCCGGTCAAGGAAACTCGGGCGCAGCGATAGACCCTGGGCCTGCGCCGCCATTCCGCCTGCCTCAGCCGCACCCCAACCCGCCACGATGACGAATTCCATCGCCAAGCCTACCTCAAAGGCGATAGAATGAGGCAGCACACGTGCGGGAAACTCGGACAAACTATGGCCACTATGACGCAACCTCAAACCGGCACCAAAACTACAAATTACACGCCGGAACCACCACAAACCAGACTTCAGGATCTCACCACAGAAAGCGCCAATGAAGCCTCTCAGGGCCTCGATACAAAATCGGCTCTCGAGATCGCGCGCATCATCAATCATGAAGACTCGAAGGTCGCCGCAGCCGTAAAAAAAGCGCTGCCGGAGATCGCTCAGGTCATCGACTCCGTCGCCCGCAGTCTGCGCGATGGCGGACGCCTCATCTACATCGGCGCAGGTTCCAGCGGACGCATCGCCTCGCTCGATGCCTGCGAGTGTCCTCCCTACTTCTCCACCTCGCCGCAGACCATCCAGTACATCATGGCCGGCGGCCCCAAAGCTCTCGCCTCGCCCGTCGAGGTCAATGAAGATTCAGAAGAGCTAGGCCAGCGCGACATCGCCCGCCGCCGTCCCAGCCGCAAAGACGTTATCATCGGCCTCTCCGCCAGCGGACGCACGCCCTATGTAGTCTCCGCCATCGCCTACGCCCGCGCCCGCGGCGCAAAAACCGCCTGCATCACCTGCAACCACAACACACCTCTTGCAGAAAAAGCGGACATCGCCATCGTGGCTGAGGTCGGTCCCGAGGTCATCTCCGGTTCCACCCGCATGAAGGCCGCGACCGCTCAGAAGATGATCACCAACATGATCACCACCGGAGCCATGACGCGCATGGGCTACGTGTACGAAAACCTCATGGTCAACGTCCACATGCAGAACTCCAAGCTCGTCGAGCGCGGCATCGGAATCCTCATCCGCGCCTGCGGCATCGGTCGCGACAAGGCCGTCGACGTCATCAAGTCCGCCGGACGCAGCGTCCCCGTCGCCCTCGTCATGCTCAAAGCCGGAGTCGACAAACCGGAAGCGGTCCGCCGTCTCGCCCACTCCAACGGAAACGTCCGCCTCGCCATCGAAGACATAGCAATGGAGATTTGAAACAGCAGGCATCGTGCCGCTGATTTATTCCAATCCGCTCTAATAAAAATAGAGAGTAAAAATCAGGCCCGGCCATCCACAATTGGCCGGGCTTTTTGCGCTCCTTTGTATGGTAGCCGCAAGCCCTCAAAATTTATACCAATGTTATAATTTTGAAACCCTGACCTACAAAGTCAAAGTC
>JBARHV010000253.1:0-5640 GCA_049799415.1 Silvibacterium sp.
AGGATGGGCACTTCCTCATCTCTACAAAACATGGGCCGCCTCTGAACAAAGTGCATTGAGAGATCAGGAAATCAACTTTAGCAATCTGTTTCGATATGCTGCCCACGGAGATGCGGTCGCGCAGGAAATCTGGCAACACTGTCTTGAAGTGTGGGTCGCGAATGCAGTGGCCCTTATCCATGCGTATGACCCTGAAGTGATCGTATTCGGGGGCGGAGTAATGCATAGCGCTGATGTGATCCTTCCGTACTTGCAGGAGAAGGTCCCGCCGCGGGTCTGGAGTCCGTGGGGGAAAGTGGAGATTCGCAGTGCTCGACTGGGAAATGATGCCCCGCTTCTCGGAGCTATCCCACTGCTTGCCAATAAGGACGTACGGGTGCGCAATGTACGATAAGTATCCGTATGTTTCTGTTTCGTCGTCACGCGCAGAATGCTGCGTCGGATGGGATGATATTGCGGCCGGACTTTTAGCGGTCATATCTGATTCGCGCACCGTTCTATGCGTCGAATGTTATCCCGGAGTGTTTGTCCGCGATGTGTGCGGAGCCTTTCAGTCGACGCTCAACCCTTCCCTGGTTATTTCCACCGAAGATTTCCTGCTTTCACCCACTGAGATCGAGGAGCGTGTTCATCCCTGGCTCACTGACGACCCTGTCTTCGGTCGGATCGCCAGTCTCACAATTCCGGACTTCCTCGATCCGCTAAAGGCCCGCCGCGCAACGGACGCAATCCTGAAACAAGACAGCGGATTGATTCTGGTCGTTGGCACGGGAGCATCTGCGATCGCAGGGCTATATGACGTGCTGGTATACGCTGATATGGCGAGATGGGAGATCCAACGGCGACAGCGAAGCGGCGACATTGGCAATCTTGGTGCGGACAACCTTCAGGAAACCCCCTCCCTTAAATACAAGAGATCCTTCTTCATCGACTGGCGCGCAGCAGATCATCTCAAGCAGAAATTATTGCCTCATCTCGATTACCTGCTAGACACCAACTGTCGTTCTACACCAAAGATGATTTCCGGAGCAGCACTCCGGCATGCGCTCCAGCGCACGGTCGAGCGTCCGTTCCGTGTCGTTCCCTTTTTCGATCCGGGACCGTGGGGTGGCCATTGGCTGGAGCGGATATGTGATTTGCCTGCAGATGCACCCAATTACGCATGGTGCTTTGATTGTGTTCCAGAAGAAAATAGTCTGCTTTTGGGCTTCGGAGATGTGAGGGTAGAGATTCCGGCCATGGATCTGGTCTTTGCTCACGCCTGCGAACTACTCGGTGAGCAGGTATACGATCAATTCGGCGCGGAGTTCCCGATCCGCTTCGATCTTCTCGACACAATTGAGGGCGGTAATCTGTCGCTCCAGGTGCATCCCTTGACAGAGTATGTCCAGCAGAAGTTTGGGATTGCATATACCCAGGACGAAAGTTATTACATTTTGGATGCAAGCACTGAGGCATATGTGTATCTAGGCCTGAAGGAAAATATAGATCCGCAAGCTATGCTCGACGATCTGTGTGATGCTCAGTCCGGCGGCCTTGAATTTGACGCGGACCTTTATGTCAATAAGTTTGCCGCCCGCAAACATGATCACTTCCTGATTCCTGCGGGCACCGTTCATTGTTCTGGTCGAGGCAATATGGTTCTTGAAATCAGCGCCACGCCCTATATCTTCACCTTCAAGCTATGGGATTGGAAGCGGCTTGGTCTTAACGGTTGCCCTCGCCCCCTTCACCTTGACCATGGTGCCGCCAATATTCAATGGAATCGCACCAGAGAGTGGGTTGAGAATTCGCTGATTAATCGCTTGGAGCAAATCGCCAAAGGCGACGGCTGGCGCGAAGAACGTACCGGTCTGCATGAGTTAGAGTTCATCGAAACCCGACGGCACTGGTTCACCAATCGCGTCACCCATGAGACCGGTGGTACGGTAAACGTCCTGAATCTCGTGGAAGGAGAGCAGATTTTAGTAGAAAGCCCAAGTGGAGCCTTCGAACCATTTGTGATTCATTATGCCGAAACGTTTATTGTTCCCGCGCAAGTTGGTCTCTATACCATTCGCCCTCATGGGCCTGCCGAGGGGAAGCAATGCGCGACGATCAAGGCTTTTATTCGTTCAAATCACTGATTCCATCACGGTCGATGAGTCGCAAACAAACTTTCCCGCCTATCCTGTCAAATAATCCGAAGAGTTCAGACCTGCATGCTTTTAGGCTTCAAAAGCCTTCCACGTAAGAGCAACCGTCGCCGGATCAGACACCCATCGAATACTGTCAGGATTATGCGCAAACTGCTCATAGATCGGGATCGACCGTGCAATACCAAGTTCAGGATAAGAACGTGCTCTTTTTTGAGAGAGCGTGGAAGATGAATAATTCTCGTTTGGTTCCCAGGTAATGTCGCCATTCTTTTGCACGATTGGGAACCAGGCCAGGCCGCCATGGGCGCGAACCTCGTCGTAGAGAAAACCGTACTGCCTGCAACACCACGCTCCGAAAACCATCCGAGCATTTACATCGGCATTGATTACACAATGCGCCCAACCCGGAGGAGCGACCACTTGATCTCCGGGGCCAGCCTCGATCGCAATGCAGCGTCCGGGATCATCGCTCGCATATTCCTGTAGATACACGAGCGCGCGGCCCTGCCATATCTCAATCAGCTCTGGTGTTGACCAGCCACAATGCGGCGCAACGGCATGGACGTGTCCCTGGCTGCGCACTGGCTCTTCGCCCAGTTTTCCGTTTGCATAGGCCACCACACCAAAGAGCAACATGCGCTTTTTCAGTTCTTCAATGTGCTCCAAACGTCCAACATCCATCGCAATTACATAAACAGGATCAGGCCCATCACAATGTTGATCGCGGAGACTTGGCCGTATTGTATCCAGGGTGCGTAACTCTGGGGATGGTCCAAAAACACCGCAGCCATATACAAATCCAAAAGGGTCGGATTGAAGACTGATATCCAGGCCGGTATCAAAAAACATCTCGTGATTTTCAACCGGAGAGAAACAGCTCATTGGCAGCTCCGTTCTTTCTTCAGATTCTGGAGAAACTCAGTTCTCGGGCACAAGTGCAGGGCTACCGTCACAATTCATCATTCGTGCGCCAAACCCTTCGAACTCGATAGCGGCATAGTCATGTCCCGCATCACTCGGCCAACAAGCCCAGAAAGAGAGTGGCATGTCACCCGTATTCGCGACGCGATGCGCAATCCCACCCGGTATGTAATGGAGACTTCCCGGAGACATTACCTCCGCCCACGTCTCTCGCTTTTTATTCATTAGAATCAACATGCCGAAGCCCTCGATTGTTCCGTAATACTCGGCTCGATCGCGCTTCGCATGGAAGTGGCCTTGCGTCATAAAGTATTCGCCGCCCACTTGTCCGGCTTCAACTTCGGTCACGCCCCAAAAAAGACCGCCCTCCGTGTTCGGCGGCACAGGTTCCCACCAACGCACACGGTAAACAACAGTATTCGGATCGATTCCATCAGAGGCCGCGTTCTGAAACAGTCTGCGAAGCTGGCTGAAGGTCTTTTTGCGTTCCTGCACGAATGATCCTTCAAGTCGACCATGCAACCAGTCGACGTGTGCGTTCGCGGGAGCGATTTGCGGGGGTAAAGTCATGGCTGTCTTGCCAGATTCAACTTGCGAGGCGAAACGGTACGCGCTGCCAATCATACTCTCACGTTGCATATTCCTCCAAACAATCACAAAAATGGTCGTTTACTCCAAAAAGTGAGTGTTATATTAAGTCCTTGCCAGGATCGCGTCGACTTTTATTTTCGCCGCGATACCGCACCCGCGAAAGGATGCCGGAGGAACGATGTCATCGCCAGTCATCCAAAGCACGGGCAAACTGAACACTCCAGACGTGTCAAAAAGATACGTAAGCATTATCGCTGCGGTGGCAGCGTTTTCAGGACTACTTTTTGGTTTTGATACCGCGGTGATCAACGGCGCGATTGTATTTCTACGAAAACAATTTGGACTGACGAATTTCCAAACCGAAATGGCTGCGAGCGCGCTGCTATTAGGGTGCCTCTTCGGGGCCTCCATCGCTGGTTCCTTGAGTGACCGATTCGGGCGCCGCAAAATTCTGGCCGCGGCAGGCGTACTTTTTGCCGCGTCTGCGATTGGCGCAGCGGCTTCGCAGAATCTGGCCACTTTCTCCACCATGCGTCTGATTGGGGGGCTTGCTATCGGCTTTGCGTCGACACTCACTCCAATTTATATCTCGGAGATTGCACCCCCGCGAAATCGCGGCTCTCTGGTATCGATGAATCAATTGGCGATCGTACTCGGAATTCTTGTTGCCTATCTCAGTAACTGGGGTCTATCTTCTCTCGGCGATTCAAGTTGGCGATGGATGTTCGCAGTAGGCGCTATCCCTTCTCTCGCGTTTCTGGTCGGATTGATTTTTATTCCCGAGAGTCCCCGCTGGCTACTCCTGAAGGGCCATCGGCCTGAGGCGCAAGCCATAATGATGCGCGTTGCCGGGGAAGCCGGGGCGCAGGTGGAACTCGACGCCATTGAACTTGCGGCAGAGGTGGAGAAGGTCAATTCAAAGGAGCTTCTTGCTCCCAATATGCGCAAACGGCTATTCATTGCGGTTGCACTCGCTGTGCTGCAGCAGATATCGGGCATCAATACCGTCTTATACTATGGCTCGGTGATTATGAGGGATCACATGAAAGGTCAAGCCGGAGCGGATGCAATCGGCGCAAACGTCGTCGTGGGACTGGTCAATCTGATCGGCACAATCATCGCCATGTTCTTCATCGATCGTTGGGGTCGTCGCGCTCTGTTACTTCTTGCTTCGGGAGGAATGACTGCATGTTTAGTCGCATTGTCTTTGGCGCTCAGGTTACCTGCTGTGCCCATAGCCTTTGCATTTGCAAGCGTCCTCTTCTACGTAGCCTTTTTTGCGGTGGGGCTCGGGCCTGGAGTCTGGGTCTATATAACGGAAATATTTCCCACGGAGTTGCGTAGCCGCGCAACATCCATGGCTATATCTGCCTTGTGGGCATCCTGTCTTGCTGTGACATTAACCTTTCTTTCGATTGTGCATGCACTCGGCATCTCATCGACTTTCCTGATCTACGCGCTATTATCGTTTATGACTTTTTCTTTTGTATGGAAATTCGTTCCAGAAACACGAGGCAAGTCCTTAGAAGACATCCAGAATATCTGGGGTGAGAGACAGTGAGAAAACGGAGCCAGGTTTTATCTGACAAGGACGGGATTCATGACGCTCCGATGGATAAACAGCAGACTCGGCTTACTGCGATTCTTCGAGTCCTCCAGCAGTCAGGTTCTGTTTCAGTGGAAGGCCTCAGTACGGAACTGAGTGTTTCAGTGGTTACGGTTCGGCGCGATTTGGATCAGCTGGAAAAAGAAGGTCTTTTGCAACGTACACATGGGGGCGCCGTCTCCATCGAGCCGCTATTCTACGAGCCGTTCAAGAATGACAGATCCTTTCAGGCACAGGTGGAGCGCTTTTCTGAAGAGAAGCGACGTATCGGCAGAGCAGCGGCGGCATTGGTAAGTCGCGGAGAAACGATCTCTCTGACTCCAGGCACAACGACAAGTGAAGTAGTTCGGGGGCTACCTTTAAATCAGGAAATAACGGTGGTTA
>JBARHV010000254.1:0-1660 GCA_049799415.1 Silvibacterium sp.
GTGCCGTGCCATGGGGGCCGAACGGGCCGGGGAGATCGCCGTCGTGGCCCATGGCGGCACGCTCCGGGTGATGAACGCCTACCTGCGCGGTATCCCGGTCGAGCGGATGCGGTGGGAGCCGCTGAGCAACGGGTGCATCCTGCGGTCGCCTGCGGACTGGCCGCACCGCGTTGCCAGCTCAGATCCAGATGAGCCAGATCCAGATGTCCCCGATCCAGATGAGAAGGAGTAACGATGAATCCGACCGCATTGCGTTTGCCGTCGCGGGCCGCCAAGCCGCGCCGGAACGGCCTGACGATGGTCATTGACGGCGGGATCGGTGTGGCGCACTTCGCCGACCTCGTCTCGTCGGCCGCTGAGTACATCGACTTCGTCAAGTTCGGCTGGGGAACAGCGGTGGTGACCGCCGGGCTGCAGGCGAAGATCGACGTGCTGGCCGCGCACGAGATCGGGTTCTACTTCGGCGGGACGCTGTTTGAGAAGTACGTGCTGCAGGGCCGGTTCGACGACTACCGGACGTTCTGCGACGCCTGGTCCTGCCGGCACGTCGAGGTCTCCAACGGGACGATCACGCTGTCCAACTCGGAGAAGGCGAGCTACATCCGCAAGCTGACCGGCGACTTCACCGTGATCTCCGAGGTGGGCTACAAGGACCCGGGCCGGTCCGAGCAGCTGCCGCCGAGGATCTGGGCCGAGTACATCGCCGAGGACCTCGCCGCCGGGGCGTCGCTGGTCACGCTGGAGGCCAGGGAGAGCGGCCGGTCCGGGATCTGCCGACCGGACGGCGCGCTGCGGTTCGGGCTGGTCGAGGACGTGCTCGCCTCCGGACTGAACCAGGACAGCCTGCTGTTCGAGGCCCCGTCCACCACGCTGCAGGCGTACTTCGTCACCAGGCTCGGGCCGGACGTGAACCTCGGGAACATCCCGGCGCCCGGCGTCATCGGACTGGAAACCCTCCGGCTCGGGCTCCGCGCCGATACGCTGGCAGCTTTCGAGTAGGGGACATCGATGCGAACCACCCATGACGTGTTCCATTTGGCCATCCCCGTCCACGACCTGGACGCGGCCCAGCAGTTCTACGTGAGCATGCTCGGCTGCAAGCTGGCCCGGCGCTATCCGGACCGGATCACCGTGGACTTCTTCGGCGACCAGCTGGTCTGCCATCTCACCGAGGGGATGAGCGCGGAGAGGCCGCCCAGCCTGTACCCGCGGCACTTCGGCGTCACGTTCCGCGACGAGGCCGACTTCGAGGCCCTGCACGCGTGCGCGGTTCTCCGCAAGATCGCGTTCTACCAGGAGGTCTCCACCCGGTTCGAGGGCCTGGTGGAGGAGCACCACACGTTCGTGCTGCTCGACCCGTCGGGAAACCTGCTGGAGTTCAAGCATTACCGTGATCCGCGGATGATGTACTGATGGCCGGCCGGCGGCGGCTCGACCAAGTCGACGCCATGCGGCCGCTCAAGCAGGTCGGCGTGGTCAGCACGCACACGATCATCACGTTCGCACCGGCCGGGGCGGCCGTGCTCTCCAACGCCACGCTGCTTCTGCTGCACGTGTCGCGCGAGGTGTTCTTCTTCATCTCCGCGTGCATGCTGACGTACGCCTACGCCGGGCTGCAGCGGGCCGGATGGGGCACGTTCTACTGGCGCCGGTTCATCTC
>JBARHV010000255.1:0-10435 GCA_049799415.1 Silvibacterium sp.
TCGAACTGTCCGGTGCGCCCTTGAAGACAAGATGGAGCTGGATTCTTGCGTTGTGTTTGGTTGCGATTACCGTGTCCATTCCCGGAGCCCTACCGTCAAGCGTGGGCTTTGCTCGTGCTCTTCCTCAGCAGGCACAATCGCAGACCAGCACGACTCCGCCCACACCGCCACATGCTGTAACGCACGCTCCGCATCGCAAAAAAGCTGCCCATAAGACAGCAGTGACTGCGAATTCACCTCAAAATTTGCAGCTCAGTAACAACCATTACTACGTAAACAGTGACGGGCGGCGAGTTCACTCTCCGGCAAAGGCAGTCTCAATTCCACCTGGTGCGACGGCAATCTGCCGGGACGGGAGCTACAGCTTCAGCCAGCACCACCGGGGGACTTGTTCGTACCATGGAGGAGTGTCGCGATGGCTTTAAGAGGCCGCACAGTTGGAGACTTTTGCTAATAGGAATTTCGTCAACAATAGTTATTTGCCCCTTATTCGCGTTCGTCAAAGCAATAAGCTTGCCTTATGAGCATTCGGCATTCTGCCGAATGCTCGTGCTGTGACAGTCTATGTCCACCCGAGTTTTATAGGGATTTAGGAGCCCGCGGGGACTGCCTAAGTTCGCGGAAATACCTGCAAGTTCCGAATCGTCGCGGGTTGGAGTGTGGATTGGAAAATGCGAGAGCAGCCGTCTAACGCTCTGCGTATTCTGGGCAGCGATCGCTCGGGCGTCGGACAATCTCACGGCGATGCAGCTCCCTAATGATGACCGAGTGTATCTTGAGCAGTTGCCGAACCGTTAGGCCCCCGAACTCGTTCATGCGGGTAAGGGCACTTTGGAAGTTATGTCATTCCTCACGGAGGCAGGCTGCTTCTTCTTTTCGCCCCCAAAATGATTCACTGCGCTATCCGATGACCACATCTCGGAAAAATCTGCTTTTAGCACTTTAAGATTGACCTGTATTGCTCTGCAACCTTCAAGAAGCTTATCGTTGGCCGCTTCTCTTGCGTAATCGCCTATCTGTATCAACCCCGATCCCAGGGGGAGCGGATAGTTTCCGAGCAGGTAGGGCTTATCAGACACAAACAGTTCGCCCTTTTGGTGAATCAATGAACCCCATTCCTTGAATACATCGTCGACACATCGGATTAGCTTCTTTACGGTAACTGGAGCATCGCTGCAATACGGCTTCAGAGCTTTCGTCCAAAAGGAATCCTTCGCTAACGGCGTTAGCGGATTGCTAACGACAATTTCAGGTGCGCCCGCAATGGGATTATTGGCAGGGAAGGACGTTTCCACACATTCATTCTCTGCGTATCCGATAGCAATTGCCGTTTGAAATACGGTTCTCTTCAGTTTCTTCAGAATGGTCAGCTCCCACATGTTATCCGCGTCAATCCACGTTGGATATGGGATCTGAAGGAACGTTCGTGCAAGCGCGTGCCAGGCAAACAGCTTCTTCGCCGACTCGAAGTTTGTCGATCATGGGTGCGATAGCCCGCCATGCCTGAGCAAACTTGGCCCGCGACTTGGGGTGGATGGCAAGAGCCAATGCTACGCCGGCGATGGCCAGTTGCATTCCCGTCGATTGCCGCCGCATGCAGGAGATTCCCGAAGTCAGAAGCCGATAAAGGAGCGGAATTGTCTCGATGCTCAATACAAAGGCGGTAGTCGATCCCAAGGTAACCCCAATCTTCACCGTGCTAGCTCGCGCATAGTCTCGGAGAAACAGGTCGATCTGCTCTTTAACAACCGGGGAGCCCATGCGCTCGAGATGTGGATCGTTCGTGTAGACCGGGCGCAATCCCAGCTGAGACCGAGTAGCGATAAGGGGAACATCATACGATCAACAACTTGTGCAACTAACGGGCACACATCCCAGTAAGGCTGTGAGTAGCAGGTCTTCGATGGATACGTCGGCGATGGCCGAAACTTTCATTCGAGATTCCTTGGAAGTCAAAGAAGTGCTAGAAATATAAGTACCGTACCCGTGAAAAAATCTGCTCCAATTCGCGATGCCTGTGGAGTTCTGGTAAAGGACTCCGTGGCCGATCGTCTGCGGACAGAGATTGCGAGTGGTGCATTGAAGCCGGGTGTCCGCATTATCGAGGGAGCCTGGGCGCACAAATTCGGGGTTGCGCAGGCCTCGATTCGAGAAGCAATCAATCTCCTGGCGCAAGAGGGATTTGTGACCAAGGCGTCAGGCCGCAGCGCGCGTGTGGTGAACCTGACCGAACAAGATGTATTGCAGATCTATGAAATGCGAGGCGCTCTTGAGGGTCTTGCGGCTCGACTTCTCGCCACGGGGTCCCATGATGTAGGACCGCTCGAACAGGCTCTTGATATGATGCGTCGCGCTTCGAAGGAGAGGCGTCCTGCAATGTTGATCGACGCCGACTTGAAGTTTCACCTCGAACTCTGCCGGCTTTCGAACAATCCTTATGTTTTCGACCATGCCCGGAAGCTCTTGCTGCCCGTGTTTGCCTTTGTGCGCATCAGAGTATTGTCGAGCGGCCAAGATACTTCGGTTTGGGGCAAGGACTTCGAGGTCCATCAGCGGATTGTCGACCTGATCAGAGAAGGTCAGGGAGAAGTCGCTGAGGCGTATGTGCACCGCATCATGGCTCGATTCGCTTCTACTGCTTACGATAACTGGGAAAAGAAGCCGACGGCGGCTGTTCGCGTGAGGGCCGTAGCGTCCCAAGTGAAGAAGAAATCCAAAGTGAAATGACGCTGCCAGAAGATCGGATCTTTCTTCAGATCTGAACCTGGATGCGATATTGCGATATTGTGAGTCTGCGGCATCAGCGGCTGTTGCCGGTGGTGAAGAGCACTGTTGCGAGAATCAGGAACATCAGCCCGACTCCGAGATAGGCGCGAGCGCGAACTGGAGATACTTTCCACTCGCCAGTCAAAACTCCGGACAGGATCGCGGTTGTGATCATGAAAATCTGAAATAGTCCCCAGCCCACCGATGTTCCCAGCGTACCGAGAAATGTGGTACTCATGCCATACAGCGCGAAGGCCCCCATCCAAAGGACGGCCATCAGCGTAGACCACAGGAGATCCGGATAGGGCGAGCGGAATGCGGATACCCCGCGGTCGCGCGCCAAGAGATAAACGGAGTAGAGGAAATTTGGAACGAACCCCCCTGCTAGCGCGATGGGCCACACTGCATAGGCTGCAAGAGCAGGCGAGTTTCCCTGAGCGACGGCCTGGCTTGTAATGTCCTGCCCAAAGGCAAAGGAGTAATTAAGCATCGGAGCCATGAACCCGCAAAGCACGGCGATCGTTACCGACGTCACATAGCCACTGCGCGGCATGGAAGACCCAGCGTTTTCCGGAATCTTCTCCCGGAGATGCCCGCCCCACGCGGTCAGAGCGATTCCCAGCACCATCAGCATGACTCCGCCCATCAGAATGTAAAGCGTGGCGATGCTCACCGCGTGACGCTGCTCGATGAAGAGAGGAACCAAGGTGCCGAGGACAGCTCCCAGACCAACAATGATGGAGTAGGCAACTCCCAGGCCAAGCCGCGTCACTGAAATTCCGAAGAGAACCTGCGCAATGCCCCAGCCGGCACCGAACGCAATTGGAACGGCGAATTGGGACAGGCTGAGATTGCGATAAGTCAATTCGAGATGACTGACGAGCAAGAGCGCGAGGCTCCACGGCAGGATCACGAGAGAAAACAGACTGAACACCAGCCAGACATTGCCCCATTTCCACGAACGCACAAACTTCGTGGGGAGCATGCAGTTGCCGGACATTACGCCCGCAACAATGGTCAGCGCCAAACCCGTCGGGCCAGATTGGGTCATGGGCACTGCGTGCTCAGCAGCTTGAGGTCAGAGGAAGCACCGGGCTCCTGCGCCGTCTTGTAAAAGCCACCCTGTACCTGCGCAGGGAAGACAAAGTCGGACTGTAGATGTGGGATGTGCTCGAGGAAGAAGACTTCGTGTCCGAGCGCGATCCGATTGAAGAGAACCAGGTGTTGATGGAGTTGCCCCATATCGCCCACATGAGGCACCACAGGCAGATTGAGTTTCTTCGCAAGCATACTCACGGTGATGAATTCACTTACACCTGCGAGACGTGTGACGTCAGCTTGAACGAAATGAATGGCCCCGGCTTTCAGAAAATTCTTGAACATCACTCGATTTGGAATATGCTCGCCTGCTGCCAACTGAACAGGCGCAATCACCCGTGCAAGTTCAACGTGACCAAGCAAATCGTCAGGATGCGTTGGCTCTTCGATCCATAATGGTCTGAGTGGAGCGAGCAGCTTTGTGATTCGCTTCGCCGTGGGGAGGCTCCACTGCTGGTTGGCATCGAACATGATGGTTCCGGCATCTCCAACGCAATCGCGCAGCATCGCGGCACGCCGCAGGTCGCGACCCTCGTCGACGGAGCCCACCTTGAGTTTGAATGCGTTGAACCCCTGGCCGATTGCTCGCTGTGTCAGTTCGCGAACTTTTCGGTCATCGTATGCCATCCACCCCACGGACGTGTCGTATCCTGGGTAGCCGCACTGAAGAATATCGGACCGTTCCGAGCGGCTCGACCAGTGTGCACTTAGCATTTCAAGAGCTTCCGCAGGTGCCAGAACGTCCTCGAGGTAGCTCAAGTCGAGCAGCGAAACGACTTGTTCGGGAGTGAGATCAAGCAAGAGCTTCCAAAGGGGTACACCCCGCCTCTTCGCCCAAAGATCGAAGCATGCATTGGTGACGGAAGCAAGCGCAAGGTGAACCACGCCTTTGTGCGGGCCGAGCCAGCGCATTGCAGAGTCATCCGCGAGTCTCCTTGAAAAACAGCCAAAGTCCCCCATCAGTTCTTCGATGTCCATCCCAATAAGCGGCCTGGTGAGAATTTCAATCGCATCGCATACCAGTCGATTGCCATCGCCCAAAGTCAGGGTGATGCCGGTTGCGAACTGGCCATTGGTGGTGTGCAGTTGGGTTACCGCAAAACAGTATTCAGGATCTGTATGGATGGCGTCGCTGCCCGCGCCTTCCTTGAGCGGATATCTCATATCGAATGCAACGACACGATCGACGACACACGTTGGCATGTGACTCCTGCGGCTAACGCCTGTAGCCAAGTTCGGCACCGCCACTGACCGGCATAATGCAGCCGGTCATAAAACGGGCACGATGAGAGAGAAGGAAGACGGCGGCATCGGCCACAACGTCGCCATAGGGACATGGCCCCAAAGGGTGGATTTGATCAAGATTCTGGCGGGTTTCCGTTGGATTTGGCTGCTCTGCGCACCAGCGCTCAAGCGTTGGAGTCCACACACCGGCTGGGGAGACTGCGTTTACCCGGATGGAAAACGGGGCATAATCGATTGCCATTGCCTTCGTCAGGGAAATCATCGCGCCCTTGCTCGCCACATAAGCTGCATGATTCGATTGGCCGATCAAGCCGACCATGCTTACGGTATTGAGAATCGAGCCCTTCGATGCCGCGAGCGCCGGAAATGCAAATCGTGTCGTCCAGTAGACCGACTTCACATTCACGCTCTGCAGAAGATCCCAATCTGTCTCGCCGGTTTCGTGGAGGGGCAGGGAAGGCGTCGTAATCCCGGCGTTGTTGTGCACAGCATCGATGCGTCCAAAACGCTTGAGCACTTCCGCCATCCCTGCTTCGACTGACGCCCCATCTGCAACATCGGCCCACAGCGCAAAGCATCGATCGTCAATTGCCTTCGCCGTATTCTGCGCGGCCTGGAGATCGCGATCGAGAATTGCGACGCGCGCCCCTTCACGCGCGTATGCCGCTGCGCATTCTGCACCGATTCCACTACCGCCGCCAGTTAAAACGATGATCTTTTCTGCGAGTTCCCCATGCATGTTCGACTCTGTCCTCTCCGCCGCTTTGAAAGCCAATGCCAACAAACCTGCTTGCTTTATGCTGCAGCATCTCCGATCGTAACAAATTCCAGGGGGCATCTGGGCGCTTAAAAGGTGCGCAAAGCATAACAGCGCGAATTTTCCGGTCAAATCAACATCTATGAGCGCTCAGATGGAGCGTTCTCCTCGAGACTCCCGCCAGAGGTCCTGGCATCCCTCTTTGAAGCGATTGGGTTACGCCGGGCAGGCGCGCGTCGGTGTGAGATCGTGCCGGACTCAATCTTCGCAATTCGACGTCCCGCTAGCAGGAACCGAGTCGGATCCAAAAAATGTTAAATGTTGAGGAGCATCAGAACAATACAGCCGGGGAATGCGTCCCAGACTTTGAAAGCCTTATCCGAGCTTGAATTGAGCAGTTTGGCCATGCGTCTGCTTAAAGATATTAAACGCTTATATTTGCAGGTAAACACCGGGCTTCAACAAGTCGATTGCGAGGAAGACCCTTTGATTAAGGGCGTGAAGACGTAGAGATTTTTTTTGCATTCCCTTGACAATCGTTCATTTGAGCGCTTATTTCTGATGAGCGTCGGATCGCGTACCTTTAGGAGGCTGTACATGATGTATCTCTTACTCCTCAGAACAGTTTGTGCTCAAATCGCTTCGTCATTTGTCTTCAGGATGTCCCCGTTCAACCGCAAGTGTTGTGCAGCGCACACTGCCCTGCGAATGGTTGTTCTAATCACCCTTGGCTTTATCTCTGCCCCTGCGATCTACGCGCAGACAACTACCGGCTCCGTGCAGGGCACTGTTACGGACACAAGCGGGGCAGTGATTCCCGGTGTGCAAGTAACGGCTCAAAACGTCGACACCGGAATATCGACATCAGCTACATCCAACGATGTCGGCCTCTATTCGATTCCCTTCCTGCCTGTTGGCCGATATTCCATACTCGCTCAGGGAAAATCGTTTGCGGAATACAAAACAAATGCTTTCCAGTTGGATATTAATCAGATAGCGACGATCAACATTGCTATGCAGGTGCAGACGGCTACGACGAAAGTAGAAGTCCAAGGTGACGTGCAGCCTATCCTGAATCAGGAAAACCCTACTCTGGATCTCACAATCAGCGGGACGAGTATGGCCAACCTGCCAATGGACGGACGTAGTTTTATGGCAGCTACGTCGGCCATTCCGGGATCCATTCACTCGGGTGGCACCGCAACGGAGCAACCGGTTATCAACGGAAATCGCCCGGAGACGAACTCCATACTGCTGGACGGCATCGATATCAGCGACAATCTTACCGGTACAAACCAGATATACACTCCAAATCCGGATGCTGTTGAACAATTGAAAGTGATCACCTCGAATCCTGGTGCTGAATATAGCCAGGCAAATGGCGGAATCATTGTAGTTGTTACCAAGAACGGCACGAATCAGATTCATGGCAATGCCTTCATGCAGCTTGAAAACTACAAAATGGATGCCAATACGTGGGCAAACAAGCACACTTCTGGCTCGGTAGCCGCAATCAACCCCAATACCCAGACTTACTTTGGGGGCACAGTTGGCGGTCCGATCATCAAAGACAAGCTCTTCTACTTCGCGGACTATCAGGGGCTGCGCAATCACTACACCGGAACCGGTTTTGATAGCTTGGTGCCGCAGGCATTTTTAAGGGGTGACCTATCTGCGCTGCTCGCCGGACCGAACCCCATCCAGTTATATGATTCGCAAAATAACTTCGCGCCCTTCAATAACGATCAGATTCCCGTTCGAAGCTCTGTTGCCCAGTTCATATTGGCTCATCCTACGCTGTATCCTGCGCCCAACGTCACGAATTCCAATCCTCTGGATTTCACTAACAACTACATCGGGCCAAATGACTATGCGGAACGGACAAATCAGGGCGATGTCAAAATCGCTTGGAAGGCATCTTCGAAAGACTCTGTAAATGGCCGCTTTACCATGCAGTCCGATCTCGCTGGAACCGTTGTTTCGCCGCTTGCTGTCACCATTCCCAAGGGCCCGGAAACGCAATCGTATACGGCCCTTGTATTGAATGAAGTCCGCCAGATTTCCACCGAAATTGTGAATGAAGCTACCATTGGATTTGGGCGGTATATTCAGGGCGGACACGAACCGACAGACCCTAGTGGCCTGTTCGGCACATCGGGTAATCAAAAGGTAGGCGTCAATTTACCTCAGGGCGGATTTGTAGGGTTCGCGGCACAAGGTTTTGGCGGCAATGAGGGTCTCACCTCTATTGGCGGCACCGAACAACCAACGCCTGAGACAGAGAACGATTTTGTCTACGGCGATCAGTTGAGTTGGCAACATGGCCGCCATCTGATAAAGCTCGGCGCGCAGTTTGTCCGTTATCAGCAGAACTTCAGCTTCTCTCATGAGCCCATACTTGGAGATTTTGGGTATGCCGGCGTCTTTACAGCAGCACCTGGGGGCACTGGCGGATATGACTTCGCTGATTATCTTTTAGGTTATGCCCAGGAGCTTGATGCCTTAAATGGTCTGAGTCGGGATGGTGACCGGCAGTGGCGCGATGGCGTGTTCGTTCAGGACGATTATCGGGTAACGAACAAGTTAGTACTGAACCTCGGCGTGCGTTGGGACTACTCGCAGCCTATTTACGAGCAAAACAATAAAGCGGTCAATATTGGCTTAACGCCGACAAATATAGGGACTGTCTATTACGCTGGACAGAATGGCGCAAGCCGCGCCCTGTACAACCCGACCTACGATCAGTTTCTGCCGCGAATAGGTTTTGCCTATTCGGCGACGCCAAAATTTGTGATTCGTGGCGGATTCGGCGTCTCGACCCTCTTCGAAGGCATGGGAGTCGGTGGTCGCTTGACGCAAAACCCTCCTTACACCAACACATATACGATCACGGCCACCAATCCTACCTCGACAAGCGGGGGAACGCCACTGAGCGTTAATCAGGGACTTCCCGCAAACAGTACCGCCGGCGGAAACTACAATGCCTGGGACACCAACGACCGCCCGGGGTGGTCCAATGAGTTCAACCTGACCACCGAATATCAGCTGAGTAATCAATCGTCTATTCGGGTCGGGTATGTAGGCAACACGACGCTGCATTTGGGCATTCCGATGATTGCAACACAACTGACGTCGCCAGGCGCCCCGTCACGATTTCAAAAGTTGTTGACGAGCACAGGACTAGCGGTGAATCAACTGCAAATTGTTGAAACCAGGTCGGCTGGAATTTCAAATTACAACGCTCTGCAGGTCGTTTATCAAATCCGTAACAGTCGTGGGATAGATTTTGCAGCCAACTACACATACAGCAAAACGCTTTCCAACGGAGCTGAAGGGTGGGATGGATTCAATGGAACGGGCTCCTACGGGTATTATCAGCAGAACTACTATGACCTGGCTGCCGAATATGGGCCGTCGGCTGCCGATGTAAGGCATGGGCTTTCCGGATCACTTGTTTATGAACTTCCGTTTGGAAAAGGGAAACAATTTGGCGGCAACGTAAACCGCGTTACGGATCTTGCGCTCGGCGGCTGGAAGCTCAGTGGGATTGCCTCCGCCTATACAGGCCTTCCGATAGACCTTTATAGCGTTCCTACTTATTCCGCGCTGGTCTTATCCGGGTCTCATCCCAGGCCAGACCATCTTCGTCCAATGCATATCAAAAACCGTTCCGTGATACCTCTGGACAACAAATGGTGGGGCACCGATCCTTCAGCTGTTCCATGTGTCTCAAGCATTGCTGGCGGTTATCTGACCGGTCCTGGATTTGGAGATCCGAGTACATGCGCTTACGGTTCAGAGTCCTACACGAATTTTGGCGATGCGCAGAATGGGTCGGAACGCGGCCCCGAATTTAGAGACGTCGATCTCTCCGCCTACAAGGACTTTCATATTACTGAAAGCCACCGAGTAGAATTCCGCGCGGATGCGTTCAACGCGTTCAACTTTGCCAACTACGGCACTCCGAACCGCACGGTGAGCAATTCAGGCACTCCAAACGCCAACTGGGGACAGATCACCTCCACCATGGGTAATCAACGAATCTTGCAGCTCGCGCTGAACTATCGCTTCTGATCATGGAACATCGATGGACGGAGTCGCACCTGACAGCGTGCAGGGAAACTTTAATTTGGAAGTTCCCTGCACCCGAAGTCACCCAGAAAGTTAGCGTTTGTCCGCTACCGCCAACAACTCACAATGCCGAGGCTGTTTTAATTCCGGAGACCCGACAACCGTCAAATCCGCCCACGGCATCTTCCTTGACATCTCCCAAACTAAACGTAATGAATCGGAAATAAGCGTACGCCAGTTTTGAATCGACAACCGTTATGTGAGAGGAATAAGTAATGAAGCGCCGTCAAATGATTGTTGGATCAGCGCAGGTTGGAATAGCTGCCACTCTTCGCCACATCATTCCCGCGAGTCTGACTGGAATCACCAGCTACGCATTCGCAGAGTCGACCCTCCCGATGCATCGCGCCCTTCCTTCATCCGGTCAGATTGCTTGGCAGAATCTTGAGGTCGGCATGTTCGTGCACTTCGCGCCCAACACGTGGCAGGACAAGGAAG
>JBARHV010000256.1:0-33614 GCA_049799415.1 Silvibacterium sp.
GCGGAATCGACATCCGCACCCACTCATGCAATCCGGGGTCCGACCAATCCAGGATGGGCCGGTAGCGCATGCCGGCGCGATGCGCCCAAACCGCATTGAGCAGAAACGGCCCCAGGAACGCTCCGCTGACGGCTCCGATCGCCAGAGCGGAGACGCCGAAATGCCGGTAAAGCAGCACGCCGCCAAAGATAATGCCGCAGTTGTAAATCAGTGGAGTCACCGCCTGTATGGCAAACTGCTTGCGCGCCATCAGCACCGCGGCAAACACCCCTCCGGCAAGGAAGAACAGCTGAGCGGGAAACAGAATCCGCGTCAGGTGCACGCACAGCGCGGCCTTCGCCGGGTCGCTCTCAAACCCCCGCAGCAGCAGCCGCACCAGGGCCGGAGCCGCAAACTCCGCCACCACAATCGCCGTCCCCAGCACCAGTCCCATCGTGGTCAGGATGACCGACATCGCGCGCTCGCCCTCGGCATCGCGCCCGCCGTCGCGGTACCGCGTGAGCATAGTGACAAAGGTGATCGAAGCTGCGCCGCCGATCAGGAAGTACGACAGCATGTCCGGAAGCTGAAAGGCTGCATTGAAGGCGTCTGCAGCCGCCGTGCGACCCAGCAGGTACGCGATGTACTTGGTCTTGACCAGGCCGATCACGCGCGAGGCCATCACCGACGACATCAGCAGCAGCGTTGCCGTAAAGGCCGTATGGCTATGCGAAGGGCGCAGTACAGCAAGCGCTCGACGCCAGCGCGGCGTTGTGGAAGCGGTGGACATCCGGTGGCTCGATTCTATCGGACTGCGACGCAACTGGCCGTTCATTCGCACGCGAAACAGTCGCCATAACCGGCAGTCCCGAATAGAATGGGGAGTTCTTCCAAGGGTGCCAATTTGAAGCCAAGCTATTTGCCTGCTACCTGCGCGTCCGCGCTCGCCATCCTCTGTCTCTCGCTCGCCGCCCACGCACAGCAGACTACCGTTCACGGACGCGAAGGCATCACCCTCCCCCCGCCACCCATGGCCACCGTAAAGCCTGTCACCGACGACTACTTCGGCACCAAAGTCGTGGATAACTATCGCTGGCTCGAAGACGCAAAGAGTCCCCAGACGCGTGCCTGGATAAATGAGGAGAACGCTTATACGCAGAAGTATCTCTCGCAGGTAAAAATGCTGCCGGAGATTCGCCAGGGCCTGAAAGCTCTCGAGCGTGTCGACGAATACTCCACGCCCGTCCTCGCCGGCGGCAAGTATTTCTTTGAGAAACGCCTCGCCGACGAAAACCAGGCTTCGATTTACATGCGCGACAGCTGGACCGGCAAGGACCAGCGCCTCATCGACGCAACCAAACTCAGCGCCGATCAAAATACCTCCGTCAATCTTTGGGATGTCTCTGACGACGGCAGCCTGCTTGTCTACGCCGTAAGGCAAGGCGGAGCGGATGAGGCTGTAATTCACTTCTTCCGCGTTAAGGACCGCACCGAGCTGCTCGACACTCTACCCTCGGCTCGTTACTTCGGAGCCAGTCTCGGCCCCAACAATCAGGGCGTCTACTATTCGGTCTTCACGCACCAGGGCACCACCGTCTGGTACCACAAGTTCGGAACGCCCATGACGTCGGACACCAAGATCTTCGGCGGCGAATACCACGGCGAAAAGCTCGGCGAAATGGATCTCGCCAGCGCCTATGTCACCGACAACCATCACTACCTCATCATCAGCATCAGCCACGGCGTGCCCGCCACGCGCGATGACATACTCGTCAAGGACCTCCGCAAGCCCGACAGCAAAATCGTCCCGCTCGTCTATGGAGTCGAAGCCCACAACAGCGTGTTGAACTTCAACGACCGCTTCTTCCTGCAGACCGACTACACGGCTCCCAACGGACGCATCGTCGAAGTCGCGCCCGGCAGCCAGCCATCCGCTTGGAAGGCGATCATCTCGGAGGGCAAAGACGTCATCGACAGCGACAGCATCGTCGGCGGACATCTCTTCGTCTCGCGCCTCCACGACGTAAAGACCTCGACCACCATCTACGCCCTCGACGGGAAAAAGACCGGTACGCTCGCCTACCCCGGTATCGGCTCCGGCTCGGTCGTCTACGGACGCCCCAACCAGAGTGAAGGCTTCTACACCTACGAGTCGTTCATCACGCCGCCATCCATCTACCGCTACAACGTAAAGACTGGCCGAACCGAAACCTTCTTCACGCCAAAGATCCCCTTCGACTCTTCGCAGTATGAGGTCACGCAGGTCTGGTACACCTCAAAGGACGGAACCCGCGTTCCCATGTTCGTCGCCGGCAAAAAGGGACTCGCACGCAACGGCCACGCTCGCCTGCTCATGACCGGCTACGGCGGCTTCGACGTGCCCATGCTCCCCACCTGGAGCCCCGAATACGCCTGGTGGATGGAGCAGGGCGGCTACTTCGCATTGCCCAATCTCCGTGGCGGAGACGAGTACGGAGAGGCATGGCACAAGGCGGCCATGTTCGCGAACAAGCAGAATGTCTTCGATGATTTCTTCGGCGCAGCCGAATATCTGATTCACAATCACTACACCTCGCCCGACCGCTTCGCCATCCGTGGACGCTCCAACGGCGGCCTGCTCATGGGCGCAGCCATGACCCAGCGACCCGATCTCTTCGGGGCCATCTGGTGCGGCTATCCGCTGCTCGACATGCTCCGCTATCAGAACTTCGAGTTCGGGCGTCTCTGGACCACCGAGTACGGCAGCTCGGCCAATCCCAGAGATTTTCCCTATCTCCTCAAGTACTCGCCCTATCAGAACGTGAAGCCGGGAACCAAATACCCCGCCATCATGTTCTTCACCGGAGACAACGATACCCGCGTCGATCCCATGAACGCCCGCAAGATGTCGGCGCTCATGCAGGCCTCGACCGGCGGCGACCGTCCCATCCTGCTGCACTACTCGCTCAAAGGCGGACACAGCTCCGGCGTCTCCCTGACCCAGCTTGTAGAAGATCAGGCCGACGAGCTCGGCTTCCTCTGGACGGAAACCAGCACGCACTAGCGTCTGTTATATAAAGCTTTCCACCGCCCCGCCGATATGTGCCTTATCGCGCAGGTAGGCGTGTCGCTGCCGCGCGCGCACACAATCGCAGAGAAAGTGGAGCAGCAAAATGGCGGCACTGGCGTCGAAGATGGGCAATAGCCAGCGATTCGCGCTGGCGGCGCAGGCCTCGCTCGACGGTTTCTTCGAAATAGATCTGAGAACCACGGAAGCTTACTTTTCTGCCCAGTGGCAACGGATCGCCGGATACGAAGCTCAGGAGCATGCTGCCGGGCTCGAACACTGGCTCGATCGTGTGCATCCTGAAGATCGTGCCCGCCTGACCGGTGAGCTGCGCGCCCTGCGCATGGGCAAAGCCCGCCACATGCGCAACGAACACCGTCTCCGCGACGAGCAGGGAATCTGGCGCTGGGTCATGGTGCGCGCCATTCCCGGTCAGAACGAACAGGGCGCGGTGACGCATATTGCCGGGTCCATGACCGACCAGACCGAACGCAAGATGGCCGATCCGCTCACCGGTCTGCCCAACCGGCTCTATTTCATCGATCATCTGGAGCGCCGCTTCGAGAGAGCGCGCCTGCATGGCAAGTGGAACTTTGCCGTGCTGTCCTTGGGTCTTGAGCGATTCAAGCTGGTCAATGAGCGGCTGGGCTACGAGGGTGGCGATGCGTTGCTCGTTGAAACCGCCAACCGGCTGACAGGCGCAATTCTCAAGCGCGACATCCCCGCCGACTCCATAGTGGCGCGACTGACCGCGGCGGATTTTCTGGTGTGCATGGAGGGCATGGGGAGCGAGGCGCAATCCATTGAGGCGGCTCGGTGCATTGCCGAAGAACTGCGGCGGCCCTTTCAATGGCGATGCAAAAGAATTGCACCCATCACGGCCATAGGGGTCGCCTACGCTGACACATCCATTGCGCAGGCAGAAGAGCTGATGCGCGATGCCGACACTGCGCTCGCCGAGGCAAAAGCCGCCGGACGCGGACATCTCGTCTGCTATTCAAGCGGCATGCGCGAACGTGCGCTGGCAAATATACAAATGGAGTCCGACCTGGAGCAGGCCATCCGTGGCGGGCAACTTGTCCTGTACTATCAGCCGGAGATTGATCTTGCCACAGGAAGAATTATCGGCTTTGAGGCATTGGTGCGCTGGCAGCATCCGGAGCGCGGCATGGTCATGCCGGGCGAATTCATCCCGCTGGCCGAAGAAACCGGGCTCATTCTCCCCCTCGGCGACTGGGGATTGACCGAAGCGTGCCGGCAGGTCGTGGAATGGCGCAAGCTCATGCGCGAGCAGCCAGCCCAGTCACCCGCTGCATCTTCCATCGATCTGCGGGTCAGCGTGAACCTTTCCGCAAAACAGTTCGGACGGCCCGGTCTGGTCAGCCGCATCGCAGACATCCTCTCCACAACGTCCGTCACCTCATCCGACCTGCGCCTGGAAGTCACCGAAAGCAGCCTGATGAGTCACGAAGACACGGCGCAGGCCACCATGCAGGGCCTCCAGAAACTCGGCGTGGGTCTGCACATGGACGATTTCGGGACCGGCTACAGTTCGCTCAACCATCTGCATCGCTACCCCTTCGACACACTGAAGATCGACCGCTCCTTCATCCAGGAAATCGCGGAAAAGAAGAGCAGCGCCGCGATCGTTCGAACCATTCTCGACCTGGCACATTCACTCGACATGGAAGTGGTGGCCGAAGGGATCGAAACCGCGGACCAGGCCAAACGCCTTCAATCCTTAGGCTGCCGTTTAGGCCAGGGCTACTATTTCGGGCGCCCCGTGGCTCCGGAAGCGGTCAGCGCGATGCTTGCAGCGCCGCATCCTCATCAGGGCTGGCTCTCAGGCTGTGCGGGCCCAAACTAAGATCGGCAGATCACCCCTCAACGCCGGCCTGAACGCCTCGGCGCTTGCGGCCATCGTGCATTGCTCAGGGATCGCAATTGTTGGAGGCTACTTGGCCAAAGCCTGTGCGATCGCCTGTTCCGCGAGAGGAGCCATCACCGCATACCCTTTTGCTGTCGGATGCACGCCGTCGATGGAGTAGCCGGGAAGCATAGCTCCCTTCGCATCCGCCATCGAATCGTAGTAGTCGAGATAAACAAATCCATTGCTGGAACAGAACTCGCGCAGCCACTGGTTCAAGGCACGGATCTCCGCAACCGGTTGGATACCGGGCCGCCATGGATAGTCATAGGCGGGCGTAATAGAGGCGATTACCACCTTGATGCCGTTTTGCTTTGCAATATCTGCCATCGAAGTGAAATTGTCTTCGATCATTTCCGGGGTCGAAGGGCCGGTATTGCCAGCAATGTCATTTGTGCCGGCCAGAATGACCACAACCGCTGGGTGAAGATGAACCACATCCTGCTGAAACCGGACCAGCATCTGCGGTGTTGTCTGTCCGCTGATGCCGCGGTTGATATATGGCTTGCCAGGGAAAAACGGTCCTCGGCCCTCCCATCGTCCCCAGCCGTCGGTAATCGAATCTCCCATGAAGACCACGCGCGGCTCGCCGGCGGTCGGCGGAGGCAGCGCAGCATTGTCGGCGCGATAGCGATCGAGGTCCGCCCAGTCCGCCAGTTGCGCCTGCATCCGCTGCACCTGCTCGGCATTCGGCTGGATGGGGCTCGTTGTGGCTGTGGGCGCGGATGGTTGACCTGCGGCTGGCGTTGCGGTCTGCGCGCCAAGGTGCCCTGAGTAAAGTAAAGCTGCTGCGCATACAATGACACGAATCATTCCGTCTCGCTCCTCAAAAGGTTGATGTTTCAGCCACGCAGGGTTCTGACTTCCACGGATTCGCGAAGCTCCACGTGCAGGGCTCAGGGATAGCTTGAGTCTTTGGCTCCGTCATATTTACGCTATCAGAAGAAGAACTTTGCTCTGAACTGCACGACACGAGAATCCTGCGCCCAAGTTTCCTGCCCGAGCGGAGCGTCAAGAGAAGCCCGCATCATGATTCAAGAACGTAAATGGTTCTACGCTAAACCTACAACGCATTTCCGCATGTAGGGGAGTCATCGCGTGATGCTCAAATTATCATGAGCGCTGACAACAAAGTTTCATCACGGATTTCCATTCTTTTGAGCAGAAACGAGACCTATGGATCGCAGGGACTTCATTAAATCGGGGGCGCTCGTTGCTGCGAGCGGCTTTATACACACACCGGAAGGGCTGGCCCAGGCTTCAAGTCCCAGACGTATCGCGATTCAGACTCACGCCGCGTCAAGCCGGAAAGTGCGTTTGGCGACACGGGAGTTGCTCACCGGTTTGCGCTCTCTGTACGCCGCCACTGAAATCGTCGAGTCCAGCGATGGATCGGTTGACGGAAGCGTGGTCCTGATTCTCAACATCGACCGCAGCGCGTTCAAAGGCGATCAGGACTATGAAATATCCGCCACCGGCGATGGAGCGATCCTCAAAGCATCGAACGAACAGGCCCTGCTCTATGCCGTATTCGATTTTCTCGAACGTCAGGGACTTGTTTTCGGCATCGATGGAACCACTGTTCCCATCGATCGCAAGCCGTTTCTGCTGCCAACGGCCGCCCAGCCCTGGACG
Organism: Silvibacterium sp.; assembly: GCA_049799415.1. Classification (GTDB taxonomy): domain Bacteria; phylum Acidobacteriota; class Terriglobia; order Terriglobales; family Acidobacteriaceae; genus Silvibacterium. The sequence goes on from JBARHV010000256.1 coordinate 6,588, forward strand.
GCATCGCCGCGTTTCGGCGTGCGGGGATTGCTGCCCTGGCCGGATTTTCTCAATTGCATCAGCGTCTACAATCCAGAGGATTACCGGGCCTATTTCGCATCCATGTTGCGCATGCGGTTCAACATGTTCGGTATGCATGTGTATACGCAGAACTGCCCCAACCCTCTGGCCGAGTCCTACTTATCGTTTGATTTCGCCGGCAGCGGCCACCGCGCCTCACTCGAAGACTCGACCATGCGCAGCTGGGGCTACCTGCCGCAGCGCACATCGACCTACAAGATGGGAGCCGCGCAGTTCTTCGATCAGGAGACATTCGGCGCGGACGCTACTCGTCTGGGCGCGGACACATGGGACATCGCGGACCGCACAAGGGAGATGATGCGCGGAGCCTTCAACTTCGCCTCCGAGCTTGGCATCCGCACAGGAATCGGCTTTGAGCCCTATCAGAACCCGGCAGAAATCGTAAGCGCCCTTCCGCCCGAGGCGCTCTCCTGCCCGGGAGGCTTCATCGAGTCGCGCACGGGACGCGCCCTGCTGGAGCGCCGGCTTGCCGACCTGCTGGAGCGTTACCCAATGGTCGATTACGTCTGGCTGTGGCAGGACGAAAACGCCAACTGGGAAAGCCGCGTTAAAAACATTCCGTTGTCGGTCACGCCGTTTCAACAGGCGCATGATTTTCTGCGCAGGCATGCGCCGGACAAGAAACTGGTGCTGGCCGGTTGGGGTGGTGTGACCCACCATTTTCAATCGTTGCACCAGCGCCTGCCGGGTGACATTATCTTTTCCGCGCTGAACGACTCGTTGGGATGGGACCCGGTGAACGAAGCCTTCTCCGGGTTAGGCGACCGGGAACGTTGGCCCATTCCGTGGCTGGAAGACGATCCGTCGATGTGGTTTCCGCAATTCCGCGCCAGCCGCTTTCAGGCGGACATGCAGCGGGCGCAGGACTTCGGTTGCCAGGGAGTCCTCGGTATTCACTGGAGGCACCGCATCGTCGATCCAACGGCAACCTATCTGGCGCGTGCCGGTTGGGACAAGCAACTGACTGCGTCTGCACACTACCGCAGCTTCTGCGCGGCCATGGCATCCGGTGATCGCGCCGGGCAATTGGCAGAGCTATTCATCGATTGCGACAGCGGCCACGCGATCTCTTCCACCTTTTTAGACACATACAGTAAAGAAGGGTACGCAAATCGTGTGGAGATCACCGGAGACTATGACGAGGCGTTCATGTATGCCACGAATGAGCCGGATCTAACCGTGCTGCCGCGCCAGCGAACTACGGTCAAACACTTCCGCGACCTCAAAGCCGCAGCGCAGTCTCCTCTTGAGCGAAACCGCATCGGCTACTTCGCGGGCTTTGTCGGCTTTATGCCGCCGTATTGCGATGCCTACGAAACAGCCCATAAATTAAGCACAGTGCTCAAAGAAGCCGTCAAGCTTCGCGCCTCCGGCCACGAGGAGCAGGCGCGCGCGCATGTTGCACAGAATGGCGTGCCCCTCTGGCTGGCCATCGCGCCGCTGGCGCGTCAGGCGATGCTCGATTATCAGGGCACCATCGCCACCCGCAACGATCAGGGGCAACTGGCCTCCATGCAGAACAAGTTTGTTCGCATCGCGCTGGAGCGCCTGCGTCTTTCCATCCAGGAATTTGTGGACGAGCTTCCCCCAGCCATGAACCAGGCCTACGATGCGGCCGTCAGCTCAGAACAGGCAAATCCAGCGCGGATTTTCGTTCCAACCAGGCCATCGCTGCTCAAGCCTGGTGAATCGCTGCGCCTCTTCATCGTGGCTCCAGGTCTGCATGCGGGTACTACAGTAGTGAAGTTCCATACCAGGCGCGAAGGTCAGAGCGAATGGCAGACACAAGCTGCAACCCATGCCGGACGCAATGTCTACACCGTGCAACTGGGGCCGTTCTCCGCGCAAGAAGGCATGATTCAGTATTACGCTTCCGCCGATCATGCAGGCGTGGCGGTTGTTGATCCACCGGAAGCGCCGCGAAATGCATATACGCTGAATATGATGGTTTAGCTGCGGAGCATATTCCGTGTTTGCGAGTGTTAGTTTCTATGCCGAATAACCTCCAGTTGCATACTGGCGAGTGGCCCACACAAGCCGCTTTTGCTTGCGTGGGACGTGTCAAGCCTAAATCGTCGCAAGCCAAACAAACCAAAGGCGCAAAATTTGCAGGCGACTTATCGCCAAATTGCTATACTAAAAGAAAGGGCACAGCTTCCGGGCTGTGCCCTTACCCTTTTTAGGGAAAGGAAGACCACCAGCTAACCCCAATCCTTGCCATTACATAACAACAACTCTATATCTTGCTATCACATAGCCCTCAGCACGGACGCGAAAGCCAGCAATATCTATTACATAGCAAAAATAGTAGGGGTGGGGGCCCCTGCAGCGCTTCCATGCGGATACGTCCACTAACCCGAATGTTTGCCATTACATAGAGATAACCCCATATCCTGCTATCACATAGCTTTCAGCTCGGACAGGAATGTCAATAATCTCTATTACATAGCAAAATATGGAGGGGGAGGGGGTCACCATAAGATGGGACCGGCTGGCGGCCCACACAAGCTGAGTCTGCGTGTGTGGGGGACATGGAGCCTACTGACGTGACTGCAACCGTTCCCCACTCTGAATCCGAAATCATACTTCCGTATCTGCGGTTCCAGGGGAGTAGGTCATGCATGACAAGCGTCCACGGTGATAATAATGGCAAGTGGTTGGTGTGAGGGACAGGGCGAAGCGTGCCGATTCAGGTACCGATTCTACTGGAAACGCATGCACCGGCACAGGCACAAAAGCGCCATCTGAAGATTCAACGAGAGCAGTAGTAAATTATTGATAAGCATCGCTTTAATGCAACAGAAGGGCCTGTAGCTCAACGGTTAGAGCAGGGGACTCATAATCCCTTGGTTGGGGGTTCAAATCCCTCCGGGCCCACCATTCTTTGGCATGTATTCAAGCGCAATCATCCGATAGCATGAACGCGTGACCTCCCTTCTTGTAATCGATGATCTTTCCATCCGTTTTCGCAACCAGGCTGCTGTACGTGGGCTGTCTCTGCGCATGCAGCCGGGCGAAGTCCTAGGGCTGGTTGGCGAATCGGGGTCTGGAAAGTCGGTGACGGCTCTGGCCGTAATGCGACTGCTCGACGCGACGGCACACATTGAAGGCTCGATCGGTTTCGACGGCATTGAACTACTCACCCTCGATCCCGAATCCATGCGCAAGCTCCGCGGGCGCGACATGGCCATCGTCTTTCAGGAGCCGATGACCGCGCTCAACCCTGTTATGCCCGTTGGTGAACAAGTAGCAGAGGCGGTGCGCGCGCATCATCGGGAATATTCGCGGCGGCGAGTGCGTGAAGCTGTTCTGGAAGCGATGGAAGCCGTGGCATTGCCCGACGTCGCGCACCGGTATGGCGACTATCCCCACCAGCTTTCCGGCGGACAGCGGCAGCGCATTCTCATCGCGATGGCCATCGCAAACCATCCGCGGCTGTTGATCGCCGACGAGCCGACAACTGCGCTCGACGTAACCGTACAGAAGCAGATCCTGGAGCTGCTCGCCAGCTTGCGCGAACGATTTGGGCTGACGATGCTCTTCATCTCCCACGATCTGGCGGTCGTTTCGCAGGTAGCCGATCGCGTAGCGGTGATGCGTCACGGGCTTCTCGTTGAAGAGGGCTCCTGCGCAGCCATCTTTCGCGAGCCGGCGCACCCTTACACCCGAGCTCTGCTAGGTGCTGTGCCCACGATGGCCACAAGCCTCAATGAGCCTCTGGCCATGCTGGAGCGAAGCGCGAATATGGATGCAGGCGTGCTCCGCGAATACTCGCCCGGCCACTGGGCACGCATTCCTTCTGAATAGAAAACCGGCAGCGCAATGGCCGCCGGTCTCGATCGCGGTTTATAGGGTTAAAAAAGAAGCTTTGCTCCAAACTGAATCTGTCTTGAGGTTGAAGAGGTCGATGTAATGACTCCCGCCGTTGGCGAAGGGGTCGTTCCAGCAGATGAGTACACCACTTCATTGGGAGTACCGAAGTTGGTGTGATTCAGCACATTGAAAAACTCTGCGCGAAACTGAAGATTGATTTTCTTGCTGAGCGCAGTGGTTTTCTTCAGAGAAGTATCGAGATTCGCGAGCCCTGGGCCAACCAGCGAATCGCGCCCTGCATTCCCGTAGGTTCCGGTAGCTGGCACGACAAAAGCGTCCGGATTGAAGTATTGATTGGGACCGCCCTCGATCACTTTGCCATGAAAGTTTGGATTGATGGATGGCCGGATAGGGTCTCGGCTGTCGCCATTATTCGTCGGGTTATAGCCTAGCTGCGGCGTAAACGGAAAGCCAGATTGCAGCGTGGCAATCTCACTCACGCTCCAGCCCTGGATCAATGTGCGATTCAGTCTGCCGCTATCGCTATGTCCAAAAGGAAGATCGTATGTTCCGTTAATGACGGCGAGGTTACGCACGTCGGAATTTGCCGGGCCCCAGTCAAGCTTGGGACGCGACGGAAACTCAACGAATGCCGGTGAGTTCGCGCCCACGCTGGTGTTCCACGCTGTGCCATCGTCAAGGTTTTTTGACCAGGTGTAGACGCCCCGTAGCTGCAGGCCGTGCCCGAAACGATGATTCGCATCCACCTCAAGCCCGTTGTAGCTGCTCACGCCTTCTGATATCCATGTGGTGGTATTCGCCAATGCCGGATTGGCATACGGTGCTCCCGTGGGATAGTAGACCGTTCCTGCAGGCAGCGTTGATGGGCAAGGTGATGCTGGGCAGATGGTTGGTATCGGCTCATTCACATCTTCTGAGAGCATCTGGTGATAGCCATGCGAGCCGACATAGCCGATGGTCAGCGAAGTGTTGGGAGCCACCTGCTGCGCAATACTCAACGACCATGTCAGGACCGTAGGCGTATAAGTATCCGGCTGCACACCGCTCGGAGAAATTCGACTGCCGGAGGGCGGAGCCTCGCCGGGAACTATATTTATGCTGCTCAGCGGCACATTCTTGAGCGTGTTGGTAGTGTTGAAAGGCGCAGTCTGGTCCAGCCGATAATCCAGGTTGTCCAACAGAGCGCGATAAACACCGAAGCCCGCATGGACCACGGTGCTGCTATGTCCCGTCGGGTCCCATGCAAGCCCGATGCGCGGCTCGGGCAAAAACTTTGCGCGATTCTCGGTAAGGGCCGAATGCCCGATCCGCGGATTCGTCTCGATCACGCCGGTCGAATCAAAAAGGTAGTTCGACGCGCGGTTCTGCGCCTCATTCCAGCCGTTCGTGGATTCAAACCGGAAGCCCGCCTGCAACTCCAGATTGGGCCGGATACGAACCGTGTCCTGCACGAAGCCAGCGCCTTCGATGGAGCGCCATCCAAGCTCAGTGGGCGATGGAACAGAGGTAAAGGTAGAGACCGTTCCTTGAAGGAAGCTCGTTAAACTTCCGAACGAAGCCTGTCCGTACTGATCCTGCGCCATATTATCGTTCGACTGAATCTGTTGGAGCCATCCGCCGAGCTCAATCTGGTGAATACCGTGGGTCCAGTACACATGGTCGTCATAGGTGTAGAGGTTACGCGCCGTGGAAAGATTGCTGCCGGCATTGGTACCCGCTCCGCTGATCTGCGAAGCGCCATTCAGCGCCGTGCCTCCGCCGATAACAATCGCGCCGATGGGGCGTCCTGCGATCCAGCCGGGGACATCCACTGGTGTTGTACCGGTAAAGAAATAGGCCGCACGAGAGTATCCGAAGCGCGCCGTGTTCAAGAGACTCGCAGAAAATACATGCTGCTCCTGCACGCTGGCTACCTGTTCACGCAAGGCTTCAACAACGTAGCTGAGAGGGTTTGAGTTCGGTGTGTTCGCATCGCTGTCATCGATGGTATAGACGCCGAAGAGCAGGTCCGCATCGGAGATGTTGTAATCCGCGCGCGTCGTCCCGAAATCTTCGCGAATGCGCTGCAGCGGATTGCTGAACGATTCAGCGATGCCGCTGCCAAGCTCAGGACCGTTCTGGACCGGCCACAGGGCCAGCAGAGGTTGCACGGCGGGGTTCACTCCCACATAGTTCTCCTGGCCGCTGGAATTGGGAATATATCCCTGCCGCGCCTGATTATCGGGAACCAGCGTAAGGTCGCTCAGGTGCAGGTTCTGCCGAAAGCCTTCGTAGTTCCCGAAAAGAAAGACCTTGTTGCGGCGTAATGGGCCGCCCAGCGCTCCGCCGAACTGGTTGCGCTGGAATTCCGGAATGTTTGCCTGGTCGAAATAATTCCGGGCATCGAACGCGCTGTTGCGGATAAATTCAAAGACTGATCCATGTACGGAATTGGTGCCGGATGCAGTCACAATGCTTACCTGAGCGCCGGTTCGCTTGCCATATTCGGCGCCGTAGTTGTCGGTGACTACGTTGAACTCGCGCACCGCATCCACGCCCAGCAATTGTCCGCTGGTGCCGCCCGGAGTCACGTTGATCTCCGACGCGCCGGTGTACTCAATGCCGTTCAACAAAAAGATGTTGTCCTGTGGCCGATGACCGGAGACGGCAAACATATTGCCCACCGCCGAATTTGATGTGCCGATACCGCCAGAGCGCTCCGAGCTGTAATTCACAACCGCTGGATTCAGCGTCATCAGCTCGTCATAACTGCGCCCGTTCAGGGGAAGCTCTTTTACCTGCTTCTCGTCAACCAGCCCCGAAGTCTGTTGTGTCGACAGCTCGATCGTCGCAGGAGTGGAAGCGACCGTCACCTCCTGATGCACCTGTCCGACCGCGAGCGACAGATTGACGACAGCGCTCTGCCCAATAACCAGGCGAATACCGGTCTGCGTCTGTGCGCTGAAGCCCTCTCTTGAAGCTGTAATCAAATAGGTACCTACAGGCACAGAGGGCGCAGCGTAACGTCCCTCACCGTCGCTGGTCAACGAACGGGTCACGCCGGTTTCTGCGTTACGAATCGTAATGGTTGCGCCGGGAATGGCTGCGCCCGTGGTATCACGCACCGTGCCGGAAATTGAGGCGCCTACGATCTGGCTCCAGCCAGTAGCGGCGAAGGCCAGAACAAACAATAAGACAAACACTCTTGTCGAACGGGAATACACGTACACGGCAAGCTCCTTCAAAGGGCAATTTGCCCAAAGGCTAAGGGAAAGACATTAGATGTTCAGAAAAGACGCACGGATAGCGCGGATCAGTCAGGGAATCAACAACAAGAGCGGCGCATTGAGCGCACAATGACAGGCCGGGTTGAAGTAAGGAATGGCATGTTTCAACTCATAGTCTAGTGCCGAAATAAAAGGGCCGAACCTGATGGGTTCGGCGGGGGATGGCTCACTCAGGTCTCTGTTTGAGGCTCAGAAACAATCTCCCGCCAGACGTGCGTATACGCGTAGGCAACAGAGGTGACGCATTGTGGCTGCAATAAGCATCGTGAATGAAATATAAGGAAGTAGCGATGCTACGTCAAGAGCGCCCGATCCATGGATGTCTCCATTGACAACCGGTGCCGCGTGCGCGAAGCTATCATATAGATGCGATTCCTTATGCAAGGTCCGGCTTGTGCCATGCAGCGCGTGTGTTGTTGTGCGTGTTGTCCATGCCGCCACGGCTGTGAGCTTTGTATCTGACAAGATCATTAAGTGATCTTCGCACCTCCTAAGCCCACTGCCTGACCTTAAGGCATATGTGGGCTTTGTTTTTTTCCGAACATATTTTCCGTAAGCGACCGTTTGAGTCGTCCTGAAAGCGAAACGAAATGGCATCTGCAACGCTTGATACAATCCCGGCGCAACAAGATCCCGCTCCGCGCCTCAGCCATCTGAAGCAGCTTGAGGCAGAGAGCATTCATATCTTTCGCGAGGTTGCGTCTGAATTTGAAAAGCCGGTCATGCTCTACTCCATCGGCAAAGATTCATCGGTCATGCTGCGGCTTGCACAGAAAGCCTTTTATCCCGCACCGATTCCCTTCCCGCTGTTGCATGTCGATACCGGCTATAAGTTTCGCGAGATGCTCGAGTTCCGCGACAACTACACACGCGAGCTTGGCTTGGATCTGCTGGTCTGGCGCAACGAAGGAGCATTGGCCGAGGGCGCCAATCCGGTCAAGCTGGGAACGCAACGCTGCTGCGGCCTGCTGAAGACCACGGCGCTGCTTGATGCTCTGCGCCATTACGGATTCGACGCGGCCTTTGGTGGAGCACGCCGCGATGAAGAGAAGTCGCGTGCGAAGGAGCGTATCTATTCCTTCCGCGACCGTGCTGGACAGTGGGACCCTAAAGCACAGCGGCCCGAACTTTGGAACCTCTACAATTCACGCGTTGGGCCCGGCGAAAGCATTCGTGTGTTTCCGCTTTCTAACTGGACAGAACTGGACATCTGGCACTATATCCATCTTGAGAAAATCCCCATCGTGCCACTTTACTTCGCGAAGGAGCGCCGCATGCTGGTGCGCGGCGACAGCTTGATTCCGCTGGAGCAGAGTTTTGTTCAGGGATTGCCCGGTGAGGAGCAGCTGGTGCGCTGCCGCCTGCGCTCGCTCGGATGCAGCCCCTGCACAGGCGCTATCCGTTCGGATGCGGACACGCTGCCGAAGATCATTGCTGAACTGGTTTCATTCCGCTCGTCGGAGCGCGCCAATCGCATCATCGACCACGACCAGGATGGCTCCATGGAAATCAAGAAACGCGAGGGATACTTCTGATGGCGCTGACGCAGACGCTCGAAGAACAGGCCGCGTTTCAGATCGAAGTGTTCCTCGCAGCGGAGCAGGCCAAAGACTTGCTGCGCTTCTCAACCGCCGGCAGCGTGGACGACGGCAAATCCACGTTGATTGGAAGGCTACTCTATGACTCCCGCAATGTTTATGAGGACCATGTCCGCTCGGTGACGCGCAGCGGTGTGGGTTCGGCTCCTTCATCGATTGATTTCGCGCTGCTCACCGACGGCCTGAGAGCAGAACGCGAGCAGGGCATCACAATCGATGTAGCGTATCGCTTCTTCTCTACCGCACGGCGCAAGTTCATCATCGCCGACACCCCTGGCCACGAGCAGTACACACGCAACATGGCCACTGGCGCGTCAACCGCTGATCTCGCAATCATTCTTGTTGATGCACGCAAGGGAATCCTTACGCAATCGCGCCGTCATGCTTACATCGCATCGCTGCTCGGCATCCCGCGTGTGGTGGCCGCCATCAACAAGATGGACCTGGTCGACTACAGCGAAGAGGTTTTTCGACAACTTAGCCGTGACTTTGCCATATTGGCTGGGCGCGTGGGTCTGCAAAGCTTTGAGCCAATCCCCATCAGCGCGCTGGAAGGCGACAATGTCGTTCACCGCAGCGAGCGGATGTCGTGGTATTCCGGGCCGTCACTGCTTGAATACCTTGAGAGCGTCGAACTTGCGGGCAGGAACAGCAGCGCGCCCTTCCGGCTTCCTGTGCAACGCGTAATTCGCCCGCACCAGAACTTTCGCGGCTTCGCGGGGCAAATCTCCGCAGGTACCGTACGCGTCGGAGACCGCATTGTTGCGTTGCCCTCCGGTCGCGCGAGCCGCGTGGAGAGCATAGTTACCTTCGACGGCAATCTTGATTTGGCTTCCGCGCCGTTGTCGGTTACCGTCACTCTTGAAGACGAGCTGGACATCAGCCGCGGAGATCTGATTGCCGCGGCTACTGCGCCGCCAACTGTAACGAATCACTTCGAGGCATCGGTGGTCTGGCTCCATGATCAGCCCCTTGCTCTGCATCGCCGCTATCTGTTGAAGCACGCCAGCCACATTGCACCGGCGCGGGTGCGCTCCGTTCGCCACAAAATCGATATGCAGACGCTTGATCCGCAGGCCGCAACTACGCTTGGCCTGAACGGTATCGGAGTCATCGAAGTCGAAACCGACCGCCCCATCCTTGCCGATCTCTATGGCGAGAGCCGCACAACAGGCAGCTTTATTCTCATCGATCCGGTGAGCAACTCCACCGTGGGAGCGGGAATGATCCGGCAGGTTCTGGCAACAGCGGTTGATGCCAGCCAGCCTCCGCGCATCGTTCTGGCCCGGCGCGAACTGGTGGAACAGCTTGAGCAGCGCCTGATCGATCTCGACTATTCCGTGGTCCGTACCCGCGTGCAGGACCACAGCGTGTGGCGCGCGCTGCACGAAGCTAGAGTCATTGTGCTGGTGGAGACGGAAGAGCCCGCGCAGATTGCCTCCAAAGAATTCATTCCTGAGACCGTGGCCGATGCATCGGTTGATGCGCTGCTGGCCGCGCTCGAAGTTCCAGCTGCAAAGGAGCATGTATGAGTACCATCCCTGTTGCTTCCACCTCGCTGGATGAAATGATCGTTTCTGCGGCTGCGCTGGTTCGTGAACAGTTGTTGGGCATGGAGGGTGAAGCCTGCGTTACCAGCAGTTTCCAGGCCGAAGATGTGGTTGTGCTGCACATGGTCCGCGAGGTTGCGCCGGAGATCCCCGTGCTCTTTCTCGATACCGGATATCACTTTGCGGCGACCTACGAATATCGGGACCGCATTGCTGCTGATTGGCGACTGAATCTCAAGAACATCCTTCCCGCGCAGACAGTTGCCGAGCAGGAGGCAGAGTTCGGCATTCTGAACCAGACGGCCCCTGACCGCTGCTGTGCGCTGCGGAAGGTTGGCCCGCTCTTTGCCGCGCTGGAGCCTTATAGCGTGTGGTTCACCGGGCTGCGGCGCCAGCAGGCGAAGACGCGCGCCAATCTGCAGGCGGTTGAGAGCTTTGCGCTGCCGAGCGGGAAGCAGCTTCGCAAGCTGAGCCCACTGGCCGACTGGCACACGCGCGACGTGTGGCACTATGCCGAGCGCTATCAGATTCCACTGCTGCCGCTCTATGATCTGGGCTATTCGAGCATCGGCTGCGAGCCTTGCACGAGCTTGCCTCTGGCCGACGATGATCCGCGCTCAGGCCGCTGGGGCGGGGCTAAGGTGGAGTGCGGTATTCACATTCAGCCTGTTTCCACTCAGGACATTAAGCCGAGCGCGAGTCAGGAGAGCCATTAGGCACGGATGGAAGTCGCGCTGGGTTTTCTGATTGCGTTCATCATTGCTATTACAGGGGTTGGGGCCGGAACCATTACCGCGCCCATGCTCATCCTGGTGCTGCATGTTCCGGTGGCGATCAGCGTGGGCACGGCGCTGGCTTACTCGACCATTGTGAAGGCGGTCGTGGTTCCGGTGCAGATCCTGCGGAAGCAGATTGCGTGGCGAGTTCTGGGGATCATGCTGCTAGGTGGCCTGCCGGGTGTTATTGCTGGATCGCTTTTGTTTCGGCGGTATGCATCTGTAGGGAAAAACGGAGTTTTCTATGCGGTGCTGGGGCTGATTATCGTCTTTTCAGCCGGATGGCATCTTTACCGGCATTTCCGTCCCCACTCGTTTGCGGGGGAGAGGCGAACGCGGTTGGGCTGGATAGCCGCGCTGATGTTCCCGATTGCAGCCGAGGTGGGGTTTGCATCTTCGGGAGCGGGGGCGATGGGAACCCTGGTGCTGATGGGGCTTTCTTCGCTCGACGCAGCCAAGGTGGTCGGCACCGACCTGGCCTTTGCCTTCTGCATGACGCTGACCGGGAGCGGCATCCACTTTGCCAGCGGATTATTTGACACCGGCCTGTTGCTGCGGCTGGTGGCTGGCGGTGTGGTCGGAGCGGTGGCGGGTTCGTGGGTTGCGCCTAAATTGCCGAGCCGGCAGTTGCGGCTGGCTCTGTCGGTCTGCTTGGTATTGCTGGGGCTGACCTTCTGCTACCGGGCGTTCGCCCAGGATGTCCTTGGGGCGAGGGCTTCGGTTCAGGCCCAGGTAGCGGCGCGAGTTCCGGGCCGCTGAATCGAAGTTATTGAAAGTCTGCTATTTTCAATGAATTATCTAAATTCATAGGCTCATCCCCTCTCCGTTCTTTTTGTCTGAGTTTCTGCTAACTCATAGATAATGCAAGATTTTCAAGAAAGCGTTATTGGGTAAGTCATTGATGGCGCTGGCTTTTCAATGATTTAGCGGTTCCGGTAACTCATTGATTCTGCTATGTTTTCCTAGAAATTCTGGCGGTTCGCCGCAGGTTTTGCAATATATTTCTTTTGCCCCTATTTCTATTCTATCGAACCGGGGAAATTCACCTGCATTTTCGTGAGCCTATTTACCTGTTTCTTATCATGAGGTTGCAGGGTTTTTTCGCGCATCGAGCTTGACAGCTTACACGAGCTGCTTCTGCGCGTGTTCAAACCGACTTTGCGCCGGAAGGATGGCACCCTTGGACTTCGGAGGGGTGCGCTTTGCTTGTCAGCGTTACCCTCTACTGGTTCTGCCAGACTTGCTTGTCTGCGTCGATCCTTTGCACGAGCTTGTTTGAGATGACCTTTTCGTCTGCGAGCGACGGATGCGCGTTGCATGCGGTGAAGCTCAGCCCGTTGATGGGAAGGAACGTGATGTGTTCGTCTCCCTGCTTCTGCAGTTGCTGCACGACTTTCTGAGCCTCGGCTTCGACCTCACCGTTTGCCACGTCCGCGGCCCACACGATGATGTCGGCGTTGGGATTCTTTGTTTGCAGCTCCTGGAGGAACTTTAGGTAGGTAGCCTCGTAGTCTGCGTGCAGTTCGTCTCTGGTCTTCCAGCGCTCCCCTGGGTTGAGGGGCGTGGAGAAGTCATTGGTTCCCAGCGCAATCACGAGAATCTGCGGCTTCCAGGCGGGGTCCTTGTACTCCTGCTTTTTATCGAACAGCACATTATGAAACAAGACGTAGGGGTAGGCCTGCGGGAGCGTGTCTGCCTGGAAGCCGTTGTAATTGCGCACCACTCCGCGACCGGAGATCGCATTGATCTGGTAGTCGGCATGATAGTGGTTGGCCGTGATGGGGCCGAAGGCCTTCGTGTCGTCGGTGTCGGCCCAGACTTTGGCCTCGGTGCAGGCGCGCGTGGCGGAGAGGTTTCCATAGCCGACGGTATGCGAGTCACCAATGAACTCGATCTGGCGATGCAGCTGCGGAGGATGGAGGGCCTTTTCGCCAGAGGGGATGGCAAAACCGCCGAACGTGTTCGGAGCCGCCTGGTTTTCTGTCGCAACCAAAACGCTGATCGCGTGCCTGCCGTTGCCCAGCCCTCCGACCTCGTACACACCCGCCTCGGGCTTTACCAGCGGCGCGGACGGCTGGCTATCGACCACGATGTGAAGGATCTCGTCGCCTCTCACTACACGAAAGAACACCGTGGTTCCTTCGAAGGCGGCGCGGAAGTAGCTTCCCGGCCACTGAGAGGTGTAGTTCTTACCTCCGAAGCTGTTCGCAGGAACCGAAGGCGTTGCCAGCATTCGTCCGCCAATGGACATCGCCAGGGGGTTGAGGGCGGGGAGCGTTGAAACTTTGTGCACCGCCAGCGGGGCGGCGTGCAGTGAGGTGCTCAGGAACGCGGCACAGGCAAGCTCGAAGAGAAGCTTCTGGGATGGACGGCGCATTTTCTTATGCATTTTTTTGACTATACAACCCGGCCAGTGCAGAGGGTGAGAGCCGGTGCGGCTGGATTTGTACCGAAGGATGGGCCAGCGCTGAACAGCGTTGGAACATTCATCGCCGTTTTCGCTGCACCCATGTGGTCATGCAGCGATGGTCTTGAACGACGGTCGTCTTCAGGGGATCGACGAGAACAGCGTTCCTCTCCTCGGTGAGTTCCAAGAGCATGTCCTCGTCCACCAGGAACCACTCTGAACCGTCTCCGATCACATACCGCTTGCCCTGTACCCACTCGAAGTCCATTCCAATTCTCGAACCCAGGCGGCAGAAGAGCATTCCGCCAGGCCGCAGGACGCGCCACAATTCGGACAACATGGCTCGAAAGTGATCCTCATCCCGCGCGAAATGAAGCACGGAGCTGCAAATCACGACATCAGCGAATGAGTCTGGAAAAGGCATCGCCTCGATAAGTCCCACCTGGAAGTTCTCAGCAGGAAGTCCGGTTTCAAGCGAAGCAGATAGCTGACGGACGTGCTCTACCCCTTCGCGGTTTGCGTCGAACGCGAACACCTCACAGCCTTCTCGCAGCAGATGCACCAAATTACGCCCATATCCGCATCCGGCATCGAGCACACGCAGTTCTGAGGTAATGTTCCCGCGAAGGATTTGATCGAAGACATAAATGTCGATCTGTCCAAACTGCTCCTGAAGGCTTAGTGGCATACCCTAACCATAACGCCTCGTGAGTCGCGCCTCTGCCCGGGAGATGAATCGAGTACCATAAGCCGACTCAAGGGTCAGAAGCGGGTGACCCTTCGGCTACGCGCTGCGCAGGCTGTTTGCGTGATCGCTCTACCCTAAGCGCCGCAGACCTTCGACGGAAGGCACGAAATAATAAGAGCCGGTCAGCGGCTGAGTAAAGCGTGTGAGCGCGTCGCGCGTGCCGTTGACGAGGCCCGCCATACTATCCAGCATTTTGGAAAGCCGCTTCTGGTCTGCGCTGAATCCAACAAACACGGTGCCATGGTCGTCGACCTTTCCGTACGGCATGTTGCGACGAAAGATGTTCCCAAATTCGTCCTGATCGGTGCGAGCGACATGCGAGTCCGATGGCTTGTTTTCGAGTTCGATGCTGTCGGGCTTGGTGCGTCCCATGATGCGCTCCTGCTGATCGACAGGCAGGGCTTCCCACTCAGATGTCTTGTGCTTCCACTTTTGAAACAACAGCACGGAGCCGGCAGCGCCGGGAACTCCTTCGGGCAAGAGTGCTGCCATAGGAGCGTCGAGCAACGTCGGATTCTCAGAGCCGTCGATGAAGCCAGTAAGATCGCGATCATGCCGGTAAGGCCAACTCGAGGTTTCATCCCCTAACGACGCCAGGCCTGCAAGATCATGGATCACCGAGCGGGCCATATCGAAGATCACGTCATATGCACTGCCGGACAGCCACACCAGCGCGTCGTGTTGCGTGGCCGGCATCACGAATCCTTCTGTGCCCTTGATCTCGTTGTTGAAGCCCTCTACGCCCGGAGGGGTGTCCTCTGGAACAATATCGCGCCAGAGCTCTGGCCGAAAACCCATGACGAAGTTCACTCCTCCGGTAGTGGTCTGTGGTTCACGGATAACGGAGATGGTAGAGGCGAACTCCTTGCGTTTCTTCGCGTCCAAAATATCAAATTCCAGGTAGGCATGAGAGGGCGTTCCAAGAGCGAAGATTCCAGTCTGAGGCGTGTACATGCGGGCATTATATCGGGCACATGTTGGCCAATCCTCTTGAGCTCGATCGCATTGCCACCGCGGCAGTTCGCAGAATGATGAACGATCAATGCGCCAGTGTTGGAATATCCGCTGCTGTCGATGTCTTTGTCCTGATTTGTGCGGGATGCGGACTTGGGGTGGATTGTTTCTCGTGATGCCTCCATGGACTCGCGTGTTTGCGATTCAGGCTGGTTCCGGATTGCTTCCAAGCGTCGAGCGGCGGTGACGTTTTGGTGGCTGTGAGGGCGGTATTGATGGGTTGCTACCGGGCTTGGGTAGAATGGTGGAGGCCATGACCACAGCGGCAATTCGCGTTGATTGGGTAGGTCGCGTAATCGACGGAAGATTTCCTCTTCTGAAATGGTTAGGCGGCTCGGAGTGGAGTGGTGTCTTTCTTACGGAATTGATGGGGCCGGGATCGCGCAAGATGGCGATCAAGCTTGTTCCAGAAGACTCCGGGAATGCAAAGGCGCGCATTGCGGGCTGGGCGGCGATGTCGGGCCTCGCCCATCCTCACTTAATGCCCCTGCTTCATACCGGACATTGTGAGGTTGACGGGACCAAGCTGCTCTATTCGGTGACGGAATATGCCGAGGAAGTGCTCTCTGAGATTATTGCGGAGCGAGCGCTCACGCCCGATGAGGCCAAAGAGATGCTGGTCCCCGTGCTCGACGCGCTTTTTTATCTTCACGGAAAAGGTTTTGTGCATGGCCACCTCAAACCGCCGAACATCATGGCGGTGGGCAATCAGTTGAAGATTTCCGGAGACAGCCTTGAGGTCGCGGGCGAGCGCGGCAGATATTTTCCTGCGCTCAGCGTTTATGACGCACCGGAACTTGCCACCGGGAGCATCTCTCCGGCTGCGGACGTCTGGTCGCTGGGCGCGACGCTGGTCGAGGCGCTGACACAGCATACGCCGGTCTGGGACAGGTCGACCACGATATTGAGAGCCCCAGTGGTGCCGGAATCCGTTCCACAACCCTTCGGGGACATTGTTCCGGAGTGCCTGCGGCTGGATCCCGCACGCCGATGCACCCTCAGCGATATCAACAAGGCTCGTTTTGAACCGGCACGGCCGCTTCCGGACGCGCCTGCTCAATCTCCGCCGAATCTGCTCAGTAAATCCGGCGGAATGGGCTCGACCAGGCTCCGCGTGACGGCGCTGATTGCTGGCGTGGTAGTTCTGCTGGCGGTGCTTGCGATTGTGCATTGGCACCCTCACCGGGCGAGAGCGGTGTCTCCCACTGTGAAACAGCAAATTGCTCCAGATTTAAAACAGCAGTCTGCGCGGGTTGTAAAACACCGACATATTCCGGCGCCCGGTGTGGTGGCGACTCCTGCTCCTGCACGGTCGTCGGTTACGCCTTCGGTTTCGCCTCCAGTTGCTGCGGCTCAGGCTTCCAACGACGCAGCGGTGAAGGGCGCAGTCGCGCAGCGGGTTCTGCCGGACGTGCCCGGAAGCGCGAGCCGGACGATACAGGGCACGGTCAGGGTGCGGGTGCGGGTTGCGGTCGGGCCGGGCGGCGATGTTTCCAATGCGACGTTTGATTCGGCAGGGCCGAGCAAGTATTTCGCCGGGCTGGCTCTGCGAGCGGCACAGGGCTGGAAGTTTACGCCGGCGCAGGTGGATGGCGCGGCGGCCCGCAGCGTTTGGGTTTTGCAATTTGATTTTCGACAGGCTGGGACCGAAGTCACTCCGGTTGAAGTGTCTCCCTAGCGAGCAGTTGCTGAGACTGCGTGATTGATCCCGCCGGCTCCCATCAGAACGAGAGATCGCTCCGCAAAGGGCGAGTAGACGAGAAGCGCAGTGCATGCTGGCGTTGGGTTGGGGTCGCTTCGCCTGTAGCTGCGCTCCGGCCCTTCGACTACGCTCAGGGCAGGCTCTACGGCAGTGAGGTGCTAGCCTTCGGCCGGGCTTTTACGGCATCCTTCGACTCGCTGCGCTCGCTCAGGACAGGCTAATAACGCCGCGCCCTGATACAAGGCTTGCTGTTCCCCACTCAAGCCGAACTGCTCGGCTTGAATGGGCCACCGTCGGAATTGCTTCTGTCCTCTTTTGGAGTTGCTTAGGTCGTTGATTCGGCTGAGTTTTCTTTGTTTTTTCCTTTGCTTAACTCATTCATTTGATTGGGTTTTCTTTGCTTTTGGTACTGTTAGCTCATTGATTCCATTAGCTTTTCATAGAGATTTTGGAAGATTGCGGGGTCGATTTCGGGCGAGCCTGTTTTCGGAACGTCAGGGCTGGGCATGCCGGGGAGGTTGAAGCCGGGGGCGTGGTTTGGCTGGGGGAGCTCGCCGCTTTCTTCGATGCGTTGGAGGGTGATGGCGAGGGTGAGTTGCGTTTCCTCGGACAGCGAGGCGGAGACGGAGCGGTGGTTACGCTGCATGCGCTTGAACTGACGCTGGAGAGTGCGGAGGAGTTCGGGGAGGTCCATGGCGCTGAGCCTTTCCGCGAGGTCGTCCATGGCCTCCTGACGGATCATCTCGGATTCACTTTGGCGGAAGAGGCGCATGTGGTGGCGGCAGACGTACTCTCCTTTGAGGGCGATCTGGCGGCAGAGCTTTCCGGAGGGGAGATCGAATTGACAGAGACTTGCGTTTGGCATGGGGGACTGGCCGTCCAGGCGGCGGCTTCGCGTGGCCGCTCCCGTTGGTCGCGGAGACGGCGATAGCGCAGCTGTTGCCGAACGGACTCTCCTTTCGTGGTGGTTTGAGTTTGGACAAATAAAAAGGGCCGCTTTTGGCGGTCCTTTTTTGGTTCTTTTGATCCTATTTTTATTTTACCGGGTTGGGGGAATTCAACTGCATTTTGGGGCTGGTTTTTGGGGGTTTGGAATGTTGGAGTTGCGGGGTTTTTGGAGGTGGTGGGGTTGACAGGGTTGGCCGGGGAGGCTGGAGATTGTGTGGTCCGGGGTTGATCTATCCCAATGTCTCTTCGGGACATGGGGCACTCGACGGAATTCTTACGACGACCAGCCGAGAATTCGGCGCCAACTCTTTACAAAATTTCGATCTCGCAGGACACAACTGAGGGCCAGTTGATCCCAGGGGCTCCCAACCTTTTCGGGATAGTAAATATCTGTTCCTCGATGGTGATGTGGTGCGTTCTTCCATCCATCCGCCCCCTGCCAATACTCCTCGAAAGGCATGTTGGGCTCGAAACGATGCTCTCCCGTGTGAAGGCAATACTGACCTTGGTCGTCCTCCGTTTCAATCACCGGGAGCACAATATCCACAGCTAAGAACTCGTTCCTCGCTAAATCGTAAAGCTCCGGCACTTCGAGTACGCTTGCCAACTCGAGGACTGTGACAGCAAGGTAGCTCTCAGATCTCTGCCTCAAGGAAATCTGCTCAAATGGTGGTCCAAGGAGGTAGGCTACTTCCTCCGGCGGCAGCGCATGGGGCTGTGCCAGCCCGAAATTACCGTTGTCGTGATAATCCGCGATCCATCTGATCGTTGAACGGATGAACGACCTTACCGCTTCAGATTTGCCAAACTTTGAGAGCAACAGCAGGGCGGGCACGAGTGATATGCACCATCGATCAGAAACAGGATGTGTAGTTCCCACATTTGTATGGATGAATTCCTCTAAATAAGCAGCTATCTCGCGTGAGAATTCGCTCTGTTCATCGATCTCGGACTCGAGCAATCCAAGCATTCCAAGGATCTCGATTACGGTGAGGCATCGGGTCGGGTAAGTGACAAAAGCGGCAGGTGTGGGATCTCCTTGAATAATCTGATCTGGATCGAGAAAGTTTCCTTGGCAATTTTCCCAGAGTTGCTTGGCGTAATAGCGAAACAGGCCTTTCGCGGTCTTTAGTGCAACACTGGCGGATTCAGGAAGGGGAGTCTCCGCATGCACTGTGGCCAACGTCGAACGAAGCAGCATCAGGGCTGTGTAACAGGCAAGGTCGATGCGATTCTCTCGACGACAATGGTTCGCAATGACAGCAGCCTCAAGAGAGTCGCGCAGGTTGAGCTCATTCCATGTGCTACGAATCCATCCACGAGAGTAATTCTCTAAAGATCGAAAGTTGAGTTGGTCATGCTGAGATCCAAGTATCTGCAATAGTCCCAACGGGGATCCGCTCAAACAAATCGGATCGACCGCGAGCATGTCGACCAGCGTGTCCCGATCCCACATTTTGAACTCGGCTTCGCCTAACACTTCCAGATGTTCGCGATACTCTTGAGCTGCGAGAGGCGCGCCTCCAATTAACCTGCCGGTAATCACGAATACTGCGCGACGGGAGAGGCCTTTGTCGAAATTAGGGTGAGCTAGGGAGTTCGTGCGCAACATATCGATTTGACCGCGGCATGCGCTCCACTCTCGAAGATTTATATCCCCGGCCTTTGTTTGAAACGCGTATTGATAGCGCCTACCTTCTTCTGTGCGTTTTGCGATGAAATCCTTTCCAAACTCGAATGGTCCATGCAAGAAATGAATGTCGCCATAGCCCTGAAGGCGCAGAAGGGCAATGAATGGAGCGTCAAACTCACGCTCGGTCAGAGAATCAACATAGCTTCCGATGACGTCGCTTAGCAAAGAACTCCTTACGTTTCTCTTCGATCATTTCGTCCCATCGTTTTTGTTGCTCTTCTGTCCACGGCGGCAAGTTGGCGAGTTTCTTGGCTGTATCGGGATGCACGACCAGTTGGGGCATGATTGGCGTCCCGTCGCGATTAAATTGAAGGTCGATCTTCGAAAAGGATTGCAACTGCGATTCGAACGTCAGGGGCGCTCCTGCCAAATCGGTGGCGGTACCTGCGGCCTCGCAAGTTCGCCCGAATGTATCGAAGAAGTGGCGCATTACGGCTTGGATTCGCTGCTCCGCTATTGTGTCGACTTGTTCCGCAAGCGCATTCAGATTGCAGCACCTTATGTCATCCCATCGAAACGTGACTCTACTTTCGATGATCACGGGCTGAGTCTGGACCATTTCGCCGGATGGCATTGTGTTCTGCGTCGTCGGAATGGTTTCAGATGAATCTCCTTCCCGGATTTGGGCGTAAATCGGGTCTTTCGCCTTCATCAGGCCTTGGACGGCCGAATGGAAGAACTCGAACTGCGCCCGCTCGTATTCAGGAAGTGAAAAGAGTCTCGATATGGTCGTCCCGATCTTCGGCATTGGAATTGAAGAAAATTGTAGCCAAAGGCGGCGTTTGCTGTCTCGAATTGCAGAGGTTATTCGAGTGATCCTTCAGCCCGCTTGAGCATGTTTCAGCGTTTCGAGAGCTCAATGCGATATAGATTACCGCCAAGTCGGCGAGCGTTCAAGGATGCCACCGCTGCTCTCCTGGAATGACGCCAACTGGCCAAGTCGCTCATTAGAGTACGGACTCCCCGCACTGTTCTCAGGATTATTCCCCGGAAATGCGCTTCCGAAGATGCAATCGCTCAACCCTATGGCGGATCCCCTATTCGGACGCTGGCAGGGAGGGCTCCGATGCTAAACTTGTGCTTCCGGCTGATTTCTGCCCTATTTCACTCTTTCTGGACACTCCTTTGGCGGACGCTAAGAAAAAGACCTCTCCTGTTACGTATGCCGATGCCGGCGTGGATATTTCGAGCGGCGACCGGGCGAAGCAGCGCATTAAATACCTGGCGCAGCGGACGTTCGGCAAAAATGTATTGAGCGAGATTGGCGGCTTTGGCGGCCTTTTCCGGCTGGATACGGCGAAGTTCAAGCAGCCGGTACTGGTGTCGAGCGCGGACGGCGTAGGCACGAAGCTGAAGATTGCGTTTGAGCTGGGGATTCATCACACGGTGGGTGCGGACCTGGTGAACCACTGCGTGAATGACATCGCGGTGCAGGGCGCGACTCCGCTGTTCTTTCTGGATTATCTGGCAACGGGGCGGCTGGACGGCGAGGTTACGGAAAAGATTGTTGTCGGGCTGGCGGATGCGTGCCGCGCGAACGGGTGCGCGTTGATTGGCGGCGAGACGGCGCAGATGCCGGGGTTCTACGCGGACGGCGAGTATGACCTGGCGGGGTTTATTGTAGGCGCGGTCGACAAGGACAAGCTGATTACGGGCGCGAAGATCAAGCTGGGCGATGTGCTGGTGGGGCTTCCGTCGACAGGGCTGCACACGAACGGCTACTCGCTGGCTCGGAAGCTGTTTTTTGACAGGGCGGGGTATAAGCCGGAGCAGTACATCAATGCGCTAAAGGAGAAGGCGGGCGCGGCGCTGATGAAGACGCACCGGAGCTATCTGCATGTGATTCAGAAGCTGACGGCGAGCGATCTGGTGGCGGGGATGGCGCATATTACGGGCGGAGGGATTACGGAAAATCTGCCGCGGATTTTGCCGAAAGGGATCTCGGCGCAGGTGGATTTGGGATCGTGGCCGGTGCTGCCGGTGTTTGAGCATCTGCGGGAGCTGGGCAGCGTGGAGCAGGATGAGATGCTGCGGACGTTCAATATGGGGATCGGGTTGATTGCGGTGGTTCCGGCGGAGAAGTTCAAGCGGGTGAAGGGGCTGCTGGAGCGTGCGAACGAGCGGTTCTACGTGATTGGGCGGACGGTGAAGGGCGACCGGAAGGTGGTCTACAACTGATGCAGCGGCTGGGCGTGCTGCTGTCGGGGCGCGGGTCAAATTTTCTGGCCATTGCCGACAATATTGCACAGGGAAAGCTGACAGGCTGCGAGATTGCGGTGGTGATCTCGAACAAGGCCGACGCGGCGGGACTGGCAGCGGCGCGGGGTCGCGGGCTGACGGCGGTGGCGATTGAGGCTCATGGGCGCAAGCGGGCGGAGCATGACGCGGAGATTGTCTCCACGCTGAAGCAGCATGGCGTGGACCTGGTGATTCTGGCGGGGTACATGCGGCTGCTGTCTCCGGAGTTTGTGCGGGCGTTTCCTGAGAAGATTTTGAATATTCATCCTTCACTGCTGCCGGCATTTGCGGGTTTGGACGCGCAAGAACAGGCGTTCCACTACGGTGTGCAGGTGGCGGGGTGCACGGTTCATTTTGTGGATGAGGAGCTGGATCACGGTGTGATTGTGCTGCAGAAGGCGGTTGCGGTGTGCGAGGACGATGATGCGCATACTCTTGCAGCGCGGATTCTGGAGCAGGAGCATGCGGTTTATTCGGAGGCGATTGCGCGGGTGCTTTCGGGGGAGTATCGCGTGGTTGGTCGCCGGTACGTGCGCGGCTGAAGCGGACTAGAATCGCCGTACTGCGTTCTATGAAGCGATGTGTGCGTTTGCCGAAAGCATAGATTCCGGCGGAGGCACGGAAATTAACGGTGGATTCTCCACCCCAGGCAAGGAGAGATTCGCATGGGCACGCTCAAGACGAAGGACGGAACGACCCTCTATTACAAGGATTGGGGAACGGGTAAGCCGGTGATCTTTTCACACGGCTGGCCTTTGAACGCTGACGCTTGGGACGCGCAGATGCTGTTCCTTGGCAAGCAAGGGTATCGCGTGATTGCGCATGACCGGCGCGGCCATGGACGCTCGGACCAGACGTGGGAAGGCAACGAGATGGACACTTACGCGGACGATCTGGCGGAGTTGTTTGAGGCCCTCGACCTGAAGGATGCGACGATGGTGGGCCACTCGACGGGCGGCGGCGAGGTGGCCCGCTACCTGGGCAGGCATGGCGCCAAACGGGTCGCTAAGGCGGTGCTGATTGGAGCTGTTCCTCCGCTGATGCTGAAGACGGAGAACAACCCGGGCGGGCTGCCGATGTCGGCCTTCGATGAGATTCGGTCGGGGGTGGTTGCGGACCGGTCGCAGTTCTTTATGGACCTGACCATGCCGTTTTACGGCTATAACCGCCCCGGAGCCAAGGTTTCGCAGGGTGTACGTGACAACTTCTGGTTCCAGGGCATGCAGGGCGGCGTCAAGGCGGAGTATGACTGCGTGAAAGCATTCTCGGAGACGGATTTTACCGAGGACCTGAGGAAGATCGATATTCCTACGCTGGTTCTGCACGGCGACGCTGACCAGATTGTGCCCATCGGTGCATCGGGACTGATGACGGCGAAGCTGGTGAAGCATGCGACGCTGAAGGTGTTTCCGGGTTTTCCGCACGGCATGTGCACGACGGAAGCAGATACGATCAACGCCGCGCTGCTGGCGTTTCTCAAGAGCTGAGATCGAGCGGCTGGCGTCCTCAGAAGTCGAAGTGGACCTCGGTTAATTCTTCCGAGACATTCCAGAGGTGAGCGGCGACGGCTTCGTCGTAGGCCTGCGCTTCGGCTCGGACTTCGACGGGGTAGCCGCGTATTTCCTGAAAGCCGTTGGGGCCGTAGAAGTGTCCGCTGAGGGCCTGCGGCGCGGTGGCGCCATAGAGCGTGGGCAGCGCTCCCTGAGCGTCAGACTGCGCGATGAATGAGGTGACGAGGGGAACGACGATTCCGACAAGATTCTTCTTTTGCCCCGGGCCGGCCTTGAAGAGATTGGTCCTGGAGATTCCGGGATGCACGGCGATGCTGGCGATGGCGGGGTGTGCGGCGCGGAGCCTGCGGTCCAGCTCAAATGCGAAATAGAGATTGGAGAGTTTGGACTGGCGGTAGGCTGGCCAGGGCTTGTAGCCGCGCGTCCATTGGAGATCGTTGAATCGGATTTTACCGCCGTGATGGGCGATGGAGCTGACGGTGACGATGCGCGGCGCGGGTGCGGCGAAGATGGCGGGCAGCAGGAGTCCGGTGAGGGCGAAGTGGCCGAGGTGGTTGGTTCCGAACTGCAATTCAAATCCATCGGCGGTGAGCTGGCGGTCGGGGAGGGCCATAACTCCGGCGTTGTTGATGAGTAGATCGAGGCTGCGCTGCTGCGCTAGGAACTTCTCTGTGAAGGCGCGGATGGAGGCGAGGCTGGCGAGATTCAGCTCAGCGACTTCGAGCAGCGCGGAGGGGATTTCAGAGAGAATGCTGCGCAGCGCGGCTGCGGCCTTCTGGGAGTTTCGGCAGGCGAGGATGACCTGTGCGCCTGCGCGCGCGAGCTCCTTTGCGGCGTGGAAGCCGACGCCGCTGTTGGCTCCAGTGACGATGGCGAGCTTGCCGGTCTGCGAGGGAATGTCAGTTATGGTCCAGCGCTTCATGCGGTTTTAGATGTGGGCGGCGTGAGGATGAGGCAATTTATTTGCACCGCCCGGGTTTTATGCCGCATGGCCTTCATGCGGCCTGATCGTGGGCTTCGCCCAGCGTGAGTTTGACGGTCATCTTCTGGTGGCCGCGGTAGAAGGTCACGATGATGGTGTCGCCGACCTGATGCCGATTCATGACATCGGAGATGTCTTGTGTGCTGGCGATCTGCTGGTTGTCGAGGCCGACGATGAGGTCTCCGCCGAGATAAATTTGCAGGTTGCCGAGGTAGGCAGCCTGATTGCCGCCGTGGAGGCCGGCACGGGCAGCGGCTCCGCCGGGAATGACTTGCTGGATGAGAACGCCGTTGTTGGCGGCGAGGCCCATCTGTCCGGCGAGATCGGGGCCAATGGTGAGCGACTCAATACCGAGCGAGGGGCGGCGGACATGGCCGTACTTCTGGATATCGCCGAGGACAGCCTTGGCGGTGTCAATAGGGATGGCGAAGCCGATGCCGGCGCTCTGCTCGACGTTCTCATTGGGGTTGGTGGCGATGAGGGAGTTGATGCCGATGACTTCGCCGTGCGAGTTGAGCAGCGGACCGCCGGAGTTGCCGGGGTTGATGGCGGCATCGGTCTGAATTGCGTTTTCGATGAGCTGGCCCTGCGGGCTGCGGATGGTGCGGATGGCGCTGATGATGCCGGTGGTCATGGTTCCGCTGAGCCCGAAGGGATTGCCGATGGCGTAAACCTGCTGGCCGACGACGAGATTGCGTGAGGTAGCGGCGAGCACGGCAGGAACCAGATTGGGCGCGTCGATCTGCAGGAGGGCGAGATCGTGGACGGGATCGCGTCCGACGATAGTAGCGCGATAGCGGTGCTGGTTGGCGAGGGTGACCTCGACCTGCTGGCCACCGGCAATGACGTGATTGTTGGTAAGAATATGTCCCTGCCTGTCGAGGATGAAGCCAGAGCCCTGGTCCTGCTGTGGGACGACCTGGAGGAAGAAGTTGTAGGTGAGAGTGGACGAGGTGATGTTGACGACCCAGGGCAGCGCCTTCTTGTAGACGGCAATGTTGTTCATCTCCTGAGCGTTGTACTCTGGAGCGGCGTGAGCCTCAGTGAGTGTGAGGTTGGAGGCAAGATTGTGGCCGGGGAGCAGATGCTGGCGCAGCGGGCCGAAGTTGAGCGTGGTGAGATACCAGAAGCCGCCAATGATGACGAGAATGATAACGATCCGGCGAAAAGTCATAGTCGTGTCTCTATCCAGTCCCTATCCGGGGTGATACCGGCATCGTTCCCGCCGGAGAAGTGTTGCCGCGCCTGCGCGGTTGGATGGCGCAGAGGCTCGCTGGTTCAAATTTTAATTTTATCGGCGTGTAATTTACAGGCTCAAGCTTTCATAGACTTTGCAATTTCGCTGCGGGAGGCGCGTTCGAGCTGCGCGAAGATGCGTTCGACTTCAACGCGCGTGGCTTTGATGGAGCCGTCATTGTGGATGACGTAGTCCGCGAATGGGATTTTTTCGCTGTCGAGCATTTGCGCGGCAATGCGGCGACGGGCATCAGCCTCAAGATCAGCACGCGAGGGCGGGTTCGACAAATCTTTTGCGAGATCGAAGAAGTACATCATGCGATCGACGTAACGGGTGATGCGAAGCTCGACCGGTGCGGTGACGAAAATAATGCGGTCGAAGCGCTGCCGCCAGCCAGGCGCGGAGCCTTGCTGATCGGCCTCGAAGATAAGAGCGGACTCAACGATGGCGACGGCATGTGGATCTTTGGCGAAGAGGGCATCTGCCCACGCCTGCTGTGCGGCGATGACGAACGGATGCACGATGCGATTCAGCTCAGCAATGCGGTTCTGGCGGAAGGCGAGATCGGCGAGGAGGCCGCGGTTGAGAGTGCCGTCGGCGCTGACCACGCCTGATCCGAAGTGTTCGACGATGGCGTGATAGGCGGGCTGTCCAGGAGACATAAGCTCACGGCCGAGCGTGTCGGCCTCAATAATGTAAGCCCCGAGCGCGTGAAAGATTTGACCGACGGTGGTCTTTCCGCTTCCAAGTCCGCCTGTGAGTCCTACTCGCAACATGGCTTGCTCCACTTTTTCTTCAACGCTTTCACAGGGCCCTCTTCTAAAAGTTGTTCTTCCGTTTCATCTTTACTCTTTGGATACACTGAACAGATGCAAAGTACGGAGCGAATTGGCGAAGTTCTGGAGACGATTGTATGCCCAGTGTGCCATGGATGGTTGACGCTGGAAGAGGGCTGCATTCGATGCACCGCGTGCCGCAGAAGTTATCCAGTCGAGGATGGAATTCCTGTGCTGCTTGAATCACGCGCGAGCACGAAATCTTTGTGAGCGCTAACGGAAGAGCCTGCAGCGCATCTAATCCTCTAATGATGAAAGAACGGCGAAACCACCAGGTAGGAAATGGCGACCGCGACGAGGAGAGCAATTGCGACCATCGTGAGTATGAGCGCCCAGGATGGATTTTTCGGCTTTTCTGACATAACTCTTTCAGTGTAGAGGCTTGGGTGTTCTGTTCCAGCGCGAAAAAATAAGATGCGCCAAGGGAAACCAACAACGGATAACATGCGTACTGCTTTATAAGAGAATTCGCTTTTAAGAAGAATTGCACAGAGCAGCAACATAGACGCCCTCGCGGTGTCTAAATTGACAGGCCGGGAGGATAGAACGATGACCCCAAATGGCAAAGTCGAGAAGTTTGCAGCGAGCGAGCTTAGTAACTTGCGG
>JBARHV010000257.1:0-2171 GCA_049799415.1 Silvibacterium sp.
GGTCAGTTGCGTAGTGCCTCTGTTGCCGACCAGGCAAACACGAAATCGATCGCTCTTCTTTATCTCTCTTCCTGGAAAAGCGCGACTTCCGCTCAAGCCTTCGCGGACCTCTACGCAAAAGAACTCGGCCGCCAATATTCAGGCCTCAAGCCGAATCTTGAAGCCAGACGTTCCGCGCCCACCTACGAAGGCACCGAGGAGCAGGTCTTCTCCACTGATGAGGGTCCTGTGGTCATCACCACCCGCGGCAAGATGGTCTTCGTCGCGGAGAGTTTCGACCTCAATCTAGCACGAAGACTTGCTGAGCTTATCCTTGACGCTCAAGGCACAGGCGAAATGAAACTGGCCGACGGCAACGCGTCCGTCCCATCTCAATTCGCAATGTCAAGGCGCGTCTCTCTTAACGGTGCAAGCGCCCCGTCTTACCGGCCCTCAGCCCAATTCAATGAGCCCCATGAGCCTTTAACCGGCAGTCTTGTCCGCTTTCTGTCCGAATGTGGCGTCATGAAGGCCGCAGTCGATGCCGCGTTCCAGGCTGTCAAATAGTCTCGTTTGAACTTCCCTTCAACGCAACAACGGCGGCGCTCAAGCGGGACTCTTGTTGACCAGATATTCGTCGACCAGCTCGGTAACCAGCACTGCCGTCGGTACAGCGACCATCGCCCCTACGATGCCCGCCAGCGCGGAACCGAGCAGGAGCGCCACGAGAATCGCCAAACCCGGTAGTCCCACTCGGCTTTTCATGATGCGCGGAATAAGAAGCGAATTCTCCACTTGCAAATAAATCGCATAAAAGATCGCCACGCCCAGTACCCTACCCCAGGAATCGATTGCGGCTACCAGTAAAGCGAGCACAACCGTGATGGCCGCGCCGACGATGGGAATGACATTGAGCAACCCAGTCAGCGCACCCAGGGCATACGCGTACCGCACATGGAGCGAAAGATAGACAATGGTGCTGCTCATTCCGAGCACCAACATCAGGCTCCCTTGTCCTAGAAGCCATTTGCCCATTCGCACTTCCGCGCGCCGCAACGTTCGATCCAACCGCTCCCGGCTCCCTGGCGGGAAAAACGACAGAAACCATCCGTAAGCCTGATCTCCTTCAACGATGAAATAGATCGTAAGGATGAATCCCATGACGATGCTGAATAATTTCCCCGCCCAGTCCTTCATTGACACCAAAACCCACGTAGCCGCTTGGCTCCCGTATTGTTGAATCTTCGCATCGACGTCATCTGGGTCGATTTGATCTAGAAATGGAATGCGTTTAAGCTTTTCCAGCAAGACTGGGGTTCGCGTAGGCATCTCCTTCGAAAACTCGTTGAGATCCCGAACCACCGGTGGCAAGGCCAACGCTCCAAATGCGACCAGGACCGCCACTACTGCCAATGGCAAAACCAGAACCGCAATGCGCCTAAAAGGCTGCCACCGCCGCAAACGCAATTCAGAGACGGATCGCACCACGGGGGACAGCACTACCGCAAACAATCCGCTCACGTAGAGCAGAACTAGTTCTGCTCGCACCAGCCAGGCAACGTAGCCTGCGAGGCCAAGAGCGAAAGCAAAGATGATTTGTTGTCGGGGACCACGGTGCTTGAGCCTGGATTCGGTCATTCGTGAAATTCCTATCCTCCGGAGTCCAACGCACTGGTTTACCTAACGGTCACCGCTCAAAATCGAGCCCACA
This sequence comes from Silvibacterium sp., assembly GCA_049799415.1. Taxonomy (GTDB): domain Bacteria; phylum Acidobacteriota; class Terriglobia; order Terriglobales; family Acidobacteriaceae; genus Silvibacterium. The sequence continues at coordinate 1,691 of JBARHV010000257.1, forward strand.
ATACCCCCCAGCAGCGCGCCACCTGCCGTCGAGCTCACCTGCTGGTTTTCGACGCGGGGCAGGTACTCGCTGATCTGATGCGCCAACCGCGAGATAGGCAGTGTTTGCAGCCACACGGTTCCCGGGCCCATCAACGCTGCTAGAAAGAACCCGTCACCGCCAAAGAACATGTTCTTGATGCCGGGCACAGTGGTGATCTGGAACGACACCGACGACTGAAACGCTCCCACATGGCCGGGATGCACGCGCAGAACTTCGCCGGGAGCTAGGTTCTTCACAATGAGTTCGCCCGAAAGCTCCAGCCACGCTGTGCCTACGCCGCCCAATTTTTGCAGCAAAAACCCATCGCCGCCAAAAACCCCTGCGCCGAGCGACTGCTGAAACCCCACGCCAATCGTGACCTGAGGCGTTGCGCACAGAAAACCGTGCCTGTGCACCAGGTATTCCTGCCCCTGACCTAACTCCACGGGCATAATATGGC
>JBARHV010000258.1:0-22035 GCA_049799415.1 Silvibacterium sp.
AATGGCCCAGCCGTGCTTCGGCTCAAGCGCGATCGTTTTAAGAATGAGCAGATCGAGCGTTCCCTGTACCAGATCGTTTGGTTTTCCCATACTGTGACTATCTACACTAGAGGATTGTAGATCGTCAAGGCATGGGGTTCGAGGATCAGCCGTTAGGGATTAGCTTTTTGCGGAATGCGTTGAGCTCTTCGGGCAGCGGAGATTTCAGGTTAAGAAGCTTGCCCGTGATGGGATGCGTGAACTCCAGCTCTGCGGCGTGGAGGAAATTGCGGTCCAGCGCGACCGTCTCCGGTTCCGGATCGGATTTTTTGCGCGGCGCGATGGCTGTAATTTTTGCGGTCGCTCCATAGAGCGTGTCTCCTGCCACTGGGTGACCGATGGAGGCGAGATGAACGCGAATCTGGTGGGTGCGGCCTGTCTCGATGCGGACGGAGACCAGCGTGAATTTTCCGAAGCGCGAGTCGATGCGCTCAAGCACGGTGTAGTGCGAGACGGCAGTGCGCGCTCCGGCTTCGCGCCTGGTAGTCATGCGCGTGCGGCGAATAACGTCACGGCTGATGGGCGTGTTGATGGTGCTGTGATCCTGTTTGATGGATCCGTGCACCAGCGCGATGTAGGTCTTGCGAACCTGACGGCGGGAAAACATGTCGCCGAGCTTGAGGTGCGCGGCGTCGTTGCGCGCAACGATGATGAGGCCGCTGGTCTGCTTGTCGAGCCGATGGACGATGCCGGGGCGCACGGGATCGGCGGAGTGCGAGAGCTGCGCGTAGCGGCTCAGCAAGGCGTTGACCAGGGTTCCACGATTGCGCGCGTCTTCGGTTGCTCCTGAGCCGGCGTGAACCATCATGCCGGCGGGCTTATTGATGACAGACAAATCTTCGTCTTCATAAACGATGTCGAGCGGTATGGATTCAGGAACGGCGCGCAAAGGACGAGGAGCAGGCTCGCCGTGGATTTCTATGCTTTCAGTACCGCGAAGTTTGTGCGAAGGCTTTGCAGGCGCCCCGTCAACGAGCACCTGGGAACCGGCGAGCAACAACTGTACGCGCGCACGGCTCACGTTCTCAAGCTGTGCGGTGAGCCACGCATCGAGACGCTGGCCCGCGGCCTCGGCAGGAACTATGTACCTGTTTGGCAGCATAGCTAAGGCTGGCCGGGACCAGTGAATCCCTTGGGCCACGACGGCCAGTTCGGTTCAGGAGCGGGCAATGGCGGCGCATCCGGCGGCAGGAAGCTGTGATCGACGAGCCACGTTCGCAGCAGCGATGGCCACACACGAAGCGGCAGAATTGAGCCGCACAAACCACAGCCGTGGTTGCTGTAGTCGAACACGTGCAACTCGGCAGGAACGTGCGCGCGTGCCAGAGCACGATAAAAGTCAAGCGAGTTTTCGACGGGGACGATGGGGTCGTTGGTGGTGGCAAAGATGAACGTTGGCGGTGTGTCCGCGGTAACAGCAAACTGATTGGAGTATTCGTGCAGCAATGCGGGATCGGGGTTGGGCCCGAACAGATTCTTCCGCGATCCACTGTGGGCGACTGGTTTCTCCATGGCGATGACCGGGTAGGCAAGGACCATGAAATCCGGCTTACAAGAAAGCTGGTCTATCGGGTCTGCATCTGCTTTTCCAACTGGATCTGCAGCGGTTGCAGTTGTGCTTTCGCAGTGTGTTCCGAGTGAAGAGGCAAGATGGCCCCCGGCGGACGATCCCCAGACGCCGAGGCGGTCAGGGTCGATGCCGTATTCGGCGGCGTGAGAGCGGATGAGGCGCATGGCGCGGCGGCCATCGTCGATTTCCACGGGATAGCGGTAAGGCTTGACGCGGTAGTCAAGCACAAAGGCAGCCATGCCCTGCTGATTGAGCCACGCGGCGATCTGAAATCCTTCATGACCGAGCGCGACGTGCTGATAGCCTCCGCCAGGAATCACGAGGATGGCGGCGCTGGTGGAGCGCTTCTTCGGCAGGAAAACATACATCGCGGGTTTGTCGGCCGCAGAGCTGCCTAGAGCGCCGGGCGCTCCATCGGGCCAAAGGTAAACGGGCTGGGGAGGACCAGTTTGTGCATGAAGTGTGCTGAAGGGCGCTGCGATGAAGGCAATTGCAAGCAGGGCACAGAGTCTAAATGGCGGGCGAATCATTCCCCACAGTATAGCCGCCAGAGTTGGCACTGGATTTGCGATGAATCAGAAAACCGGTACTGGCGAGAACCATAGCGATGGCAATGAGAGGAGGAAGAATCCAGAGAGTCTGATTTGCGGCGCGATAAAAAGCGAGGAAGAAGCCTGCGGCACCGTAGAGAAATAGCCATGCGCCCCAGAGCTCGCCGTCCTGCGTACGACGCGGCAGCCACCAGAGGAGTGCGATAAGGATCGCAAAAGATACGAGCGCTTCATACAGTTGCACGGGATAGAGGCGGATGCCGAGCGGTGTTTGATACCAGAGAGCGGCGATGCGGCTGGTGTAGGTCACGCTCCACGCATGCCCGGCAGGCAAACCGTAGTCGAGGCCGGCGAGAAAGGCCCCGGTGCGGTTGAATGCGAGGGCAAGTGTGACGGACGGAGCGACGCAGTCGAGAGTGCGCAGGATAGGCAGCCCTTCAGCCAGAGCGTAGAGGGCCGCGGCAGCGAGGCCGATGAGAATGGCGACGGCGTTGATCCATGAGTTGCGGCTTGTGGCTAGGCCAAGGACCCAGAAAGGATGCTGGCGAAAAGCGCCGAAATAGGCAACGACGAGCAGCAGGCGCGCAGCGACCAGCGTGCTGAGAATGGCGATGAGGCCGAGGTTCCAGACCTTATTCGCATGGAGAGCCAAACGGCGAGCGAAGTAGAGCAGTGCGGCTAGCGCAGCGACAAGCGCGAACGCGGTACATGCTCCATAGGTGGGAATGGCGAAGTGGCCGAACTGGAAGAGGCGCGGGTACAAAGGGATGTTTGCAAGGAAGCAAAGACCGACCCACTTGGCCGTGCAGCAATGCGCCGGTGAACCCGTCCTAAGACGGCGGGAACTCGCCGAGGCTCTTTAGGCATTCCGGACTGGCGGACACTGCACACCGAGCCAAATGATCGAGTCGAGATCCCTGTTCAATGAATGTTGGTTCAACCAGCGTTAACTACCGCACCTGCGTTGCAGGCCGGTCTCTGAGATGGATGCTAACGAGTGACGGTGTGGATTGCAAGCGGTGCGACGAATTCGCTTTGCCTGGCGGCCCAATATGGGAGCAGCCGGTCAGCCGATCTTGCGCTGCTCATCGAGCACGGAGTCGAGCAGGCCGGTGAGTGAATGGGCGCGGGTACGCAGCGAGCTCTGGCTTTGACGCGCGTTGCCGGTAAGGGAATCGAATTTCTGCTCGAGCGTGGCCAGCTCATCGGCGATATTGAGAGCGGCGAGAACGGCGACGCGCAGCGAGTCCACTGTTTTGCCGTGGGAGGCAACGGAGCGCATCTTAGTGTCGACGATCTCGGCCAGATGGCGAATGTAGTCCGTGTCCTGCCCGCGCAGATTGTAGGTCTGATCGTAGATATCGACTGAGATGGAATTTTCGCTTACCGGCTCCGTCATCGCCTGGCCTCTCGTGTGTGGAAATTTCGCCTGGTTGCTTTACGCGGGAATTTCTTCGAGGTGCTTGAGGAGCTTTTCCACCCGCGTACGCACGGTATCGCGCTCCTTTTCAAGCGAGTCGGCGTGTGCGGTAGTTTGAGCACCCTGCTCGATTAGATGCGCGATCTTCTGATTTGCCTGCTGGAGGCGCTCTTCCAAGGCGATAACACGTTGCTCGGCATTGAGGCCGCCGTCCTCCAGACTCTTGACTGAGGCTTCGAGCGACTGGACGCGCGCGTCAGCCGCAGCACGGGCTTCGCGCTCGCTTCTTACCAACTCAACCATGCGCAAGACGCGCTGCTCGAGCGCATTGAAATCGTCGGCGGCAAGGGGGAGCTGGGTTTCTTCAACTGCAAGCGTGGACATCAGGAGCACCTCTGGGGAAATTACGTTGACTCTTCGCGCAGTATAGCTCTTTGAGGCGCGTGGAAACCTGCGAAAATCTTTCCAAACAACGAGGCAGGTGTAATAAGAAGGCGGATGCAGCCAACCTTTAACTTGTCCGCAAACGCCCGCCGATGGATTCCATCGCTGAGACAACCTTTTGTGAAAACTCCTGCAATTCTTCTTCGCGCAGCGTTCGCTCCTGCGACTGAAAGATGGTTCCGAGCAACAGGGAGAAATGTCCGGCGGGGATGGATTTCGCCTCGCGCAGAATCTCTTTGGGCGCGAAGCCGCGCAGCTCGGGAATGCCGAGGGCGTGGAGCGCATCTTCGATCGCGGCCCAGGAGGTTGCATCGGAAAAGAGCAGCGAGAAGTCGCGGCGCACCGGCTGGTAGCGCGAAAGCTCGCGCACAACAGGTTGACGCAATGACTGCTTGTAGAGCCGGTCTAGATAGATTTCGCCGATGCAGGCCGGCTGCTTGAGCTTGCGGCGCTCCGCCTCGGCTGGATGCAGCTGGCCGAAGTACGCGATCGTGCTGCCGTCGAGGACGGCGCGGGCGCTGCGGCCAGGATGCAGCCATGCAGGAAGCAGGAGCTTGTCGAAGTAAAGGGAGCGCGAAGAAAATTTGGCGAGCAGTGCTTCGATGGTTCCCTTGAGATCGTAAAAGCCGGCGGATGATGCTGCAAAGGCGCCCCCTGTTGCTCCGATAGAGAGGGATGGGCGCTCGTCGACTTTCTCGGTGCTGCCGCTGAAGACGGTTCCGGATTCAAACAGCGCAGCATCTTCCACATCGCGGTTCAGGTTGAGGGCGAGCATGTTAACCATGCCGGGCAGGAGCGATGGACGGAGCATTCCCGCCTCTTCGCTGAGTGGATTACCCATCGCTACGGCGGAGTTGGGCTGCGGCGCGAAGAGGGCGGCATCGTCAGCAGCGCAGAACGTCGAGGAGATGGCCTCTGTCCAACCGAGCGCGAGCAGCTCCTGACGCACTACAGATTCTTTTTCCGCCCAGGGCAGTTCGACGACGGAACCGGCGAAGGCGGGCAGCGTGTTCTGGAAGCGGTTGTAGCCGTAGACGCGCGCGACCTCTTCAATCAAGTCGATCTCGCGTTCAAGATCGAGACGCCAGCTGGGCAGTGTGACGTTATAGGTTTCGATTGTGCGGGCTTCGAGGCGGCATCCGAGTCCGGTGAGGATGGCTTCCGACGTCGCGGCGTTGATGCCTTCTGCATCTTCAGTAACGCCGAGAATGCGACGGACTTCTCTCACAGCGAACGAGATGCTGGGCCGCTTTGCGGTGCGCGCTTCGGCCGCTGGAATGACGACGTCGATGAAATCGCCAACCTGCGAGCCTCCGGATTCGAGCAGGATGCGGCTGACCAGTGCGGAGGCGGTGGGCGGAGCGTCGAAGTCTGCTCCACGCTCGAAGCGGTGCGAGGCGTCAGTGTGCAGCAGGTGACGCCTGGAGGCGCGGCGGATGCTGATGGGGTCAAACCATGCGGCTTCGACGAGCACGTTTTTCGTATCCGCGGTGATGCGCGAGTCCCATCCACCCATGACTCCGGCGAGCGCGAGCGGCTTCTTCTCGTCGGCGACGATGAGGTCTTCGGGGTCGAGGGTGCGCTCGATCTCGTCGAGTGTTTTCAGCTTTTCTCCCTTGCGCGCACGACGTACGATGATGGCTCCTTCGAGCTTGTCGAGGTCGAAGGCATGGGTGGGCTGGCCCATGGCGAGCAGAACGTAGTTGGTCGCATCGACAGCGTTGGAGATCTGCTTCTGTTCAAGCAGGCGGAAGCGCTCGGCGACGATGCCGACGGAGGGCTGGACCTTGATGCCGCGCAGGACACGGGCGGTAAAGCGTCCGCAGAGCGTTGGCTCTTCGATATGAAGGGCGTAGCCTTGACCAGATTTTGGCGCGGGCAACGATGTTTCCAGCGGGTTGAGCTTGAGGCCGTAGATTGCGGCCGCCTCGCGCGCGATGCCGCAGTGGTTCATGGCGTCGACGCGGTTAGTGGTGATGTCCATCTCGAACAGTGAGCCGTTCGCGCCAAGATCGAATACACCTTCGACGGCGATGCCGCGCAGGGTGAGGTCATCGGCGAGCTGACGGTCAGAAGCGACGAGGCCGAGGAGAACTTCGCGGAGCCATTGCGTAAGGATCTTCATGCGAACTGCTCCAAGAAGCGCAGGTCTCCTGAATACATCAGGCTGATGTCGGTGATGCCGTACTTCATCATGGCGATGCGATCGATGCCCATGCCGAAGGCGAAGCCGCTGATCTTCTTCGGATCGTACGCGGGCTGTTTCTGCTGCACGAATCCAAAGATCGAGGGATCGACCATGCCACAGCCGAGCAGTTCGATCCAGCCGGAGTGCTTGCACTTGCGGCAGCCTTTGCCTCCGCAAAAGGGGCAACTGATCTGCACGTCGGCAGAGGGCTCGGTGAACGGGAAAAAGGACGGGAAGAAGCGGGTTTTAACGCTCGATCCGAAGAGCTCCTTCATGGCGTGGTCGAGTGTGCCCTTGAGATCGCTGAAGGTGATGCTAGTGTCCACGCAGAGGCCTTCGATCTGGTGGAAGATGGGCGAATGGGTGGCATCGGCGGCGTCGTTGCGATGGACTTTGCCTGGTATCACGATGCGCACAGGCGGCGGCTGCTGCTCCATGGTGCGGATTTGCACCGGCGAGGTGTGCGTGCGCATGAGCAGGCGGTCCCGTAACGGCTTGCGGTCCTGATTCGCGACAACGAGCGTGTCCTGCGTGTCGCGCGCCGGATGGCCGGGCGGGAAGTTGAGCGACTCGAAGTTGTAGTAGTCGGTTTCGACCTCGGGACCAACCCCGACGGAGTAGCCCATGCGCTGAAAGATGGAGACCAGTTCGTTGAGGGTCTTGATGAGCGGGTGCTCGGCTCCGGGCTTGCGCTGGGTTCCGGGGAGGGTGATGTCTACTGATTGAGACGCGAGGGCTTCGGCGCCGAGGGCGCTGGTTTGGTCCCCGCTGAGTGCGACTTCGAGGCGCTGCTCTATCTCGGCCTTCAATGTGTTGAAGCGCTGGCCGATGAGCTTTTTTGCCTCGGCGGGTGCGGCCTTTAACCAGGCATCGCTGAGGGCTTTGAGCCTCCCCTGTTTGCGGCCTACCCAGTGGAGGCGAAACAGTTCGACGGCCTCCGGCGTTTCGAGCGCAGCAGCAGATGTCTCAACCTCGCGCGATATGGCGGCAAAGGCCTGATTGAGTTCGGCCTCGCTGTAGCCGGACAGATGTGGGATTGCGTCTTCGGGCATGGTCTTCTTGAGGATAAATTACAGGCATAAGCAGCGCCGTGACTTGAACCAAAACGCAGAACAAACTCAGGCTGGAATAGCAAGCTCAAGTGCGCGCGTCTTCGGCTCGGGTACCGGTTCTCCATCGGCGCGCAAGCCTTCAATGTGAAACTCAATACCTTCTCGAATTAACTGTTTCGTTTCTTCAAAGGTTGCGCCAGCTACGCCGAGGCCCGGTAGATCCGGCACATAAGCACTCCAGCCGGTTGCGGTTCTTTCAAAGATAACGGCGTATTCCTTCATTTCAACCCTGCCTGTTTGAGGATACTGTTGTAAGTTCCTTTATCCATGTCTGCTGACGGATGGCCGGCGATGGTCACTCGTCCGGATTTTGATGGGTGCTTAAACTGGCGATGGCTTCCTCGCTGCGCTACTTGGAACCAGCCATCCTGCTCTATCAGGCGAATCACGTCGCGCACCTTCATCTTTCCGGTCGTTCTCCCAGATTGTTCCTATTCTAGAGTATGGCTTGGAAATTCGCTTCGACAGCATAAACTGGAGCCATGATTCGGTCGTACCAGGGGCATACGCCCGTAATTCCGGAAAGCTGTTATGTGGATGTGTCGGCGCAGGTGATTGGCGATGTTGTTCTGGGCGAGCATGCCAGCATCTGGATGAATGCCGTGGTTCGCGGAGATGTGCATTCGATCCGCGTGGGCGCGCACTCGAATGTGCAGGACTGCGCGGTGCTGCATGGGATGCGGCATCTCTATCCGGTAATTGTGGGCGAATACGTCACCATAGGCCACAACGCCACGGTTCATGGCTGCGTGGTCGAGGACGCCTGCCTGATTGGGATGGGCGCGACCATTATGAACAACGCGCGCATCGGCGAGGGGTCGATTATTGCCGCTGGCGCGGTGGTTCCGGAGAACATGGTTGTTCCGCCAAAGTCTCTTGTAGCGGGGGTTCCGGGTAAGGTGCGGCGCGAGCTTACCTCGGATGACCGCGAAATGATTCTGAAATACGCGCGGAATTACCTGGATTACACGAAGATTTATCTGGAAGAGTGCAAACACTGGTAGTCTTGCCCCGCTTCTATACTTGAATCATGCCTACTGTTCTTACTCGCTCCAAGGCGCTCCAACAGCGCGCTGAACGATTTTTGCCCGGCGGGGTCGACTCGCCTGCGCGCGCATTTGGCGCGGTCGGCGGCGATCCTCCCTTTGTGGAGCGGGGCGAGGGCGCATACCTGTGGGACGCGGATGGCAACCTGTACATTGACTACTTCGGCTCCTGGGGACCGATGATTCTGGGGCACGCCTTTCCGTCGGCCGTGGAGGCGATTCGAGAGGCGGCGGGGCGCAGTGCGAGCTTTGGCGCTTCAACGGCCTCAGAGGCGGACCTGGCGGAGCTGGTGGTGCGGGCATTTCCCTCGATCGACAAGCTGCGGTTTGTCAGCTCGGGGACGGAGGCTACGATGTCGGCGATCCGGCTGGCTCGGGCCTTTACGGCGCGCAAATTTGTCGTGAAGTTTGAGGGCTGCTACCACGGGCATTCGGACGGGCTGCTGGTGAAGGCAGGGTCCGGTGTGGCGACGTTTGGGATTCCCGGATCGGCAGGCGTTCCGGACGAGATTGCGCACCTTACGCTGGCATTGCCTTACAACGACGCGCAGGCTGTGGAGGCTGCATTTGCCGCACATCCGCATGAGATTGCCTGTGTCATCGTAGAGCCGGTGGTGGGCAATGCCGGGTGCATTCCACCTGCGGCCGGATACCTTGAGGCTCTCCGCGAGATTACGAATCGGGAAGGCGCGCTGCTGATCTTTGACGAGGTGATGACCGGCTTCCGCGTGGCGCCGGGCGGAGCGCAGGAGCTGTACGGCATTACGCCTGACCTGACGACATTGGGGAAGATTCTTGGTGGCGGCCTTCCTTGCGCGGCCTTCGGCGGACGTGCGGACATTATGGATCTGCTGGCTCCGCTGGGACCTGTTTATCAGGCCGGGACGCTGAGCGGCAATCCTCTGGCAATGGCGGCGGGGCTGGCCACGGTTGGATACCTGCTTGAGCATCGGAACGAGGTGTATCCGCAGCTGGAGTCGCTGAGTGAGGCGGTCGTGAACGGCGTTTTGGCAGAGGCGGCGCGGGCTGGGGTTCCGATGGTGGCGAATCGCGTGGGTGCGATGTTTACCTGGTTCTTCACGGCTGATCCGGTAACGGATTTTGCCTCTGCGGCGAAGTCGTATACGGCGGCCTTTGCGCGGTTCCACCGGGCCATGCTGAATCAGGGAGTGTGGCTTCCCTGCTCGCAGTTTGAGGCGGCTTTTTTGAGCACTGCGCATACGATGGACAATGTTCGGGCAACGGTGGATGCGGCAAAGACGGCGTTTGCCTCTGCTCTGCAGAGTTCATAGGGACGGCGGCATGCACTCATACATGAAGCTTGTTCCTTCACCGATATGACAATTGCGCCGCGATGTGCTGAAGCGGCCCCAGACGGATCGGTCATCCGAATCGGCTGGTGTAGAAGACGTTCCCGTCCGTGCCAAGGGTCTCCTTTAAACCAAATTTTGCCAACTCTCGATTCTCCGGGCTTCTCTCAAGAAACGAAAGCAAGAGCTGAGTCTTTGCGGGCTCGACTGCGATCGCCGCAACAGACGCAATGAGTCTTTCTGGGTCGGCACCAATGCTTACGGCGCTATGATAAAGAGGGGCTAAGCGCAACGTGCTATCCCGCCAATCGACCTTGCAGTTTTCAATTGTAAGGGCCTCCAGCCCTCTGACGATACATTCCTCATCTTTCCGGTGAAGCGCTTCCAAGGCTGCCCTGTCGCTGAACATGAGAAAGAGATACGAGATTTCACGCGTGACATAGGAAGTTATTTCCCTTCGCGTTTCTTCGGAACAGACCTCAAATGACATGCAAAGTGAATTTATGCTTTCGATGACCGAATCTGGCAGCCCCGTCTTGTAAAGTGAATACTCTTTACCCTTGAAAAGGTAGAGCTGCTGAAAGTGCGTGGAAGTTTCCATCTGGCTACACTCCTTCTACGGAACCGGTGGGAGCAGAACGTCGCTACCGAATGAAGAAGGCGGTCCAGGGGCCGCCTTCTTCATTCCCGCCGCAAAACGACTTCAGATGCTGGCTGGCTGATGCCGCTGAGCGAACTGATGCACAACTACCGGCAGCCCAAAAGCGAGGCTGGCGACGATGGCGGTGGACACCAGATCGTTGCGATAGAACGGCAGTCCGGCGGCGTAGGAAAGACCGAGTCCGGCGAGACTGCGCGGATAGAGCTGCGGCATGGCGGCCCACGCGGCGAAGTTCGTGATCAGGAAAAACGACGTGGGTGCAAGTACGATGCCGGCGCCGACTCGGGACACCGAGGTCTTTTTAGAAAGCAGAATTTGTCCCAGCACAATCACCGCGACATACCAGGCCCAGGTGAGCAGGTAGGCCGATAGATGAAATGGGTAGCTGTAAAAGACAACGGTGAGGTAGTAATCGGTCGCCACGAGCAACGCCAACGGCACCCATGCCTGACGGAAAGGACGGCGGGCTCCAAAATAGAGCAGCGCGCCGCCGACCGCCGTGAAATTGAGCCAGTCAGGGTGCGGAAGAATGCGGCTCAGAACAGCCACGACGATGAGTACAAAGGCAGCCATAGAATCCTCAGAAAATGATAGAGATAACTCTTCTATTCTCAGGATGGCGGAGGATGGGGTCAAGGGAAAACCCTTGATGGAGTCAAAACTTCTTTCGAGGAAACCAAAAATTGCGGCATACGGCAAGGAGCGGCACGAATGATCGCCCGATTGCATTGATCCCCATTTCCTTATGCAGAAGCTGAAATCAAATGACTGCGGATGAGCTGCAGCCTCTTAGCAAGTCGTTTAGATAAATGATTTACTGGAAAACAGTACCGATTAAGAGAATGTTGAGGTTAAAATATGATAATAATGCACTCATATTTTATGCATCCATCACGCTATAGCATTCATCAAACACCTCGTGGATCGATCTCGCAACCGGCCCAGCCGCAAATGAATCGGAGAATTAACATGGCCATCAGAGGTATGAAATCCGCGGGCCGCCTTTTAGCTGGCCGCTTTATTAGCTGACCTAAGCATTATTGACTGCATTCTCGCTAGAGGAAAAACATGGCTATTCGTTGGGAAAAATTTACGGTGAAGTCACAGGAGGCGGTGCAGGCTGCGAGCCAACTTGCGGCGGAGCACGGGAATCCGGAGATTCTGCCGCTGCACCTGCTGGCCGCGCTGGTTGAGGACAAGGAGGGCATTATTGTCCCCGTCCTTGAGAAAGTCGGCGTGCCTGCTGCGCAGTTGCGCACGAAGATCCAGGAGGCGCTGGCAAAGTTGCCCAAAGTGACCGGCGGAGCGGCGCAACCGAATGCTTCGGCGGCTCTCAATAAAGTTTTTGAGCAGGCATTCAAAGAGGCCGGAAACTTTAAGGACGAGTACGTCTCGACCGAACATTTATTGCTGGCGCTGGCGGATGCGAAGAATGACGGCGCGCAGCTGCTGCTTGCCTCGTTTGGCGCGACGCATGATGCGATCTTGAAGAGCCTGACGACGGTGCGCGGGACGCAGCGCGTGACGGACCAGAATCCTGAGGCAAAATACCAGGCGCTCGAAAAATATGCGAAAGATTTAACCGAGCTGGCGCGGCGGGGCAAGCTTGATCCGGTGATTGGCCGCGACGAGGAGATTCGGCGCGTGATTCAGGTGCTTTCGCGGCGGACAAAAAACAATCCGGTGTTGATTGGTGAGCCGGGCGTGGGCAAGACGGCCATTGTGGAAGGGCTGGCGCGGCGCATTGTGCATGGAGACGTGCCGGAGATTCTGCGCGACAAGCGGGTGATCTCGCTGGACCTGGGCTCGATGCTGGCGGGCGCGAAGTATCGCGGCGAGTTTGAAGACAGGCTGAAGGCCATTCTGAAAGAGATTGAAGATTCGAACGGGCAGATCGTTCTGTTTATCGACGAGCTGCACACGTTGGTAGGCGCGGGCGCGGCTGAAGGTGCAATTGACGCCTCGAACATGTTGAAGCCGGCACTGGCACGCGGCGAGTTGAAGGCCATTGGCGCAACCACGCTCAATGAGTATCGCAAATACATTGAAAAGGACGCGGCGCTGGAGCGGCGCTTCCAGATTGTGTTTGTGGGCGAGCCGAATGTTGAGGACACGATTGCGATTCTGCGCGGGTTGAAGGAGCGGTACGAGTCGCACCACAAAGTGCGCATCAAAGATTCGGCGATCGTGGCGGCGGCTACGCTTTCGCATCGTTATATCTCGGACCGTTTTCTGCCGGACAAGGCGATTGACCTGGTGGACGAGGCGGCAGCTTCGCTGGCGATCCAGATTGGGTCGGTCCCGACGGAGATTGACCAGATTGAGCGCGAGGCCACTTCGCTGGAGATTGAAAAGGCTGCATTGAAGCGCGAGACGGACAAGAACTCCAAAGATCGATTGAAGGAGGTGGAGCGCGAACTCGCGACTCTGCGCGAGCAGGCGACGGGGCTGCGCGCGCGCTGGCAGAAGGAGCGCGAAGCGATCACCCGGCTGAGCGAGGTGAAGAAGCGGATCGAGGCTCTGCGCTTTGAGGCGGATGAACAGACGCGTCGCGGCAATCTGGAGCGGGCGGCACAGATCCAGTATGGTGAGCTGCCGAAGCTCGAAGACGAACTGAAGAAGCTCACGGCTTCGCAAGACGCGGTATCAGGCCCACGGATGTTGAAGGAAGAGGTGGACGAAGAAGACATCGCCAAGATCGTGAGCAAGTGGACGGGGATTCCTGTGTCCAAGATGCTTGAAGGCGATGTGAAGAAGCTGGTGGAGATGGAGAGCCGGCTGCGCGAGCGGGTGATTGGACAGGATGACGCACTGAAGACGGTTGCGAATGCCATTCGGCGTTCGCGGGCGGGGTTGAGCGATCCGAAGCGCCCGATTGGGTCGTTTATTTTCCTGGGGCCGACGGGCGTGGGCAAAACGGAGACGGCGCGGGCTCTGGCGGAGTTTCTGTTTGACGACGAGTCGGCGATGATCCGCATCGACATGTCGGAGTATATGGAGAAGCATGCGGTGGCACGATTGATCGGTGCGCCTCCGGGCTACATTGGATTTGACGAAGGCGGGCAGCTAACGGAGGCGGTGCGGCGCAGGCCCTACTCGGTCGTACTGTTTGACGAGATCGAGAAGGCGCACCCGGATGTGTTCAATGTGCTGCTGCAGGTGCTGGATGATGGACGGCTGACGGACTCGAAAGGCCGCACGGTGGACTTCAAGAACACAGTGCTGATTATGACCTCGAACCTGGGGTCACAGGCGCTGCAGGGAGAGTCGCTCACAACGGAAGCGGCCTTCGACCGGGCGCGGGAGCAGGTGATGGATGTGCTCAAGCAGCATTTCCGTCCGGAATTTTTGAACCGCGTGGACGATATTGTGATCTTCCGTCCGCTGGGCGAGGAGCAGCTATCGCACATCGTCGATCTGCGGTTGAAAGACCTGGAGCGGCTGCTGGCAGACCGCGACATCACGATCGAGCTGACGGATGAGGCTCGGCATCAACTGCTGATGACCGGCTCCGACCGGGCGTATGGCGCTCGTCCTCTGAAGCGGGCGATTCAGCGGCTGATCCAGGACCCGCTGGCGATCAAGATTCTCGACGGCGAGGTGCTGCATGGTGATCACATCCGGGTCGAGGCTGATCCATCGAAAAATCAGCTTCAGTTTGAGGTGAAGAGCCGGGCGGGAGTCTCGCTGGAGGGCCATGCTCCGATTGGGCGGGCGTAAACGGCAAGCATTCAAACCTAAAAGCCCCACGAATTTCTTCGTGGGGCTTTTGTTTTTGTGTGCCTTTACGGAACAGAGATGATCACTTTACCAACCTGGGCATTGGATTCGAGGTATTGGTAAGCCTCAACCGATTGCGCGAAGGGGAAGGTTTTCGCAATCTTCGGTTGAAAGTGTCCGTTGGCGAGACGGTCGTAGATGTATTTTTTCGCCGCGTTGATGGCTTCAGGGCTGTGTGTAATCTCATGCAGCGTGTATCCGCGCAAGGAGAGCCCTTTGGGGAGTGCGATTCTGATTGGAAATGGCGTTGGCTGGAGCGAGAGCGCGCCGTATTGAAAGATGATGCCCTGGAACGCGGCGGCCTTGCAGAGCTGCTCCACGAACGGGCCGGCGACGGAATCAAAGGTGAACCGTGGGCCTTTGCCTCCGGTGATTTCGTTCACGCGGGCCAGATAATCTTCTTCTTCAGTGGCGATGACGTGATCGGCACCGAGAGCAAAAAGCTCGTCCTTCTTCTTTGAGGTCCGTGTGGTTGCGATGGCAATGGCGCCGGCATCCTTCACGATCTGAATGGCAGCGAGACCAACGCTGCTTGAGGCGGCGGTGATGACGGCAAAATCATCCTTCGCGACTTTGCCGATGTGCACAAGCGCGCCCCATGCAGTTGTGTACTGCATCCAGATAGCTGCGCCTTCTATGGACGAGAGTTTTTCCGGATACTCGCCGAGCGAAGAGCCGGGTACGATGGCCTCTTCGGCGAGGACTCCATACTGATTCATCGAATAGCCGGGAACCGTGGCTACGCGCTTGCCGATCCAACTCTTGTCGACACCGGGTCCGACGGCATCGACTACGCCAGATGCTTCGTAGCCGATGCGGGAAGGCAGCTCGGGTCTCTCGAAGTATTGGCCGCGTGCGTAGAGGGTTTCGGCGCGATTAAGACCGACGGCCTGGACACGCAGCTTTACTTCGTCTTTACCGGGCTGGCGCGTCGGCTCGTTTTCAAACTTGAGAACTTCCGGGCCGCCAAGTTCGTGGAAGCGAATGATTTTAGGCATAGGGATTTTCTCCTTCTGCGTTTGGATGGATGAAAACCGGAAAAGGGTTCGCGGTTAGACCCATTCCCCCTGACGCATGAACGGTTCGGATGAGCCTGTAGACGTAATGCCGTCTACGTCCATCTTGCCGGAGCCGATCATCCAGTCGACGTGGATGAGGCTTTCGTTGGCTCCAAGTTTGGCAAGTTGCTCGGGAGATAGCTTGTCTCCCTCTTTGAGGCAGGTGCTGTAGGCCTGGCCTAGCGCGACGTGGCAGGCTGCGTTTTCGTCGAAGAGGGTGTTGTTGAAGAGCAGGCCGCTGTGCGCAATGGGTGAGGAATGCGGCACGAGCGCGACTTCTCCGAGGCGGCGTGCGCCATCATCGGTTTCGATCATGCGGTTGAGGACCGCTTCGCCCTTCGAGGCCTTGGCTTCGACCACGCGGCCACCTTCGAAGCGCACCTGGATGCCTTCGATCATGGTTCCCTGATGCGAGAGCGGTTTGGTGCTGGTGACGTGGCCTTCGGTGCGATCTTTGTGGGGCGTGGTGAAGACCTCTTCGGTGGGCATGTTGGGAATGCAGTATTGACCGTTACCGGCGGTGGTGCCTCCGCCAAGCCAGAGATGGTCGTCGGCGAGGCCGACACGGAGGTCGGTTCCGGGTGCTTTGAAATGCAGCGCGGCGTAGCGCTTCTGGTTGAGCAGAGCGGAGCGGCGATGCAGATTGGCGTCGTGCTCGCGCCATGCGGCTACGGAGTCGGGCAGATCAGCGCGCGACGCGGCGAAGATAGCGTTCCAGAGTTTTTCGAGAGCCTGGTCGGCGGGCAGTTCTGGGAATACAGTTGCGGCCCAGGCGGGCGTGGCCGCGGCTACGATAGTCCAGTTGATGTCGTGGCGGGTGATGAGTTCGAGCGCGGGGCGGTAGGCTTTGGAGACGGCGCGGTTGGCGCGGCCTACTTTCTCCGGGTCCTGCTGCGAGAGGAGACCGGGATTGCCTCCGGCGACGGCGAGGCGCGCGGCTCCGCTCTTGAAGGCGGCGGCCATGCCGTCGTAGAGCCAGGCGGCGGCGCGGTCAAAGCTCTCATTCTCGCCGTACTGGTAGCGGAGCAACGTCGATTCCTCGTCGGTGAGGAGGGTGGTGACGAGGGTGGCTCCGGCCTTGTAGGCGTGCTCGGTGATGCGGCGGACGAGTGGCAGCGTATCGAGCGTGGCGGTCATCACCAGCTCCTGCCCGCGGCGCAGTCCGAGGCCAATGCGAATGGCAACTTCGGCGAGGCGATCGAGTTTCTGTTCGTGAGTGAGGGCGGAAGCGGCGTCGAGAGTCTGTGTGGACATGGCTCTTTTAGTTTAGCTCCGCGCGGTGGCGGGGGCAGGGGTGGGTCCGAATCAGCAACAGCTTCTATGCGCCACCCGAGATGATTCCAGAGCGGCGCACCCATTGGCCGCCGTGCTTTTCCATATAAACCCATTGCCCGGAAGAGCAGAGGTTGGCGCACCAGTCATTCACGTAGACCAGGGCGGCGGTCTGATTGCTGTTGAAGTAGACGGCGCTGAAAAAGGCAATGCCAGTGGATCCGGAGCTTGTTCGGCGAAGATCGTTGACCTGCTGCTGATCGAGCAGCGAAAAGGCGTGACTTGGATGGAAGCTGCCGGCTTCGAGCCGGTAGCGCTCGTATCTGCGGGCCTCGAAGTTCTGGAGGGCCTGGTTGAAGGCATTAGGGTTGTCGGGCGGGGCTTTGAGCTGGCCGTCGGGCGGGATGGCGGGATTCATGTCGGTAATGTTGATAGTGGTTCCGGCAACGGCCCACTGGTGGATATGTGAGGGGGCAATCTTGTCGTCCGGTGCGCCGGGGGTGAGCAGCGAGTAGATGGCATAGGAGTCAGCGGCACGATCTGATGGGATGGGAGCGACGGCGTTGCTTTTGGATGGTTGCGTGTTTCGATGAGCCGAATGCTGTTGCGCCAGGCTCATTGTTGTCAGCAGCAACGCTGCGATCAGAAACGGTTTGCGGAACATGAAATGTCCTCTTTCCTCATTCAGACGCCAGCCGGAGTGTAAACGCTCTGCTTTTCCTATGATTATTTAAGCTGTTGCGTTGAAGGTGCTGACAATCCAAAGTTGTTTCTGAGTCTCCAGCATCAAAAGCAGCCGTCGGGCTGAGAAGACTTAAGCCTACCGGATGATTATCCTGAAATACGACTTAGAACCTTTCTTCTCTTACGGCTTGCATTGAGAGCCGAATCTCATCCCGGAGGTTTCCAGCATGGGCAACAAAAATCACTCTTCACCTCGCACGCGCGCCGAGGCGTTTGCCGAGCGCCTGGGCATTCGCCTGCCGATTTTGCTGGCTCCTATGGCTGGCGCGTGCCCTGCCTCGCTGTCCATTGCCGTGGCCAACGCGGGCGGAATGGGAGCGTGCGGGACTTTGCTGATGACACCGGAGGCGATCGCGAGCTGGAGCGCGGAATTCCGTAAACAGAGCAAGGGCGAATTCCAACTCAACCTCTGGATTCCCGATCCGGCGCCGGTACGCGATTTCGAACGTGAGAAGCGGCAGCGGGAGTTCCTGGCGGCGTGGGGGCCAGCTGTTCCCGCAGATGCGGGCGAGGCTGCGTTGCCGGACTTTGAAGCTCAGTGCCAGGCAATGCTGGCCGCTGCTCCGAAGGTTATCTCCTCCATCATGGGACTCTATTCCCCGGCCTTCGTATCCGAGCTGAAGGCACGCGGAATCCTGTGGTTCGCCACCGTGACCACGGTTGCCGAAGCCCGGGCTGCTGAGGCAGCAGGCGCGGACGCCATTGTCGCTCAAGGGATGGAAGCGGGAGGTCACCGCGGAGCCTTCGACGCTGGGCAGGCAGAACGGCAGATGGCGGGGCTGATCGCTCTACTGCCGCAGGTGGTAGATGCCGTCTCCATACCGGTGATCGCCACGGGCGGAATCGCGGATGCGCGCGGAGTCGCCGCGGCGCTGGTTCTGGGCGCGAGCGCAGCGCAGATCGGAACCGGGTTCCTGCGGTGCCCGGAGGCGAAGCTCAATCCAACCTACTCAGGCAGACTGGCGCAGACAGAGGCCCACGAAACCATGGTTACGAGCGCCTTCAGCGGACGCCTCGGACGCAGCGTGGCAACGACCTATGCGCGCGCGGCCGCGGCTCCGGACGCTCCACCACCAGTGCCATATCCAGTCCAACGCGGATTGACGCGTCCCATGCGGGATGAGGCAGCGAAAAAAGGGGACGCGGAACGGATGCAAATGTGGGCGGGACAGGCAGCAAAACTGGCGCGGAACGAGCCGGCTGGAGTCGTCGCGCAGCAGTTGTGGGAGGATACATCCCGGCTCCTGCTGTAAGTTGGCCGGGGCTGGAGACGCATTGCTCCAGCGCAATATTTCAGTGGCTGCTGGAGGCTCCGGCAGTTTGATCCCACGGGGCGAGCCCTTTGGGAGGAGCATCTTTGCCGCGGCCCTTCAGTCGGTCATACATGTATTCGTCGCTTACCGACCCGAGGGATTCATTGTAGAGACTGATTTCGCCGGTTATCTCGTCCAGCTCTTCGGCGAAGCGGTGCTCGGCTTTGAGACGGTCGGCGGTGGCGGCCATCTCTAACCGGCTGGTTTTGAAGAACTTCTGAAAGCCACGATCCAGAAGGATGGCGATTTCGCCTCCGAGCAGCACTCCCGGCTTTTCGGCCAATACGACGCCGTTGCCCTCTTTGGAGCGGGCCAGAACAGCAGCACAGTCGTATTTTGAGACCTGGACGCGATTTGCGACCCCGGCAACCTCCCGGACATCAAATTGATGGCTGCGGAGCTGGCTCAGGACTTCGTCGAAGCTACGGGGCTTAATTTTCTTTGGCATAAAGGGCATTTCGTCCAGAAAGATTGTGATGTACAGGCGCTAAAAGTTACACTAAGAACTGGCGCTCTAGCGTACTTTCACTGTCGCACAATGGACGCACCACTGCAACGCATGGCTACTATGACCAATTCGCTGGGCACAGCCCTTCTGGACCGCATCGGCAATACGCCGCTCATCCGGCTGGAGCGGCTTACCGCGCACCTGCCGGGCATTCAGATTCTGGGCAAGGCGGAGTGGGTGAATCCGGGCGGATCGGTGAAGGACCGTGCAGCCTCAGCGATTGTGGCCGATGCGCAACGACGTGGACTGCTAGGGCCGGGATCGGGCAAGAACGGGAGCAAGCACCTTTTAGACGCGACCAGCGGCAATACCGGCATTGCTTATGCCATGCTGGGCGCGGCAATGGGCTTTCCGGTGATGCTGTGCATGCCGGCGAATGTGTCTCCGGAGCGTAAGCGGATTCTGGCTGCCTATGGAGCGAATGTGGTGTGGACCGATCCGGCGGACGGCTCGGACGGCGCGATTCGCAAGGCGCGGGCACTGGCTGCCGATGAGCCGGAGAAATATTTCTACGCCGACCAGTACGGCAACGACGCCAACTGGCGCGCGCATTATCTAGGCACGGCCAATGAGATTTGGGAGCAGACAGACCGTCAGATTACGCATTTTGTCGCCGGGCTGGGCACGAGCGGGACGTTTGTGGGTACAACACGACGCCTGAAGGAGCTGAATCCGGCGATCCAGTGCGTGTCCATGCAGCCCGATTCGCCGTTCAACGGACTTGAGGGTTTGAAGCATATGGCCACAGCCATTGTTCCGCCAATTTACGATGCGGCGCTGGCTGATCGTAATATAGAGATGGGGACCGAAGCCGCCTACGTGATGGCCAAACGGCTGGGACGGACGGAAGGTCTGCTGGTCGGCGTCTCCTCGGCTGCCGCTGTGGCAACTTGCCTGCGGATTGCTGAAGAAGAGTCGGCGCAGAGACGGGAAGCCGTGATTGTTACGATTTTGTGCGACTCGGCGGATAAATATCTGAGCGAGCGTTTCTGGGAGGAGTAAGCGAAGCGATGCTGAAGCTGAACGAGCAGGTTTACGACGCGATTCGACGCCATGGGGAAGAGACGTATCCCTATGAGTGTTGCGGCGTGCTGCTTGGACGTTCGGTGGACGGGTCGAATGACGTTGAAGACTCCGTGCGTGCGGGTAACATCCGCACCGATTCAGCGCGCAATCGCTACCAGATTGCTCCGCAGGAGTTGGTGAAGATTCAGCGGATGGGACGCGAGCGTGGCCTGGATATTGTTGGCTTTTACCACTCACATCCCGACCATCCGGCGCAGTGGTCGAAGACAGATTTTGCCGAGGCACACTGGCTCGGCTGCTCCTATGTGATTACCTCAGTCGCAAAGGGCGTTGCACAGGCGACGAACTCGTTTCTGTTGACCGGGGCCGGGGAAGATGACAAGGCTTTTGAAGACGAAGCGGTGGAAGTGGCCGCACTCGAAACCGAACGATGTTGAGTCTGGGTTGAGCAGCATAGACCTGCCCATTCTGTAGTCAGGCGCACAGCCTGATTCCTCAACTTGTCTCCCTCAGCCGATAAGGACGATTTCCGATGAAGATTCATATTCCCACTCCGCTGCGCGTGTATTCCGATAAACAGGATACGGTCAGCGTGAACGCAGCTACCGTAGGCGAGGCGCTGCATGCGCTGACGGCGAAACATCCCGACCTGAAGAAGCATCTTTACTCTGATGAAGGCAAGCTGCGGTCGTTCGTGAATGTCTACCTGAACGATGAAGACATTCGCTACCTTCCGGAAAAGGACGCGACCCGGGTCGGCGAGAAGGATGCCCTATCGATCATCCCCTCCATAGCCGGCGGGTGCTGACGCACGGGGGACTGGCCGTCCAGGCACACGCGGCTTCGCCGCCATCCTGGTGCTAGCTTTTGAGGCCCTCTCTTTGGTCGGGACTGAAGACAGTCGAGAGAATTTGTAGAAAGAGAAAAGTTATGGCGACTACATTGGAACATCCGGCGGCTTTGCCCGCATTGAGCAATAACGAGATTGCGCGCTACTCGCGCCACCTGCTCCTGCCCGAAGTGGGCATGGAAGGACAGCAGAAGCTGAAGGCCGCGAAGGTCCTGTGCGTGGGCACAGGCGGGCTGGGCGCTCCGCTGGCGTTTTATCTGGCGGCGGCTGGAATCGGCACGCTGGGGCTGGTGGATTTCGACGTGGTGGAGGAGAGCAATCTGCAACGGCAGATTATCCACTCGACCGCCGATGTGGGACGGCCGAAGATTGACTCGGCTGCGGATAAGCTCCAGGCGCTGAATCCGCACATGAAGATCGTGAAGCACGAAACGATGCTAACCAGCGAGAACGCGCTCGACATCATCAAGGACTATGACATCGTTGCCGATGGGACAGACAATTTCCCTACCCGCTACCTGGTGAACGACGCATGCGTGCTGAGCGGCAACAAGCCCAATGCCTATGCTTCGATCTACCGGTTCGAGGGGCAGGCCAGCGTGTTTGCCACCAAAGACGGCCCATGCTACCGCTGCCTCTATCCTGAGCCGCCGCCGCCGGGACTGGTTCCCTCGTGCGCCGAGGGGGGCGTGCTGGGCATTCTGCCGGGGCTGCTGGGCGTGATGCAGGCAACTGAAGTCATTAAGCTGATTCTCGGCAAGGGCGAGCCGCTGATTGGGCGGCTGCTGCTGGTTGATTCGCTCAACATGCGCTTCCGCGAGCTGAAGCTCAGGAAGAACCCTGATTGCCCGGTTTGTGGGAAGAATCCTACGGTGACGAAGCTCATCGACTACCAGCAATTTTGCGGGATTGCTCCCGAACCAAAGACGGCCTCAGTGAACGGCACACCTGTACAGAACGGCATTCCGCAGATTACTCCCGTGGAATTGAAGAAGCGGCTGGACAGCAAGGACGATATTTTTGTGCTCGACGTGCGCGAGCCGCATGAGTATCAAATTGCCAACCTGGGCGCGAAACTGATCCCGCTGGGCGAGCTGCCGGCGCGGGCTGGAGAACTCGATAAGGATCGGGAGATCATCGTTC